>NZ_CAMPPT010000001.1:0-540211 GCF_946902305.1 Clostridium sp. Marseille-Q5894 | reverse complement strand
GCTTCTTTGTCTCTTTATTATAACTGATCCCAATCAACAGTAAATTATCTAAATACTTTTCTAATCCAAAATAATATTTCTTCTCTTTGATTTGATCTATTGCTGTCTCTACCTCCTGATCCCATTTCAATTCAACGATCAATGCCGGTTTATCATCTTTGGGGATAAAAACCATATCCGCATACCCTTTTCCTCCAGGCATTTCTCTTATTATCGTATAATGATTCCTTGCTGCCATATATGCTATCGATATCGTATATGATAGAGCATTTTCATTATTATATGTTAATATCGCTGTATCTAAATGGGCTTCTTCTAGATACTTGGCTACCGCTTCTTCGTCTTTTTGCCATGTTGCTTCTAATAATTCCTGACTGTTCAATAAGGCTCTTGTTGTTTCTTTCCAGTTGGAATCTTCAATTGAATTAATAAAAGCACTCGTTACTTCTTTATTGGGAATATAACATTTTTGATTCTCTCTATTATATCCTAGATAACCTAGATGTATCAGCAGTGTCAAGACATCATCTTTTGATTTGAACGTCGTCATATCATTTTGAAATTTATCAGTATTGATCCTTACATCCTCTCCTGCTAAAAGTTTTACTACTTCATCTTTCAAGCCATCATAATTCATATCGATATAGACTCTTAATGCTTCATATGTTTCGGTATTTGTCCAGTAGTTATCAAACTTCTTTCTAGTAATTGAAGCAACTACTGATCTTGGTGAAAACACAGATATTTCTTTGGTCAATTGATAACCATCATACCACTGTTTCATCATTTCAAAACTAACATCATATTTTATACATAAATTTTCCACTTCTTTTTCTGTAAGGCCCATGAATTCAGGTAACAGTCCAGGATCAACCATCGAGATTTCATCAAACATATTCAAAGCACTATGGGTTCCATATTTCTTAATTGGCAGGATTCCCGTCATATAGACCAGTTCGACATATGGCTGTTCTTTGAATAACAGTCTTAAATAATCCAGATATTTTTCCTGAGCTTCTTTATCCTCTTTATATTCTCTAAAGATACAGTCCCATTCATCGATGATAAAAACAAATTGTTCCCCTGTCTTTGCAAATATATCTTCAAATGACATTGATAAACTTGTCTCATCAAACAACTCAACATCATATTCTTTTTTTATCTCATTGATTATTCTTTGCGTTAAAAGTTTTATCATCTTATCAATATCTTCGCTGTTGCTTAAAAACTTTTGAACGTCGATATGAATCACATTATGTTTATTTATATGCTTTTGATATAATTCTGTTTGACTTATTTTTAAATCGTTGAATATATCCAATGAATCACAGCCCTTAGAATAATAAGCCACTAACATATTAGCATCGGTGCTCTTTCCAAACCTTCTTGGTCTTGATATACAGATATTTTTTTGTGGTGTTTTTATAACTTGATTTGTGTAATCTATCAACAAAGACTTATCAACAAAGACTTTGCCGTTTTTTGTTTCTGAATATCCATTATTAGCTGGATTTAAATATATTCCCATCCTGTCACCTCCTTTGATCACTGTCTATATTTTTCAATTTTACAACTGTGCTTCTTTGTCTCTTTATTATAACTGATCCCAATCAACAGTAAATTATCTAAATACTTTTCTAATCCAAAATAATATTTCTTCTCTTTGATTTGATCTATTGCTGTCTCTACCTCCTGATCCCATTTCAATTCAACGATCAATGCCGGTTTATCATCTTTGGGGATAAAAACCATATCCGCATACCCTTTTCCTCCAGGCATTTCTCTTATTATCGTATAATGATTCCTTGCTGCCATATATGCTATCGATATCGTATATGATAGAGCATTTTCATTATTATATGTTAATATCGCTGTATCTAAATGGGCTTCTTCTAGATACTTGGCTACCGCTTCTTCGTCTTTTTGCCATGTTGCTTCTAATAATTCCTGACTGTTCAATAAGGCTCTTGTTGTTTCTTTCCAGTTGGAATCTTCAATTGAATTAATAAAAGCACTCGTTACTTCTTTATTGGGAATATAACATTTTTGATTCTCTCTATTATATCCTAGATAACCTAGATGTATCAGCAGTGTCAAGACATCATCTTTTGATTTGAACGTCGTCATATCATTTTGAAATTTATCAGTATTGATCCTTACATCCTCTCCTGCTAAAAGTTTTACTACTTCATCTTTCAAGCCATCATAATTCATATCGATATAGACTCTTAATGCTTCATATGTTTCGGTATTTGTCCAGTAGTTATCAAACTTCTTTCTAGTAATTGAAGCAACTACTGATCTTGGTGAAAACACAGATATTTCTTTGGTCAATTGATAACCATCATACCACTGTTTCATCATTTCAAAACTAACATCATATTTTATACATAAATTTTCCACTTCTTTTTCTGTAAGGCCCATGAATTCAGGTAACAGTCCAGGATCAACCATCGAGATTTCATCAAACATATTCAAGGCACTATGGGTTCCATATTTCTTGATTGGCAAGATTCCCGTCATATAGACCAGTTCGACATATGGCTGTTCTTTGAATAACAGTCTTAAATAATCCAGATATTTTTCCTGAGCTTCTTTATCCTCTTTATATTCTCTAAAAATACAGTCCCATTCATCAATGATAAAAATAAAACTTTCATTAGTGTAAGCAAATATTTGTGATAATACCCTTGATAAGATATCTTTTCTTATAAATTTAATATCTCCATATTCTTCAATTAGTTCAAATAAAATTGATTCGTTTATATCTTTGATCATTTCCTGAATAGAATCATTAACACTTAAAAACTTTTGGATATCAAGATGAATCACATTATGTTTATTTATATGCTTTTGATATAATTCTGTTTGACTTATTTTTAAATCATTGAATATATCCGATGAATCACAGCCCTTAGAATAATAAGCCACTAACATATTAGCATCGGTACTCTTTCCAAACCTTCTTGGTCTTGAAACACAGATCTTACAATCATTAATTCCCATCAAACTATTAGTATATTCTATCAATAATGATTTATCTACATATATTGGATTCTTTGTCGCCTGTAAAAATGACATCTTCCCTGGATTTAAATATATTCCCATGTTATCACCCTTTCCATATCATTATACCATCTTTATATCTAAAACACTTCTTTTATTTTTCTAACTTTTTCGACAAATAATAAAAAGGCTAAAATAATCGATATCTAAATTAGTGTGGGGTCGACCCCTAGGTATAAAGTTTCATGGGGTCGGCTTTTTTTGTACTTTAAACTTTCGTGGGGTGCTCTTATAGTATGAAAAAATCCTTTCATGATATGATTGTTTTTGCAGATACAACCATATTTGAAAGGAGAGTGTTATCTCATGGATTATGATACTATAAATTTATTGGGTTTACAACCTGACGATATTCAAGATATCAATATTGTTAGATCTCGCGATATTATAAACATTAATGTTACTTTAACTAAAAAGATTAAATCCTGCCCCTGTTGCAGTAGTTTGAATGCTAATGTTAAAACCTATAAATCAAAGAAAATTACTCATTCTATTTTCAACACTAATAAAACCGTCATCAATTACAGATGTAGAAGATTTATATGTAAAGACTGTCACAAAAACTTTAAAAAACAGATAATAATTAAATAAAATGGTTGTTTCGGCATATTAAAAGTATCATTCTTGACCCCACGGTATTGAATGATACTTTTTCAACTATAAACAGAAGTGGGGTCACCAAAACCCCACTTTATTTTAGAGTCTCATTTTTTTAAACCCCACGGAAATTTAGAGACCCAAAATAATCTGGTTAATTATTTTATTTAGCCTCAACATTATAAAATGATAATTTGATTACTCATAATAATCAAATTCAAAATCCGCAATAGCAACATTATCGCCATCTTTAGCTCCGGCATTTCTTAGAGCATCATCAACACCCATATTTCTTAATTTGATCAATAAACGTTTTAAAGAATCATCACTTACTAATGAAGTCATCGCTACCATTCTTTCAATCCGTTTACCAGTGATCTTCCAGTTTCCATTACCCAAATTATGTAATTCAAATGGTTTTTCTTCTTCATCATTCATTGTATAAAGAACTGTATTTTCTTCGTCACTTTCTTCCAGTGTAAACGCTGGAGTAGCAGCTAAAGTATCTGCAATTGCATATAATACTTGGTCAACGCCATCATGGATGATAGCACTAATTGGAAAAACTTTAACTTCATCACCAGCTAATTCTTTAAAACGAGCTAGATTTTCTTCAGCCCCTTCTTCATCCATTTTATTAGCAACAACGATTTGAGGCCGTTCTAATAAACGATACTGATATTCACCTAATTCCTTATTTATCGTCACATAATCCTCGTACGGATCCCGACCATCAACAGCTCCCATATCAATAATATGAACGATTACCCGACAACGTTCGATATGTCTTAAAAATTGATGTCCTAACCCTTTGCCTTGCGCTGCTCCTTCAATCAGCCCTGGTAAATCAGCCATCACAAAACTACGCCCATCTTTTACCTGTACTACTCCTAAATTCGGTACGATCGTTGTAAAATGATAATCTGCTATTTCAGGACGAGCTCTAGAAACAACGGAAAGTAAAGTTGATTTTCCAACTGATGGAAAACCTACTAATCCAACATCAGCCAATAACTTTAATTCACACTGTAAATCAAATTTTTCCCCCGGTTCACCGCGTTCACAAATTTGCGGAGCCGGATTTCTTGAAGTTGCAAAACGGGCATTTCCACGACCACCACGACCCCCTTTAGCAATAACTACACGCTGTTTATCTTCAGTTAGATCTGCCATGATCTGATTTGTTTCCTCATTGATGATTACTGTTCCAACCGGAACCTTGATCAACGTATCAATAGCATCTTTACCGTGCATTTTTTTAGCCATTCCATTTTGTCCTGAAGGCGCTTTATATAAACGATTATATTTTAAATCCAATAAAGTTGAAAGTGATGTTGTAGCTTCAAAAATGACACTACCACCTTTTCCTCCATCACCACCAGCAGGTCCACCTTTAGGAACATGGGCTTCACGTCTAAAAGCAACTGTTCCATCACCACCCTTACCGGCTTCAACTCTAATTTTTGCCTTATCAATAAATTGCATAAATCCACCTCTTTTCTTATTATTTACCAATCGATACAAAAAAATCCCTTTTCAGGGATTAAATTATGCAGCTGGATAAACTGAAACTTTTTTTCTATCTCTACCAAGTCTTTCGAATTTTACGATCCCATCAACTGTAGCAAATAAAGTGTCATCTCCACCTTTTCCTACATTAGTACCTGGATGAATTTTAGTTCCTCTTTGTCTATAAATAATAGATCCTGCTGTGCAAAATTGCCCATCAGCTAATTTAGCTCCTAATCTTTTTGATCTAGAATCACGACCATTTTTAGTTGACCCTACCCCTTTTTTAGAAGCGAATAATTGTAAATCTAATTTGAACATCATATGTTACACCTCCACTTTAGATATTTCAATAAATTGTCCATAATCTTCAGCCATAGTATCCAAAGTTGTCTCAAGCGTCTCTAGCACCACTTGGCAAATCTCATCTACTTGTTTTACGATTATGTTTATATATCCTTCATTAACTTCGATCGTTCCAATATGATCATCTAAAAATCCTTTTTTAACTAGCATATTTAATGTTCCTATACTACTTGTAGAAACACCTGCACAAACTAAATCTTTGCCATAAACATCACTATTAGCATGACCAGTTATTTTGAAATTAATGATTTGATTTTCTTTTTTTTTAATTAATACTTTGATCATTATCCATTGATAGCATTGATTACTAATTTTGTATAAGGTTGTCTATGACCTTGTTTTTTGTGATAATGTTTTTTAGGGTTGTATTTATAAACAACAACTTTCTTTTCTTTACCATGTTTTTCAACAGTAGCTTCTACAGTTGCCCCTTCAACATAAGGAGCTCCTAATTTAGTAGTTTTATCACCAACTAATAATACTTTATCAAAAACTACTTTTTCTCCTGCTTCAACATCTAATTTTTCTACAAAAATAGTATCTCCAGCTTCAACTTTGATTTGTTTTCCACCTGTTTCAATAATTGCGTACATATCGCACCTCCTATAAATATTCTAAGACTCGCCAACCAAGGCAGCATTGCTTTAATACCTTTTATGTGCGGTTGTAGCTAGAGGTCTACAACAGTTGCATTATATTAAATTTATGTCCTAAAGTCAATCTGTTTTTAGCTTTTTTATTAAAAATTGTAACATTTGCCTTTCATTATATGTCTTTCCATCAATTACATAGATATTATAATAAGGTCGATAAAAATTAAAATTATAATTGATCTTACAATGCTTATACTGACTACCCTGCATCCTTTTTAAATAAAGACGGATGATCATATATCGAAATTCTTTAATATATTCATAGTTAGCGTACAGTAAATAAAAATACACCAGCAAATAACCAATCTTGTTATATAAGACGATTAATATCGATAAAGCAAACAAAGATATTTTTATTTGTAATTTGATTGCTTGATAATAATCTTTGATCAAAGACAATAAAAGCAGTAAGATCTTAGAACCATCTAATGGATAAATAGGTAAAAAATTAAAAATAAATACCAAACGATTAACTTCTAATAAATACTGATTTTGAATAAATATTTCAATTATAAAATAAATAGGTAAATGTACTGATAACCCTGCCATCAACATGATCAATTCTTCACAAACATGATGCATTCCATAATCATTGACACTTAAAAAAGCCCCAAAAGGAAATATCTCAACTTTTTCAATTTCAAAATTAAATTTTTTAGCAAAATAATAATGTCCATACTCATGAATACAAACAATCATTAAAGCACTAATATAATTAAAGAAATTATTATTTATAATACTAATCAAGATATACATCATAGTAAAAGGATGGATATACCAGTTATTCCATCCTTTGATACTCTTCATAACTTATCTCTTTACCAAGATAATCAAACTGCAAAATAAACTTTTCATTATAACTTCCTAGAACCATCCCTTGATCTACCTCATCATACAGTGTCACCATTACATTATCGATCTCACTATAAGTGATCGTTACATTATTTTTACCTAAAATAACAACATGACTACCTAAACTTTCATCCGTTCCTACCTCGATAACTCTCCCCGCTTCAATGCTTAAAACCTCATTACTATTATTTTTATAGTAATCATCTTTTACATGCTGATAACTGATTTCACTAGATACCGGGGTCTCATTTGAAGGTAAAAACGAAAATAGCGTATCTGATAACCAGCTGGTAACCATTTTATAATTAGCATCATTTAAAATTATTTTCTTTAGATTTGAATCAGGGTTTAATTTAACATACGACATCGAAACTAAAACCACTAAAATCACGACCATAAATTTAACCATAAAATTATAAAACCGCTTAAAATTATCATCATTTAAAGGTTTTTGACGCCTTTTATGCATACGTTTTCTTACATCATCAAGATCATTCATCATATCACCTAATTCATTATATGATAACAATTTATATTAAAGACTTAAATCATGAATAAAAAAATCGACGAATTAAACTTTTCTTTTTATATTTCACATATGGAACCTGATGTCCTAATAAACGTTTTGCGATATTTAAAAAGCATGTATGTAATAAGTGCTGCTGATCTAAAAAGATCGGTACACCACGATTATTAGCTTCTATCATATCATGACTATCATATACAATTCCCAATAACGGCAATGATAAAATTTCTTTAGCATCATCGATCGTTAACGAACGAGAACTTTCAATATCATCAAGATTAACTTTATTAACTACCATATTAATCGTATTAATACCTTTTTTCATCAATAGCCCCACAACTCTATCGGCATCACGTAATGATGATACATCAAGATTGACAACTACGATTGCTTCACTAGCTAACGATGCTGAATATTCAAATCCTTTTTCAACACCTGCCGGACTGTCTACAATAATAAAATCAAAATCTTTACTTAACCTTTCAATCAAAGAATTCATTATCTTTGTATCTAAATTTTCAAATGATAATGATTTGCACGACGGTAATAAACTCAATCCAGCTATTCTTTTATCTTTAACCAAAACCTGTTCAATTGTACAACGACCTTCAACTACATCATTTAAATCATAAACTACTCTATTTTCTAAACCCATCATAACATCCAAATTTTTGAGTCCAAAATCACCATCAATCAAACAAACTTTAAATTTAGAATACGCTAAAGCACTAGCCAGATTGACACTTATACTGCTTTTACCTACCCCGCCTTTACCAGAAGTAACTACTATAACTCTAGACATAAATCATGTCCCCCTTATCTAAGAATATTTCATTGTCTTTATAATAAAGCATCGTAAGTTCAAAACTTGTATAATTTTGTCGAGATACTCCATTAATTCTAACATGAGCATTTTTAAAACATTGTCCACTGATCTTCGCATCAGCATTCATTCCCTCAACAAAACCACACACTTTTCCCATCACATATAATTTTCCGCTAAAACGCACGATTGCTCCAGGATTTATCTGTCCAATAATCAAAGTATCTTGATCTAATTCTAAAACTTCACCTGAATGAATCGTCTCTTCAATTACTTTGATCTTATTTTTATGTTCTTTTTTTATCATATTAATGCCATCAAATAACAAAACTTGTTTTTCAAATAATAGTTCTAATAATTTTGATAATTCATGAATACTCAAAATTCGACTTTTAAAATCAAAAAAAGCCTTTGGATAATAACCATCACTTTTAAGTAATGGAGACTCTAAAAGACTTTTTAATTCACTTATTAAACTATTAAATTCTTGACTATCATCAAAAACAAAAACTAGATGACCATTAACCCCTTTTACTTTGATATGCATTGATCTTACCCTCGAATCCTAATTTCTTATGGATAAAATATACTGGTGCAATTAAAAATAAATTAACCGCTACAGTTGGCAACAAACGATTTATCATAAAAGTTATTATCGAAAGTTGCGTAATATTTGTTATCCACACTAACCAGTATAACACGATCTCTTGCGCGATTATTGTCACAATTACAGCGATATACATTTCTAAAAGGGTAAAAGTCGCTAATTTAGTATATTTTTTTCCTAAAAAAGCATATAAACAATACAGTAAAACATATATTAATAAACTATTAGCATAAACGATTGCATAATACAACCCTGTTACCGTTGCAAAAATATAGCGATGTTCATCACCAATAGTATTATTCAACAAGGTAAACATCATCAAACCAATACAAGGTATAATTGTGATTCCCGATTTATCAAAATTAAAAGGAAGATAATAATTGATAACACTATCAATTACAAAACTAAGCGCCATTACTAAATAATAACGATATAATTTTTTATTCATCATCATTTCCTCTAAAAACTACTGAAACATAACTCAAATCACTAAAATCCTCAGCCGGTTTAACTTTAAGGGTCTTGGTTGTACCATCATTAGAAACATCTATAACCTCAGCTGTTCCTATGTAAATTCCTTTAGGGGCTTTTTGATCACCACCTAAGCCAGAAGTAATAACCTTAGCATTATCTTCTAGTTTATCGACATCACTCAATAATGTTACCTCATAACATTTACTTTCAACATCATAACGCTTTAATAAACCATAAACATTTTGGTCACCATTCATAATTTGAACTGGTAAATCGGAAACAGGTTTTTCCGTTGTCAATAATTGAACAGTAGCACTAACTTCAGTTACCGAAGTTACTTTCCCCACCATTCCTTTAGAAGCAACAACTACCATGTCTTTGCTTACACCAGCCATACTTCCTAAATCAATCGTTATTTCATTGGTCCAGCTGCTGGCATCACGAGCAATGACAGTTGCCGTCTTTACATTATAATCAGTTGGTAAATGACTAAGATCTAAAGCTTTTTTCAAATCATCTATTTCCCCTGATAAAACATCAGTATTAACTTCAACACTCGCATAAGCCGCTAATCTAGCTCTTAAAATCTTATTTTCGTTATAAACATCCTTTAATTCATTGTATTCACTAAATAAGCCACTTACAAACTCAATTGGTTTTTTTATCACATAATACTCTACTACAGCCACTGAATCACTGATCATTCTTTCAATTCCCCATTGTGTTCTTGAAAAAATTAATGAGATACTTGAAAAAACAATAATTGCAATTGTAATTATTAAAATGATTCTTCTGTTTCGTTGTTTCTTTCGATTATTCAAATTATCACCTCACATGCTGATACCATTATAAGGCATTAATATAAAATAATCAATTAACTTTAGACTTCAATAATTTCTTTTGAAGCAAAACTATAAAATTTATTTCTTCCAATTATTAAATGATCGATAACTTCAATTTCCAATTCTTCAGCCATTTTATATAAACGTTTCGTCGTTTCAACATCTTCTGATGAAGGTGTAGGATTACCTGAAGGATGATTATGAATCACCATGATTCGACTACTGCCACATATCAGTGCTTCTTTAAATAGCTCACGTCCACTAATAATTGAAATATTGTTACTTCCAATAAATACTGTTTTTTCCTTCATCACTTCTAATCTTGAATTCAAACATAAAATTATTACTTTTTCCTGTTGTTCAAACATCAATTTATCTTTAACGAGATTATAACCATCGATCGGTTCTTTAATAACTGACGATATTCCTTGTACTTGTCTTAATCTTTTTGTAAGTTCAATTACTGCCAATATTTCAATGGCTTTAGCCTTCTTGATTCCCTTGATCAAAACAAGCTGATGATAAGTTATATCTTTTAAATAAGCTAAGCCCCCAACTTCATTGATCAATCGCTGCGCCAACTCTAAAACTGACTCCTGCTTATTACCTGTCCGTAAAATCAAGGCAAGTAATTCAACATTACTCAAACTTTCAATTCCGTAATAATAAGCTTTTTCTCGTGGTCGTTCTTCTTGGGGATAATTTTTTATTTTCATGATCCTAGCTCATTAATGATGGCTTCATAATTTTGCTGTTCAATAACTTCTTTAAAACTACTATCAAATTGTACTTGTTTGATCACACAGGTAATTCCCTTTTCACTAATTGTATTTCCCATCTTTTTAGCCTCCTCTTCATCTAAAAATATTCCAGTAATAACAACAAAATTATTATCTTTTTGATACTTATAATTCGGTTGCTGCAATTCCGTTAATTTTGCTACCATTTCATTGGCATTTTCATCCTGCTTATAAATTCCTACCTGCACTATGTAAGCATTGATCTTACTTTGAATAGATGAAAAAAACTTTAGATAAAATCCTCCAAACAATAATGATAAAAGCATTGATACGACAACAACTAACCTAACTACCTTCATATTCCACCTCCAATAAAGAATATGCATATAGTTATAAAATATGAAAGGCTTTTTAGCCTTTCATATTAACGACTTCTCGTAACCGAATAATGACTTCTTATTACTCTTGCTACATTGACTGCTCCGCTAACGGCAATCAATGTAATAATAAAAGGTAAAGCAAACCCACCACTGACTTGTTTTTGTGATGCAACAGGCAATTCTTTCATTTTAACGCCACTCAATTGAAATAATTCTAGGTATCGATACTCTTCCAGCCGTTGACTTTGCCATCTTATAAACAGCAGCACCCATAACCACACAAAAGAAAATAGTTGTAAATCCACCACCAGAAATTTGCATCTGACTACATAATTGCAATTCATTCATTTTTCATTTCCTCCTTATCTAACCCCACACTTTTATTAAACCTCTTATTATTATTTACCCTCAAATTATTGATTTTACTTCAAAAAATAATTTTTTTATGAAAAAAAACTGTTGAAAATTTCAACAGTTTTACATCATCGCTAATTTTTCTTTTACAGCATCATATTTTGATTGATAATCAGCTAATTTACTTCTTTCTAAAGCGACTTTTTCTTTAGGTGCTTTAGATGTAAACTTTTCATTTGAAAGCATATTTTGACAACGTTTGATTTCACCTTCAAGCTTCTTTAACTGTGCCAACAATTTTTCTTTTTCAGCCTCTTTATCAATATAATCACCTAATTCTACCAATAATGAATTTCCGCCCTTGATCGTAATATTAGCTACTTCACCATCAGCATCAAGATTATAACCAAGACAACGAGCATTACATAATTTTTTAATATATGGCAAACATTGATCCATCAATGTTTCTAAAGCTGCATTCTTTGTCGCAATCGAATAAGCTATTTCGACTGCATTTTTAATTGTATACTGCGTTCTAATTTCACGGATACCCTTTACAATATCAATTAAATATGTAAATTGATCATTAATTGTCGCATCATTAAATTCATTATTTACTTTTGGCCATGAAGCAATACAGATAGATTCTTCAAGATGTGGAATTGCCTGGAAGATTTCTTCTGTTACAAATGGCATAAATGGATGTAACATCTTCACGATGGCATTTAAAACATAAACTAAAGTATTCAAACTAGCCTGTTTTTCTATAGCGTTATCGCTGTTTAAATGAACTTTAGTAAGTTCGATATACCAAGAACAAAAATCATCCCAGATAAATTTATATAATTCACTTCCGACATTAACAAACTCAAATTTATCCATGTTGATATCAACTTCACGAATAACTTCATTTAAACGATTTAAGATCCATTTATCGCATAAATTAAGATTCTCAAATGAAAGATCTTCATACTTCATTGATTCATCAATATTCATCAAGACAAATCTTGCACTATTCCAGATCTTATTAATAAAATTCCATGAAGCTTCAAGTTTTTCTGGAATATAGCGTAGATCCATCCCTGGTGCAGAATTAGTTGTCAAGAAGAAACGTAATGTATCAGCACCATATTCATCGATAACATCCATTGGATCAACACCATTACCTAATGATTTAGACATTTTTCTTCCTTGTTCATCACGAATCAAACCATGAATCAAAACATGTTCAAACGGTCTTTGATCAGTAAAATGTAGTGATTGGAAAATCATTCTACTTACCCAAAAGAAAATAATATCATAACCTGTTACTAATGTATTAGTTGGAAAATAACGTTTAAATAGTTCACTATCAGTATTTGGCCAGCCCAAAGTTGAAAATGGCCAAAGAGCACTAGAAAACCAGGTATCTAAAACATCTTCATCCTGAATCCAATTTTCAATATCTTCAGGAGCACTCTTACCTACATATACTTCACCGGTTTCTTTATGATACCAGGCCGGTACTTGATGACCCCACCATAACTGCCGGGAAATACACCAGTCTTCAATATTTTCCATCCATTGATTGAATGTTTTTTCAAAACGTTCAGGTACAAAATTAACTTTAGAATCTTTTAATTGATTATCTAAAGCCGCTTTCGCCAACGGTTTCATTTTAACGAACCATTGTTTTGATAAATATGGTTCAACAATCGCATTACTTCTTTCTGAATGCCCTACTTGATGGAGATGTTTTTCAATATGATCAACAACTCCCGCAGCTTCAAAATCAGCTACTAAAGCTTTTCGACACTCAAAACGATCCATTCCTTGATATTTATGAGCCAATTCATTCATCGTTCCATCATCATTCATACAAATCGGCATATCTAAATCGTATTTTTTCGCTAAAGCAAAGTCATTAGGATCATGAGCAGGTGTACATTTCATAACTGCTGTCCCAAATGACATATCAATATAGCTATCTGCCATGATCGGTAAAGCTTCTCCATTAGCAGGATTGATAGCTTTCTTACCAACTAGATGGGTATATCTTTTGTCATCAGGATGGACAAAAATTGCCTGATCAGCAAACATTGTTTCAGGTCGTGTCGTAGCAATGATCAATTGTTCATCACTATCAACGATCTGATATTTAAAATAATACATTGCGCCTTCAATTTCTTTATGAATTACTTCAATATTACTTAAAGCTGTTCTTTGAACAGGATCCCAATTAATAATTCTCTTTCCTTGATAAATCAAACCTTCATTATACAACTTAACAAATACTTCTTTAACAGCATCACTTAAACCATCATCTAAAGTAAAACGTTCTTTTGAATAATCTAGAGATAATCCTAATTTTTCCCATTGCGAGCGAATAATTGACGCATATTCTTCTTTCCATGACCAGGCTTTTTCTAAAAATCCCTCACGTCCTAAATCATAACGAGAAACTCCTTCTTCACGCATCCTAGCTTCTACTTTTGCTTGGGTAGCAATTCCCGCATGATCCATTCCTGGAAGCCATAAAGCATCATATCCCTGCATTCTTTTATAACGGATGATCATGTCTTGTAAAGTTGTATCCCAGGCATGTCCTAAATGCAATTTTCCGGTTACATTTGGTGGGGGAATTACAATAGCATACGGTTTTTTACTCGTATCTCCTGCTTCAAAATATTTCTTATCGATCCAATGACGATATTTTCCTTCTTCAACCTTACGATGATTATATTTTGGTTCTAATTGTTTACTCATCACTAACTACCTCCATATCAATAAAATCTTTTTTGTTTTTTCTGATAAATTCACCTGTTTTTAATATAATTTCTGAAGCTTTCAGCATTGACATCAATGCATTTGTATAATCAGCAAAATTATACCGACCATAATCACTATCATCTATTTCAATTTCTTCATCATTTTCAATCATCAATGCTAATTTTTCAGCCGATGCCAGCAGCTCAGCAATTTCATAACAGCCAACTGCCTCAAAAGCTTCTTTTAGATAAGGACGATAAAGACAATACGGCTCGTTAATGAAAAACGAATGTATCGAACCCCGTCTACCTTCCATTGAAGATTCAACTTGAAAAATTGTATAAACCAATAACTCACTATGAGTTAAAACATCTTTTAAAGTACCATTGATTTTTTCATCCTCATATAATTTATCTTCTTTTGCCATTATATGATATATAACAGCATAAATAAGCTTATCATCAGGAGTTTCATCAAACATTTCACTTGTAAAATGACGATATTTAACACGATCATGCTCGTATTCACGACGCTTGTTTCGTTGCAGCTTATTGATCTGAAATATTCTTTTACCAAATAAAATCAATAAAAAAATACACGCTGCGATAAACAAGCCCCAAACAACTGTCTGTGCCATAATTTTCTCCTTAAAATAAAAAAGCATCGTCATAAGGACGAATGCTCGTGGTACCACCTTACTTTGCATAATAATTTTATGCCTCTAAACTTTAACGCAGTTATACGTGTTTATCTACTAACTTTCAATAAACATGCTCCCAGGCTACCTTCAAACTCTTATCTTATCCTCTTTCCACCCTCAAGGACTCTCTATCAAGCATCAAGATCTACTCCTCCTGATCATTGCTAAAACCATTCTAACAAAATCTTATCTACTAGTCAATTGAAAGCTTTTTATTCAATGAAGAAATTGAATCTAAATAATAAAGCAGCCTTGACATCATAATGATATTATTAACTTCATCATGTCCTAGTTTAATTATCGGAACAACATGAAGTAAACACTGTAATAATAATCTTTCTTCCTTTAATAATTTTAATTTACAAAAATAACTATCTAAGATCACATCAAAATCAAATATAAGTTCTGGTATCTTTTGATACATATTATAAATATCATAAATACATAAATTAATTTTAATATGATCGATAGAAATCAATTTACTTTCTTTCATCATAATATGATCATAATTAAAATTATTATAAGTCAAACATAATCTAAGGGTATCTAGATTACATACATAATTTTCATAACTTCCTAAAAATTCTAACGCATTTTGCAAACAAGCTTCAATACGCTGATAATTTAAAACAAACATCCAGCCTGTAGGACTACGATATGATAAAACCTCAAAATTATTCATCAATTCACTATAATATCTTTGTCGTTCATGAATAATTTTATTGATATCTTCAATTTGGCGCTTAAAAAAACTCTTTGAAACACTATAATTAAAAAAAGAACTCGAATGAAGATAAGCTAGACATTCATAATAAAATTTTAATTTTAGCTCTTTTATGATTGCATTATCATTCACTAACCAGGGACTAAGATAAAATATTTTATCATCACACGTTGTTAATATCTGATGATGAGAATTTTTAATTACAGGTAGAAAACACTTCAAATGTAAACTCTCTATATGATCCAATACGACAGATAAATTATTATCTTCAACAAACTTTAAACAAAAAAATCCTTCTTTACATTTTACTTTATATACTTTTTTAGATACTTTAATATAACCAATGACCTCTAGTGAATAAGCTTCTTCGATTACTTTATTGACATACATAAGGAATAATTAAAACACTGCCGGGTTGTAAAGCTTTATCCTGATTATAATCACGAATTGCATTTTCATCGACATTATAACGGGATGCTACTTCACTGTAACTATCATTTTCTTTAACAATATACAAATAATAAGTTCCCACACTATCAGCTGTATCCTGGAAGATTGGTCGTGATTTGCTTGGATAAACTTTTTCTTGTAATTGTTCGCTGATTTCCTCAGCTATAGCTGCCTCCTTGGTAACCAGAGCTTCTTTAGTTTCTGGAATCATTGTAGCATCAACGATTTTAGCCTCTTGATAAACAGGTTCTGTTTTTTCAATATTTTTTACCGGAGCTACTTGTTTTACCGTATTTTCCATAACTACTTCATTTTCGTTTATCTCTTCTCTAACTGGTTCTTTTACCGGCATAACTGTTTCCGTCGTTTTTTCATCACGAATCAAGTTTTCAATTTCTTCTAAAGGATCCTCTTTTTTGAAATTTTCATCTCTTACATAGCGATCTTCACCTTCAACTACTCCATGAATCCCAACTTCAATCTTAATTTGAACATCGCCATCTTTAATGAAATAATCAAAATCTTCAACTTTAATATTAAAATCCCGCTGATCAACGATCTTATCAAAAGTAGCTAAAACATCCATTTCAATATTTTCTTCAAATTTTTTATTTTCGTTATATTCCCCTTTTACAATCAAACTTCCTATCGCTCTAACACCAACATTTTCAATTTTGTAGTTGATCGATTCATCAACTGATAATGATAATAACTCTTTTAACTGATGATTCAAATCAACCCATTTTTCAAAATATATCTTTTGCATATTTACCTCCCATCAAACTATATGCAAAAAATATAAAAATATGAAAAAAGACAGTCAAACTGTCTAATTAAAATCAAGATCACATAATTCATAGATAACATTCCAAGCTTCTTCAATCCCTTTTTTCTTCAAACTTGAAAAACGGATAAATTTATCTTCAGGATGAAATCCTAATGTTTCTTTAATAATCTTTTCATTTTTCTTTAAATCATTTCTTTTCAGCTTATCTTCCTTAGTAGCCACGACCATTACTGGAAGATCATGATGTTTTACAAACTCATACATCGTTATATCATCTTTAGTCGGTTTATGACGATAATCAACTAATAAAATAAAACCTTTTAAAGTTGATCGCATAGCAATATATTCATCCATTGTTTTACCAAACTGTTTGGTAACATTATCGTTTACTTTAGCATAACCATAACCTGGTACATCAACAAAATATAAAGCATCATTAACATTAAAAAAATTCAATGTTTTTGTTTTTCCAGGAGTACTAGATACTTTAGCTAAACCATTACGATTTAACATCGCATTAATAAAACTGCTTTTTCCAACATTACTACGACCAGCCAAACACATTTCAGGATATTCTTCCTGAGGCCACTGACTTTTCCAGGCAGCTGAAAGGACATACTGTGCTTTTTTTATTTTAACCATTTCTATCACCTTTTCTATTGTACCACAAGATAAGAAAAAGGGTTAATTTTTTTAACCCTTTTATTTAACAAGTGCATGTTCTAAAACCGTATCAATATGATCAGCTAAGACAATTTCTAGATCATTTTGAACTGATTTTGGAATATCATCGATATCTTTAGCATTATCTTTAGGAATAATGATTTTTTTAATTCCTGAACGATGAGCAGAAATCGATTTTTCTTTTAAACCACCAATTGGTAGAACATTACCTCTTAAAGTAATTTCACCTGTCATCGCAACATCGTTACGCACTGGTTTATTCTTAAATGCTGAATAGATTGCTGTCGTTAACGTTACCCCAGCACTAGGTCCATCTTTTTTAACAGCTCCTTCAGGCACATGAATATGAATATCTTCTTTATCAAAAGCAATTTCCTCAAGACCATATCTTGTTTTATTAGCTTTCATATAATCTAAGGCAATTGACGCTGATTCTTTCATCACATCACCCAATTGTCCCGTAATAATAAATTTACCAGAACCTTGGAAATGATTAACCTCAATTGGTAAAATATCGCCACCAAATTGCGTATATGCCATTCCGGTAACAACCCCAATTTCACTATGATCTAACATCTTAGTATGTTCAAATGGTGCTTTACCAAGATATTGTTCAAGCTCACTGGCAACAACAGTAATTTTCTTTTCTTTATCTTTTAAAATAACCAAAACTGCTTTACGGCAAACTTTAGCAATTAATCTTTCTAAATCACGAACTCCAGCTTCACGTGTATAATGACGAATTATTTTCATTAAAGCATCATCTTCAAAAACTAATTGTTCTGCTTTTAAACCATGAATTACTAATTGTTTCTTGATTAAATGGTTTTTAGCAATCATCAATTTTTCTTGTTCTGTATATGAAGAAAGTTCAATAATTTCCAAACGATCACGCAATGGTGCCGGAATATTTCCTAAATCATTGGCAGTTGCAATAAACAATACCTTTGATAAATCATAAGGTTCTTCTAAATAATTATCTGAAAACTGACTATTTTGTTCAGGATCAAGTACTTCCAGCATCGCACTAGTTGGATCACCTTTATAATCGCTAGACATCTTATCAATTTCGTCCAACAAGAAAACGGGATTTACAACTCCAGCTTTTTTCATACTTTGGATAATTCTTCCTGGCATTGATCCTAAATAAGTACGACGATGTCCTCTAACTTCAGCTTCGTCTTTAACCCCACCTAAAGAGGCTTTGACAAATTTTCGATCTAATGCTCGAGCAATACTTTTAGCAAGTGATGTTTTCCCGACACCTGGTGGCCCAGCTAAACAGATGATCGGCGCTTTTAAATTTTGCGTCATTTGTTTTACAGCTAAGTGTTCAACAATTCTTTCTTTGACTTTTTCCAAACCATAGTGGTCAGCATTTAAAACATCTTCAACTTTTTGAATATCTTCAACATCTTTGGTTTCTTGATACCAAGGTACTTTTAACATCCAGTCAATATACGTTCTTACTACATTAGCTTCAGATGAAGCTGCTGGCATCGTTTCAAATCTTCTTAATTCCTCTTCGATCTTGTCTTTGACATATTGAGGATAAGGATGCTTTTGTAATTCTTCACGAATTGCTTCAGCATCGTCTTCTTTAGGAACACTATCTCCTAATTCTTCTTTAATTGCTCTTAATTTTTCACGTAAGTAATATTCACGTTGATTTTCATCAATACTTTCACGTACTTTACGGTTAATTGTTTCTTCAATTTCACCAATTACTTTTTCTGATTCGATTGAACTTATAACTAATAATAAACGCTGATTGATATTAACAGTTTCTAATATTTTTTGCTTCTGTTTAAAATCAACTGGCAAATATTGCCCGATCGTATCCGCTAAAACACTAGCCGATACACCACTAGTTAAACGATTGATCGAATCAAGCGGCATATTTGGCATACTTCTTCTTGCTTGTTCAAAATAAGAAGTTGTTTTACGAACTAAAGCTACTTCTTCATTTTGATCACCAAATTCATCTTCAAGAATAGTTGCTGTTGCATAAACAGTTCCTTCTTTTTCAATAAAATTCTCTAACTTTATTCTTTTGGCACCAACTACCGTCAACTTAACCGTTCCAGAACTGTCACGACGTACTTTCCGATCAATTTTACAAACAGTACCTATATGATACACATCATCAAAAGAAGGATTATCCACTAAAGGATTGATTTGAGAGACAAAAATAATGTTGTTATCATGCTCTTTAGTACTTAAATCAAGCGCTTTTAAACTCATAGGACGCCCAACATCTAGGGTCAATTTATTTTCAGGAAAAACAACCATGCCTCGAGTACAAACTACCGGTAAATTTAATACAGTCTGTTCGTTCACTTTACTTCCTCCTATCTTTTATTTCACAAAAAGACGCGTGAGCGTCTCTTTTCACTATTTCTTTAAGCTGTCTTTTACTAAATCAATAGCTTTACGAGTTAAAATATCATTTTCGATTCGGCTCATATTTCCTTCAAAAATCTTTTTAACTTCATCTAATTCCTTTTTATAATAATCTGCGATTTTTTGTAATTCAGCTTCTAATTCTTCATCGCTAACAACTAGTTTTTCTTCTTCAACGATTGCTGCAAGAATTGCATTTATTTTAACTCGTTGTTCAGCTTGAGGTTTGATTTCTTCTTTGATAGCATCTTTATTTTTACCAGTGAATTGTTCATATACTTCAAAATTTAAACCTTGTCTTTGTAAATTTTGTTCAATTTCCTGTAACATCATTTCTTGTTCCTGGTTCAATAAAGCTTCACTAGTTTCAACTTTTGAATTTTCAATTAATGTGTTATAGATATCATCCATGAATTTTTGTTCATTTTCATTTTCTTTACGAGATTTAATATTAGCTTTGATATGATCTTTTAATTGATCTAAAGTTTCAACTCCATCAATATTAACATCTTTAGCTAATTCATCATCGATTTCTGGTAAATGTTTTTCTTTGATTTCATGTACAGTCACTTTAAACACAGCTTCTTTACCTGCTAGATCTGCAGCTCCATAATCTTCTGGGAAAGTAACTTTAATTTCTTGTTCTTTATCAATACCCATTCCAATTAATTGATCTTCAAATCCAGGAATAAATGCGCCACTTCCAATTTCTAATGGATAATTTTCACCTTTTCCACCTTCAAAAGCAACACCATCAACAAATCCTTCAAAATCAATTACTGCTGTATCACCTTTAGCAACTTTACCATCTTCTTTTACAGATAATTCAGCAAATTGGCTTTGATAATTTGCTAATTGTTCTTCAATTTCTTTTTTAGTTACAGTTACACGAGTTTTCTTAACTTCTAACCCTTTATATTCACCTAGTTCAACTTCTGGTTTAACTGGCACTAAGATCTTAACTTCTAATTCTTCTTTACTTACCTTATCAATACTTAAAGCTGGCTGTGCAATTGGTTCCACTTTAGCCTCATCTAAAATCTTAACAAAATTAGCTTGTAAAATCATATCAGTCGCTTCTTCTAAAATACTTGCTTTAGATACTCTAGCTTTAACCATTGCTACTGGTGCTTTACCTGGTCTAAATCCATCAATTTTTACTTTTTTAGCTAATTTGTCTAATGCTTTTTTTTGAGTTTCTTTCCATTCTTCTACATCGAATGCTACTGTTAATTCAACGATGGCATTCTCTAATTTTTTATTATTGATTTTCATACAATTCTCCTTCTTTAGTTTCATCACGTATTATATACTAACAATTTCATTAATTCAACTTTTTTGAACATTAATATCCCAATTTTTGTGACTTTAATATTCAATTTGTTTAATTTCATTTAATTTTTCTAAAATTTCTTCTTTATCACAGTTATAAAGCAGTTCAACATCATCTAATTCCAGATCAATATACTGCATCGAAGCCAAATGATAATGAATCGCTCCAGCAATTGATCGATAATCATATTCATCAATAAACTTAGGATATATCAAATATAAATAAAAATTTAAAAACTGCTCACACAAATTAAATAAAGATGGATTTTCATCTTCGATTGCATCACTTAATAAAGCTAAGATTATTTCACCAACTTCTTGATTCAATACTAACGGTGCATAACTAGGATTAATTTCATATTCGATTCCGTTTTTTACCAGAATCATTTCTTCATCGATCTCTTGATCGATCATTAATTCAACTAACAGGCTTTTAGCAAAAGCCGGTTTATCATCATCTTTTAAAAATCTTCTGATTGCTGGTAAAAGACGGCGAATGTTCATTCCTTCCATTTGTTCGATCGCCATATATAAAAGATCTTCATTTAAGATATCTTTCATTAAAATATTTTCCATATCTTCTAAGCTAAAAGCATTATTATGACGTTCCATTCCTTCATTAGCTTCTCTTTTAGCTAATAAAAGCTCATCATAAGCCGCATTAAAAACACTCTCATATTCATAAGGAATATAAGGCATCGACAGTTCTTCAACAATAATATTGATTGCCTCTTCAAATTCCTCTAACTCTTTTAAAACTGCAACATAAATACTAATAACATCATAATATGTATTACCAGCTTTTGCCTTTGCTAGCACTCCTTCACTTCTAGCTGCCTGATATTCACCTAAGCCGTATAAACATACTAATCTTTGATAGCGAACCATTTCGTCATCAAGATCAGTAAGCAGCTCTAGTGCATCTTGAAACTGACTATTAGCAATATATTCTTCAATCATACATTCTCCTCAAAAATGATGTATCATAGATACATCATTAATCTTCATCTTCTAAATCAAGCTGATACTCCTGTTCCTCAGTACCATCATCTTCTTGTTCATGTAAACTTTTAATTACTTCATTATAAAGTTCCAATTTACTATCATTAAAAAAATCATCATCTGTCAAAGGCATAACTATCACTCCTCAAAACACTATTATAACAAGCCGTAAATATTTTGCAATGAAAACAATTTATTTTTTTGACCGGCTAAACAATTACCGATAACGATCAACAAAAAAACTATTTTCTCGCTAAATAAAATCAATATCATCTTTTTCAACAAGTCAATTATTTATTTATCGATCTGTTTAAAAAAGATAATACAAAAAGAATTTATCGAAAATTGATAAATTCTTGATTCAACACTTAAACTATCAAATTCTGTTAAATAAGTTTACCCTAGTAGTAATATAAAATATCACTAACACTCCTCTTATAATAAAACCTAACAATGCCCTTTTACTTGTAAATATAATTGTGGTAATTCTCTTGCTCTTAGCTTTTCTAACATTTTTAAATCATCATTATCAACAGCAAGTGCAATAGTTTGCTTTCTTAATCGATCTTTTTCTGACCTGATTTGCAATTGTAAATCAATTGGTGGTATATAACGTAACCCCCATTACCAAGTTCTTCAAATTCTGTTTTGGGGATACTAGTTCCAGCCCCAAAATTTGCCTATAGTCATTGCTATTGCCACTATCAAACCAAATATATTTATTATTGATAAGAACTTTTATAAAATCATAATCATTGAACTCAATAGCATCTTCAAATACTGTTTTTTATATTCGTCAACATTAAGAATCAGCTCATCATCTCTTTTTATATAAGCAAGTCATTCTTTTTATTATGTAATTAAGCAATAGCATAATTTGTTACTCTTTTACTTTTTTGAACGCCACAACTTCCAGCACTAAGTATTTGTTCAAAAGAAACATCAAGTAACTTAGAAAAAATAGTGGATCGTAAATTTGAATTGCTTTTGTCCCCTTTTTAATTTGTAAAAGACGATTTGCCACATTTTGGATCGTATCCTCATTGATCTTTTCACCACTTATTTTTAAATATTCTCTACAAAAACTACGTGCTGAATCAAATTTATTAGTAATTAAACTTGAAATATAGTTTCCAATCTTATTGTTTTCAATTTCAAACATAACACTTTTTCCCTTCTTTTCTAGATGCTTTTATGATATCAAAAAAATTCTCATTACATATCATAAAATTGTATATAAAAAAGCAAGCTATAAACTCAAAATCATTTTGGGTATATGCCATTTGCATATATGTTGATATCCTCGATGTAAACGATTTATCATAAGATCTATTTAGAAAACAATTTAAATAACTGTTGATAATAATCAACAAAAACACTATTTTTTCGCCAAACAAAGTTAATATCATGTTCCATTGATAAATCAGCTATTTTTATTTCCTTTAATAAACCTAATTCTATTTCCTTTTCAACAGCAATGCGATACATAAAAGTTATTCCACGATTATTTTTAACTAGCTGTTTAATTGTATTGATATTGCTGATTTCAATCAAATTAATAAAATCATTAATACTTAAATTACATTCTCCTAAATACCGCTCAAGTATTTCTCTTGAGCCTGAACCAGTTTCGCGAATAATTAGATTATAGCTAAAAAGCTCGCTTATATTTTTAACTGCATCAATTTCAAGATCATTTGCCGCTACACATACATACTGTTCCTTACAATAATATAGATAATCATACTCCAGTTTATTAAAATATCCCTCCACTAGAGCAAAATCAATTTTCCCTTCATTAATATAATTTAATAATTCCTTAGTATTTGCCACTTCCATTTTTAGCACCATATTATCTTGATTACTCAAAAAATTATCAATAACTTTTGGCATCATATATTCTCCAACTGTTAATGTCGCTCCAAAAATCAATTCTTGTTTCATTTTCATATCATTAAATTTTCTCTTTAAAAAGATATCATCATGTTTCAAAGTTCGGGCATATTCTAATAAGATTTTTCCTTCATCAGTTAATTGCATCTTTTTACCTAGAAAATAAAATAATTTAATCTGGTAGTAACTTTCAAGATAATGAATATGATTAGATACTGCCGGTTGTGTAATATTCAAATATTGACTAGCTTTAGTGAAATTCATAAATTTGCATACAGCTAAAAATGTATCGATTCTAAAATCCAGCATTTTTATCACCCTGATTAATAATAACATTTTTTTATCGTTATATAAATATATATAATTTTTATTTATTGTTTTAATCATGTATAATATTAGCGATCAGAAGGGAGATTTGTATGATTAAAATTAAAAATAGCTTTTTAGGTGTAGTTTTATGTCTAATTATTTCTTTACCTGCTTATTATTTAGGTAAAATGTTCCCTTTAGTTGGTGGTCCAGTTTTTGCAATTTTAATGGGAATGATCATTACCTGCTTTTTAAAAGATAAAAGTAAAGTTCAAGAGGGTATTACTTTTACTTCTAAAAAGATCTTACAATATGCAGTTATTTTATTAGGATTTGGGATGAACTTAAAAGACATCTTAAAAATCGGCAGTTCATCATTACCAATTATCCTTTCAACCATCACAACTTCACTAGTAGTTGCCTTTGTTTTATGTAAACTGTTAAAAATACCTTCAAAGATAGCTACCTTGATTGGGGTCGGCTCTTCAATCTGTGGCGGATCAGCCGTAGCAGCGACAGCACCAGTAATTGAAGCTGATGATGAAGAGATTGCTCAAGCAATTTCTGTAATCTTTCTTTTTAACATTCTCGCGGCATTGATTTTTCCAACTTTAGGAGGACTCTTAGGATTATCAAACGATGGTTTTGGATTATTCGCTGGAAGTGCTGTTAATGATACATCTTCAGTTACTGCTACTGCTACAGCATGGGATGGTATTCATGGCAGCAATACATTAGACCATGCTACGATCGTTAAGCTTACAAGAACTTTAGCAATCATTCCAATTACTTTAGTTCTAGCGCTTAAACGTACTCGTGATAATGGAAAAAGCAGCAAAGTTGATCTAAAAAAGATTTTTCCTTACTTTATTTTATTTTTTGTTCTAGCTTCAATTATTACTACTGTTTTTAATCTACCTGTTAGTATTACGGCACCAATCAAAGATTTGAGTAAATTCTTTATCATCATGGCAATGAGTGCTATTGGTCTAAATACTAATATTGTAAAATTGATAAAAAGTGGTGGTAAACCAATACTACTTGGTTTTAGCTGCTGGATGGCGATTACTGTTGTATGTTTATCAATGCAGGCATTACTTGGTTTATTTTAATGACGGAATTTCCGTCATTTTTATTTATTCGATAATTTTTTATTATTTTAATTTATTTTTATCAATTTTTATACTAAAATAGTAAGAGGAGGTGGATATATGATTAGCAAAACTACAAATATCCAATTTCAAGAATTTGGATCAATATATAACGACCCCTTTACTACTAAAAATAAATATATTCATAAAGAAATTTCTTTATCTAGTCAAATACTAACTGCCATGTTTTATTGCAACAAACAAGTACGTATTGAATCAGCAGATTTAGCAAATATCGTAATCAGTAAAAATTTAAGAGATTTTGAACTATTTGCTATTCGCCTTAATTTACTTATTAAGCCTTTTCAATTTTTTAATATTATTCCTCATAACAAAAAAACAACAGTTAAATTAATCATCCCAAATAACGCTAAATTTATTGCCTTAAATCTCATGAAACCATACATTTACCAGCCAATCGTTCCAATCTTATCGATTCCGCAAATAATTGGCTGTTACTATAACATAAAAAAGCCTAAATATTATTTTGAAGGTGAGCAGCATAATTTTTATGAACTTACTTTCATTGATCATGGCAGCCTTGATAATTATATTGATGATACCTGTTACACACTACAAAGCAATGATTTAATGATCTTTGGCCCAAATCAATTTCATAAACAACAAGTTAATAGTAATCAAACCTGCTCTTATTTAACGATTCTTTTTGAAATGTCGATTGCTGATGATTCAAAATTATTAAATACTGTTTTTCACCTTAATGACACTTTACGCAACTTATTAAATAAATTATCCTTAACAAGTGATAAACAAAATATTTATTCTAAAACATTAATGTTATGCTATCTCCAGGAAGTAATCATCCATCTATTGCAAGATAATCAATTTCAAAAAAAGCATTCCAAACTTCCAAACATTCAAAAATACCAAGACAATTTATTTAAACAAATAATAGCATATATCAACAATAATATTAATACACCATTATCAATTGAAGATATTACAGAATATTTCTCTATTTCCCGAAGTTCTTTACAAGCCCTTTTTAAAGCCAATATCAACAAAGCCCCTAAAAACTATATTATTAATTTAAAATTAAAACGCAGTAAAGAACTACTATTAGAAAATAAATATACGATTACAGAGATTGCCTATATGTTAGGATTTAGTTCCATTCACTATTTTTCAAGAGCATTTAAACAGCAATTCAACCTAACCCCCAGCGAATATTCCAAACTTGTCTATCATCAGCAAGATCCTGCATCATATAAAAATGACGAATAATCGTCATTTTGTCACAATATTCACAAGTTATTCACAATTGTGATTTTCAATAGTAAGAGAACTTAATAAACTCTCCAATTCTTGGATTCCTTTTGACTGAGACATAATAATCGCCTCTAATATCGGCCTCAATCCTGGACAAATATCGTATTTCAAAGCTGTTTTTGACATCGCTATTGCACCAGCATGATGAGGAATCATCTCTTTAATAAAATTAACATCAATATTATTATTAAAAGATTTTTCCGACATTTTGATAAACATAGTTTGCATGATTGCATCTATCTCATCTTGATATTGATCTAAGTGCATTTTACAATTAGTCTGCTTTTGACAAGTACATAAAATACTTTTCATATTCTCAATGCTTTTTGTCTGATCTCTAATAATCCCAAAAGCCAGTTCTTGTAAATAAGTATTTTTCGTATATTTTAAAAGATTACAACACATTAAAATAGCTGCGCGATGATGGGGAATCATCTGAACAATAAAATTATGAGAAATACTGCATGATAATTGTACAGAAGTCATCTTTTCAATCATTTGCGCCAGAATACACTGATACTCATTCAAATATACCTGCGTGTTCCAATCAAGGTAACATGATTGTTCCATAGCCTCATCTCCTAATTTATTTATATGCTGTCTCTATTTATTTGTTACAAATATTATTCTTTCCTTTCAGCTTATTACCCCACGTATTTTCGCCTTAACTAAACTTTTAATCATTTCTAAGCAAAACAGATTTAAAAATTATAGCTTTACGTGTTTCAAAACATATGATCATTTGATTTTTAGTAAATATTCCAGTATTATAAATGTATTGGAGGTTAAAAAATGAAAAGAATATTACAAATAAATAAAAAACAATCTATAATATTTGTGATTATTTGTATAATCATCTTATCAATATCTCTTTTATTTGTTCTTTTCAACAGGGAAGATACTCATATAAAAAATACTAATAAAGACAAGATAACTACACTGACAAAAAAAGATATCAATGAGTATATTACAGGTTTAGATGATCATTACATCTTAGAGGGTTCTAGTGATATCGATTACTTACACGATGTACAAATCGATAATGAAATAATCGAAAATGTTGAAGTTGATGATTCCAATGTCGATTTATCTGTATTAGGAAAATATCCAGTTAGATATAAAATATATATCAATATCAATAAATATAATGAGAAAAACAATACCCATATTACAAATAAGACAATTACCATCCAAAAAGAAGTTGAAATCATAGCTGCAGAAACAGCAACAGATTTAGCCAACAGTGGAAAGACTGTCTGGACAAGTAACAGTGAAACTCTGCCTAGAGATGACAAAACAGCAACTTCGATACCCGACTCTAAGATGCCTGCGGAAAATAGTGCAACCTCTGCGCCATCTACATCGACCAGTGGAAGCTCATCCAGTTCATCTGAAAACAATTCTAAAAATACAAACAGCAGTGCATCGTCCCATAGCCATAACTGGGTCGCACAAACAACTTCGATTTTTCATACAGCAGAAGGATATTACAAAACAGTAACAGTACAAGATGCCATCTATGCATATCGAACAATATGTAATGGATGTGGGAAAGATTTAACAAATCTTGATGGTGAAGCATTAACAATTCACATTGCCGAGGAAGGAAGTTCTTATTCAGTAAAAAAAGTCAAAGTCCAAGATGCCGTTACAGAGCAGCAGTGGGTCGAAACCAAAGCAGCCTGGACAGAAACAAAAATCAATGGATATAAATGCTCAACATGTGGAGCTACAAAGTAGAGGGAAATAATTATGTATTGTAAAAAATGTGGTTTTAATTTAAATGAAGAAATGAGTTTTTGTCCTAAATGCGGGAGAAATGTAGATAGTCTCAAATCTCAAAAAAATAATGAGACAAACTTACAAACAAAGAAAAATAACAGTAATGAAACTGTAGATCGTGATTTGTGGAACAAGCTTATATCTAATGTACTAAAATATCATAATTTTAAAGTAAAAGGGGCTTCTTTAGATAAAATAGAAGATGCTTATCATCAAGCAGAAAAAGATTTGATCAAATATAATCAGTTTTTAAAAAAGCAGGGTAAAAAAATATTTCCAATTGATCAAAATAGTCGATACCCTTACGACAAATCTATTGAATATATTGCTAATAAAATTATAAAAAATCACCAAAGAAAAAATGTTGGCCAGCAATATATGCGTTCCTTTACAGATATTAATGAATTAAATCATTGGTTAAAAAATGAAAAAGGAATCAAAAATATTAAATGTGATATCCAGACAGGAAATTCAATCGGGCTAGTTGCTAATCATATAACGCTTGAAAAAATAAACGTCACCTACATCAAAACGATGAATGATTATCCATACCGATTCCAAGTTACATTTATTGAAAAAACTAATATGTTAAAGGCTGGTGGCGGTAAATATATTGATACATTAAAAAAATTAAATCCATCTAAAACGATTGTTTCATATGTTTGTAAATCATCATCAAGAGGGAGTTCGTCAAGTGTTGCTTTTGGATTTGGTTTAGATTACATGGAACATGAATCATATTTTATTGTTTATCGTGAAGATATTTCTGATAATCGAAGTTTTATTAAAAAATAAAAGATTTTTATTCGATAGAAAATGAAATTATGCAAAATTTAAAGAATAAAAAACAATTATTGTAATATTTTGAATATTTATAATTATATCAGGCCTTAGCTGTTATTTTATTTCTTCAAAAACACTAAACAACCAAATAAGAATGCTATATCGAATATAACAGAAAAAGATGTTAGTCCATATATCATAAGCTTAGATGATCATTATATCTTAGAAGGTTCTAATGATATCGATCAGATCGACAATGTTGAAGTTGATGATTCTAATGTCGATTTATCTACACCAGAAAAATATCCAGTTAGATATCAATATTGATAAATATAACGAGAGAAATAGTGAAATTCTGCCTAGAGATGACGAAACAGCAACTCCGATTCCTAAACCTGAGATTTTTGCCAAAAATACCGTACTTCCACATCGACTAGTGGAAGCTTATCCAGTTTGTCTAAAAGTAATTCAAAAAATATAAGAGCAGTTCATCGATCCATAGTCATAACTGGGTCGCACAGACAACTTCGATCTTTCATACAGCAAAAGGATATTACAAAACAGTACCAGTACAAGATGCCGTTACAAAACAGCAATGAATCGAAACTAAAGCCGCCTGGACAGAAGGCTGCAAGTGCTCAACGTGTGGAGTGGCAAAATAAAAACAAAAGAATTATTTGACCGTAGGATTTTCTATTATAAATCACAAAAACTGTAAATTAAGATAACGAAAAGGTTAAGAGAAAAACTCTTAACCTAATCTATGGTGTATTTATTAACTACTTTATGAAAAAAGATAATTACACTTTCATAAGTAATCGTTCTGTTACATAAGTAAATAAAACAGTATCTTCCCGATTGCTTCAAAGTTAATTTATTTATGTGATATAAATGAATATCATATAGTTTCTCAATGGAAAATTAATTAAAAATTTTATAGACTTTCAAGTACCTTTTTTCTACTTATTTATTTCTAAAAAGCCTATAAAATCTTAAAAGTATGACACTTTTTACACCACAAAAAAACACTCAGTCGAGCAGTTTTTCATCTTGTTTCGCTTTTCAGGAAACATATGCAAATAACGATTTCCAACCATTTCTCTGCCATGTCCAAGATGTTCAGGAATAACCCAAACATCAGCACCATTGTTTGCTAAATATGATTGTACTCTATGATAAAATTGAGTACGTAAAAGAACTTTTGGTATAGTCTTTACATTTATGAGATACTGGTAATATCTCATTTGGTCACGTGCTGGTAACACGTGATTTTATTGTATCTATGCTAAAATAACTCTGATAAGAAAGTTTGCGAAGATCCCATGCTATATTGTGTGGGTGTTCTATAATTCTTCTGTTTTATATAAATCATATCCCTCATAATTATAGCTTGCATCTATACCTTTCATATAGATCTCTCTATCATTTATCTTATCTGTTAAGGCATTTTTTAATAGATGTCTGATTTCTAAATCTTTGATAGGACTTCTTTCCATAGCAAGGAGATATTCGTTTTTATCAACTCTTGACCAGTCCACAACATAACCGATTTCTTTTTTTAAAATAGCATCAAGCCATATCCTTGTACTTCTGCCAGTTCCTTCACGAAAAGGATGGGCAACATTCATTTCAATATATTTTTCAATGATTTCATCAAATGTTGATTGAGACATTTGATCAATACTTTCTAAGGCTGAATAAAGATAAAGAACAGGCGCAAAACGAAAATCTCCTTTAGCAATATTTATATCTCTGATCTGTCCTGCAAAATCATATATGTCTTCAAAAAGATATTTGTGAATTGTAGACAGGCCTTTAAAAGTACCCACTTCAAAAGTATCTAAAATACCTTTTTCAAACAACTCCAAAGCTTTCTTTTTAGTTGTTTTTTCTTCAATGTGTGCCAGTTTTACAGAATTAGTTATATTGAGTTTATTTTTTAAAACCATTTTTATATCTCCTGTGAATATATGATATTATCTATCAAAAAATGGATCAACTTCTTGAAATACCATTTTTTGCATAAACGACATTATTCTTATATAAATTCCATCTGTAATTCCTTTATAATTGTATGAACTTGTTTTCACAGTAATATTCATATTCCTTAGGACAAGAAAAATAATTTTCAAATACGTGAATAAGTTCATGCATAGTCGTTTTCTTCTGCTGTTTACTGCTGCATCAATTATTGATGAGCACCAGATATTCATAACCATTATAGTATGCAAATCTCTTTATACAATTTCAATAAATCTGGTTTATCTTTAAAACATTCTATATTTTCATAATAATCTCCTAGAGATGAATTCGTTTGATAATTTGTCTTTGTTTCATGAATAACTTTAGCATAATCAATAATCAAAATATCAGCTATTCTTTTTAATATTGCTCCTATCCCTTTATAAAGAGCCATATCTATTTTTGTTATTGCAATCACCATCTTAATTTGACTATACAAAAAAAGTGTTGGAAAACGCAAAAATATAGTAAAAAACAAATTATGCTTAGCTCCTTGGAAATTAGTTTCTTGTCTATGAATATATAATAGGAATTAAAAAATAATGTTAAAACACTTTTTTTGCAATAAAAAAACCCGTTAAAACGGGCATTTTTTACTAATGGCGTCCACGAAGGGATTCGAACCCTTGACCGCACGCTTAGAAGGCGTGTGCTCTATCCAGCTGAGCTACGTAGACATCTGCTTCCTAATGCTTTAATATATTAGCATATATTTAATAAAAATGCAAGTTAATATAATTCCAAAATTATCCTTTTTTAAAAGAAAATAATTTTAAAAATATTAGTGAAGAAACCAATAAAAACACAAAAAACAAAGCTATTGAAATTCAAGTTATTCTTGAACTTTAATAACTTTTCATATATTTTCATAGTTTATTCAAAAAGTTGTAATTTAATGATATTTTGATTTTTGAAATCTTAATATAATCATTTAATGAAGCAATATAGTTACATTCACAATTAATAATTTTTAACATCAATGTCATTTCATCATTAAAACAACCATTATCGGTATTTTCTAATTCATTTTCAATTTTTATGATTAATTCAAATAATTTATCTAAATTTTCCATATTAACTACCCTATTTTTTATTGATCATATTGTTAATATATAAACAACAATTTACCAGCATAATTACTAGTCTATTTAAACTTAGTAGCAAACAAAAAAAAGTCTAAACACTATTTGCTTAGACTTTATTTTTTAATGGCGTCCACGAAGGGATTCGAACCCCTGACCGCACGCTTAGAAGGCGTGTGCTCTATCCAGCTGAGCTACGTAGACATCTCTCCTGACTGCCTATATAGAATAACATATTCAAAAGAGATGTGCAAGTATTTTTTATATTATTTCTTTAAACTCAACATTAATTTTTCCTTGTTCAACATAAATAATGCAATACGATTTAGCACTACCTCGCCTAGGTAAAGTAGTTGATCCCGGATTGATCAAATAAAAACCATCAATTTCTTCACACTGAGGGACATGTGTATGACCTGATAACAATACATCACAACCATGTCTTAATAAATCATCAACCATTAGCTCTTCACGATTAAAATACCCATAGCGATGACCATGTGTTACTAAAAAACTTATTCCCTCGACTTCAAAAACAATTTCATCTTCTAATCTTGCCATCCAATCATTATTACCACGTACACATATCCAACCTTTTAAAGCCTCTTCTAACGCTTCACTATCCCCACAATGAACATAATAATCTCCATCAGGCTCTAAACGTTTTATTTCATCGATCATTTTATGATATCCATGATTATCAGACATTACTACTATTTTTTTCATTTATATCACCAGTACTTATTATACACAATTATGATTAAAATTAAAATTATATTTTGATTCGATTATCTACTATGCCATTTACATCTTCTACGGGCTCAATTTCCTGATCATCAATAAATAATGATACCTTTTTTACATCATCTAAATGACTTGCGGATTTAACGATTCGATTATATAAAGTATTATCAATTGACTCATTATCATTTAAAATATTACTAGCTAAATGAATTTCTAAATCTCCATCTTTTAAAGTACACTGCTCAACTAATGATAGGGGTTGTTCATATTCCATTTGTTTTAACATTATTGATACTTTAGTATCAATATCACTTTCCGTGGTCTCGATGCGCTCAGTGACGGGAACATAATAGTCTTGATTATTGATTGTTTGTATATTATAAACAACTACTGGTAACGTTTTATATAAATAATTTGTTGAAGACTCAAAATTATTTATTCCTAAACGATTAGTTATACAGCTAACTGGTATAGTACTATTGGGAAGCTCATTAATATCATTACCATCTATCTTTAAATTAACCTTTTCAATATCTCCTACACAAAAAACATATGATAACATTTCGCAAATATCTAATGCTTCTTGATTATTATTAACATATAAATTGTCACTAAAATCAAATGTTAATGATTTATCATTGATGGCAATGGCATTGACCTGGAGATTAGAATCTAAAATAGGATGTAATCCCAAATATTCATAATCTTTGGATTTCATTACTTCCAGCATATTTCGATATTTATCATCTGCTTCCAATTCCTGAGCCATGTCTACTTCAATTGGTATCAACGTATTATCATCATCTTTAAAAACAACTGTTTGATAATAAGTCTTTTCTGTTTTCTGCTCTTTTTCATTATTATCATGTTTGATACAGATAAAACAAATCACTAAGCAAGCACCTACCAGAATCGTTATTAGTAATTTCTTTTTCATCTTTAAATCCCCCCAATAATATCATATGAAATAATCATTTTAAAATGCCAAAATAAAAAGTTATTTACAAAGCAGTAAACAACTTTTTATTTTATGATAATATGTTCGACTTTTAACCCTGTATAATCAAAAAATCCTGAAGACGAATATCTAAATTCATCAGTTTCACCCGTCGTATAGATTTTAATATACTTATTAGGTTGTGTATTTAACAATTTTTTGCTTTCCAAGATCTCTTTAATATTTTTACAAATAGCTTCACTACTAGAAATATATTCAATATTTGGTAGTACTCGTTTTATTTGTTCCTTTAAAATAGGATAATGAGTACACCCTAAAATAATCGATTTGATCTTACCGGCATAATCATCAAAATATTCATGTAAAACTTCATAAATTCCTTCTTTATACATTCCTGATTCTACTAACGGCACTAGTTTAGGTGTAGCCAAAGAATAAGTTGTAATATGAGGATTTATTTTCTTGATCGTATCAGGATACTTATTTGATTTAATTGTCGCTGCAGTAGCAATAATTAAAGTATTATCAACATTACGATTAATAAAATCATCAACTGTAGCATCGATCACCCCAATTATTGTCATATTAGAATATACAGCCTGTAATTTATCTAATACTGTTGAACTAGTAGTATTACAAGCTAAAACGATCATTTTAACATTTTGCTCAATAAAATATTCAACTATCCCACTTGCATAACTAAATAACTGTTCTGGAGTTTTATCACCGTAAGGACAGTGATAATTATCACCAATATAAATAATATTTTCATTTGGTAATAATGACCTAATTGAATTTACTACTGTCAAACCCCCAACACCTGAATCAAATACCCCTATTGCTCTTTCCATCTAATTACTCCTTATCTACCACATATTCTTCTAAGACTAAATTTTGTTCATGTAACTTAGCAGCAAGTTCCTTACCAACATATCTAAATGTGGTTGGGCTGTACTCATGATTAGTTACTTGCGTCTTATCAGCAGGATACCGTAAAACAAAACCATACTCATAGCTATGATTAACGAGCCACTGAAAAACGTCTGTTTGATCAAAATCATCAATACTTATATCCATTTTTTGAAGATCGACCGTGCTGCCTAACTGGTACTCATTATAACCAGCGATAACACCTCTATCCTCCAAAAGAGCTACATCATAACTAATATAAGTTTTCGTTAAAATAATTTTCTTACTACAATCATTATAACAGGCTAGATACATTTCTAATAAATTATTATAAGTTTCTTCTTGCAGATACATCGAATATTTAGTTCTTGCAATTCCCGAAGCAACTACTAAATTTTTAGGTTCATAACCACCAATAAAAGTCTCATTATTTACTACTAGTGATATTTCACTAGGATTATAGATTCTTCTTGCATTGGGCTGTAGATCATGGTTAAAAAGTGTTGCCAATGAAGTCTTTGTAAAATCATTACTTAACTGTTTAAAACTATCACGCAATTCTTTATCATCTAAATCATCATATTCCTTCATCGTGTTTAAATAATTATTTGTATCGCTTATATATGTATAATCTGTTTCATCATAAATCGATCTTAACATTTGATAAAAATCAACATTATTAAAATCAAAAGTATCCTGATTAATATATGCATCAACTAAATTATTTTTTATTAATGTATTACAATATGTAAGTGCCCTACTGGCAAAAGATACCTCTAATTTATCAGCCAACTGATTTCCAATACTAACTAAATTATTTAAATCTGGATATTTATTAGTTTTATCTAAAGCATTATAAAATTCATAATACATTAAATTAAAATCAGGAATCTCGATATATTTAATAAACTTATCTACAGCAATTGCATTTTCAATCAGATATTCCTGTTCGTCTTCATCTAAATACATTTCGATCAATGCTCGATTATCATTATTGATCCCATTAACTCGATAAAAACGATCATATTTACGATTTATTGAAACAAATGCAGTTATAAAACATAACGTTACTACTAAATATAAATGCCATCTTTTTAACTTCATAATATCACCTTGTTCCATTATATACTAACTACCAGCAAAAAACCATAATAAAAATATCAGCTTATCTAAATGTTGATTTTATAATAAATAAAAGCTGTGTAAATATTTATCACAGCTTTTACCAAGATACTATATTTAAAATTACTAAAGTTCTAATTCCTTAAATTTAATCAATTCAAAAACCGCTTGTATTCTTGAATCAACTCCTAATTTTTGAATAACATTAGAAATATGATTACGTACTGTTTTTTCACTAATTCCTAATGTTTTAGCAATTTCTTTAGTTGATTGATTTTTAATTAAAAGATTAAAGATTTCCTTTTCTCTTGGCGTTAGAATCACATTCACCTTTTTATCTCACCTCATATTGTAATATATGAAAAGATTTATTTTTCGGTGTCATTTTTTAAAATTTTAAAAAGATTTAAAGCTACTTCTTTAGGTAAAACCTTCTCCAGTTGTTCCAATGTAGCTTCTTTTAACTGCTTAACACTACCAAATTCTTTCAATAATAACTTTTTACGTTTAGGTCCGATTCCCTCAACATTATCTAAAATCGATTGAAACAATGATTTTGAACGCACATTTTTATGAAAGCTGATTGCATAACGGTGAACCTCATCCTGCATTCTAGTAAGTAAGAAAAATAATTCACTTTTTTTATTGATTTCAACAACTTCTCCATTACTATCTAACAATACCGACGTAGAATGGCGCTCATCTTTAGCCAATCCACAAACCATAATATTCATATTCAAACCATCAATAACTTCTTTAGCAACTTTTATCTGTCCTTTACCACCATCAACGATAATTAAATCCGGTCTTTCCAAACCTTCCATTAAAACCCTAAAATAACGGCGATAAATAACTTCTTTCATGCTGGCATAATCATCAGGTCCTTCAACCGTTTTGATTTTAAACTTCCGGTAATCTTTTTTAGATGGTACCCCATCTTTGAAACAGACCATCCCAGCCACGGCATAAGCACCTTGAATATTCGAATTATCAAATAATTCGATTCTTCTTGGCAAAGCGATTCCTAATAATTCCCCCAACTGTTTAATTGCGCCAATAGTTGCTGCTTCATTTTTTTGGATCAATAAAAATTTCTTTTCTAATTGTTCCTTGGCATTTTCATTAGCCATATTAACAAGATTAGCTTTATTGCCTCTTTGCGGTTTAATAATTTTACAATTAATGATTTCTTCTAATAAACTTGTATCAAGTTCCATCGGTACTAATAATTCCTTAGGTTCGGTATTTTCCTGATAGAATTGAACTAAAAAGGAAATGATCTGTTCTTGAAAATCATCTTGTAAAGGAACGAGATTTAGATCCCTTGCTAAAAGTTTACCATTTCGCATAAAAAACAGCTGCAAACATAAATAACCTTTATCATGATAATATCCAACAATATCACGATCAACTAAATCATTAAACTGGACATGCTGCTTACTTGTAACGTGCTGAATATGATTGATCAAATCTCGACATTCTTTCGCTAATTCATAATTTTGCACCTCACTGGCATTAAACATTTTTTCCTGTAATTCTTTGATTATTTGTTTAGTATCACCTTGGATAAACTTAGTAATACTAGAAGTTATTTGTTTATAGTTATTTTCATCTACTTCTTGAATACACGGTGCTAAACATTGATTTAAAGAATAGTATAAACATGGTTTTTTAGGAATATGGTTACATTTTCTAAGGGGGTATAGCCGATTTAAAAGTTTAAATGTTTCTCTAGCTGCTGTTCCATCAGGAAATGGTCCAAAATGTTTATGTTTTTTATCTTGGGCATTTCTGACGATTTTTAAGCGGGGATGTTTTTCTTTTGTTAACTGAATATAGGGATAATATTTATTATCCATAAAAGAAATATTGTATTTAGGTGCATAATCTTTAATTAGATTGATCTCTAATAATAATGCTTCTTTTTCTGAATCTGTGACAATATAATCAAAATCAACGATTTCCTGGACTAATTTTGTCGTTTTATAATTATGGGCACCAACAAAATATGAAGAAACACGATTCTTTAACTTTTTCGCTTTTCCTACATAAATAACCGTGCCTTCTTTATTTTTCATTAAATAACAGCCGGGCTGTAACGGCAATAAAGAAAGTTTATCTTTGATTACTTTACGATCCATTACTCAAAATAAACTAAGGTTGCCCCTAGTCCTCCTTCATTAGGTCCCCCATCACGATAACTAACAACATTTTTATTCTTCTCTAACATCTTTCTAACACCATTTCTCAACACACCAGTACCCATACCATGAATGATCCTTACCATCGAATAGTTATTGACTAGAGCATCATCTAAAAATTTATCAACTAAAAGCATCGCCTCTTCATAACGTTTACCAATAATATTTAATTCAAAGCTCTGATTAGTTGATTTACGTAATGATTTAAGATTAGATCTAACTTTTTTAGGCTTAACTTTTTTAGAAATAAAACTAACTTCTTCAGGTTTAGCATTTAGTTTCAAGCCACTCATATTGATCGTCAAGATACCTTTTTTATTGATCGAAAGAATTTCCCCCTGGCGATTAGCTGACAATACTTTAACGACATCGCCTACTTGATATTCACGTTTTTCTTCATTGATCAGTTTCTTTTCTTCATGTTTTAATAAATCTAGATTTCTTTTAGCATCGATTACTACATGTTGTTTTAAAACGGCCTGTTTTTTTAGATCCTCAACAACTAAATCGATTTCCTGCTTTGAATCCTCTAATAATTGATTAGCTTCTTTTTTAGCTTTTTCCATTAAATCATCTTTTTGTTTTTCAAAATTATTAATTAAACGATTATATTTATTTAATTTATTTTCAGCTTCTTGCGCTAAAATTTCTAAACGATCTCTTTCAAGCTGAACTTGAGTCAATTCATTTTGCAGCTTTTCAAGCAGTTTATCACTATCAGTTAAACTGCTTTCTTTGATCTGATAAGCTAATTCAACGATTTCTTGTTTCAAACCTAGACGTGAAGAAATTTCAATCGCATAAGAATTACCAACACTACCTTCGATCAAACGATATGTTGGCGCCATATTTTCCTGATCAAATTCAACTGCTGCTACTAAAATATATTCTTCATTTTTAGCAAATTCCTTTAAAGCTGAATAATGAGTTGAAGCAACGATCAAAGGATTTACCTGATGTAAATAACGTAAAATAGCTTCGGCAATACTCTGTCCTTCTTTAGGATCAGTTCCGGAACCAATTTCGTCTAATAATACTAAAGACCGTTCACTTACTTCATTAGTAATTTCCACTAAACGTTTCATATGACTAGAAAAAGTTGATAAAGACTGTTCAATTGACTGTTCATCACCCAAATCTACACAAATCTGATCAAACATTGGCACAACAGCCTGATTACAAGGCAGTGCCATCCCACATAAAGCCATTAAACTAAGTAAACCAGCGGTTTTTAAAACAACTGTTTTCCCACCCGTATTTGATCCACTGATCAATAACATTCGTTTAGGGTCGTTTAAAACAATGTTGTTGGCAACTACTTTATCTTTATCGATCAAAGGATGACGCGCTTTAATCAAGTTAAAGTGATGATAATCTTCACTTACATCAGGAACGATTCCATCAATTTGAACCCCATAACCAGCTTTAGCAAAAATGACATCAATTTCAACTAATAATTCTTGATCTTCATGTAAAAGATCATAATTATCTTTGATCATTTTTGATAATTCCATCAAGATTCGGTTGATTTCCCTTAGTTCATCATCACGAGCGTGAACTAACTGGTTATTCATCGAAACAATAACTTCTGGTTCAATAAACATGGTTTGCCCCGTCGCTGACATAGCATGTACGATTCCTTTAACATTATTTTTATTTCCGGCTTTGACTGGCAATACTAAATGATTATTACGACTTGAAATAGCTTCTTGCGACAAATAGTCTTTATTAGCTGTCTTTACTTGTTCGATTTTAGTTCTAATATTAGCTTCGATCGATAGAATCTGGCGTCTAATTCTTTTAAGTTCTTTACTGGCACTATCTAAAACATTACCACTGCTGTCAATACAGCGATTGATTTCTTTTAATAACTGTTTTGGTAAAATGAGCTGATTACATAATTGGATCAATTCATTTTCTTCAAGTTCTTTTTCTGATAAATAATTAGTTATTTCTTTTACATTATTTAATAAATAAACGATTTGAACAAAATCTTCCCCAAATAAAGTCCCATCTTTATTAGCTTTTAATAATAATGGTTCAACATCATTATAATGGCCAATTGGTAAACGACCATATTTATAAATCAAACGCATCGCCTGATCTAAATATTTTTGGTCTAATTTTAAATCTTCTAAATCTTGATAAGGCGCTAAAGAATCAATTTTATCTTTAGCTAAAAGACTAACTCCAAAAGCTTTAACTTTATCTTTAATTTGATTAAATTCTAATGTATCATATATATTTTTCATCCTACTCACTCACTATTATTTTACTTAATATTTTATCTACATCTATTTTACTACGATCCACCTTTGATAACAATCTTGATACTTCATCATACTGCTGTTGATCAAGATTAACAGGTTCTTGTATTTCATCTATATCATCATAATATTTTAATAAAGTATTTTCTAGTTTTGCCTGATCGATCAAGCCATTATCATATGCATTATTTAATGAAAGTGAAACCATGTAAATATTACTAGCATCAAAGCTATCATAGTTTATTCCATCACTAATTACCTGACCAACAACATCTAACGATTCAATTTCGTCAGTAACTGCTGGTACCAGCTCTAAAATTTTTTTAGCAACGATAGTATCATCAATACTTTCTTTACCTCCTGGAATAATCGGCATGACAACAAAGATCAAAGCTAAATAAATATTAATAATTCCGCTGATCAAACTAACAACGATTCCCAATAATCGATCTAACTGCTCAAAAATACTAAAAGTATAAATAATATTTTTCAAAAGTGGTTTAACCGCTTTTCCCAACAAGAATAATATCATTTTTAAAACAATAAATAAGATAATAAAAATAATAAATCGATTTACTGTTTTTCCGATCATCTCACCTAATCCCTCAACTTTATATACTGTATAAATACTTGACAGTGGTGAAGATGCATATAAAGCTATCAATAAGGAAATAATTGTCGCTAAAAGATCATAAGCGCGATAAACAAATCCCTTAATATATCCAAAAATCAACATTAATACCAAAACAAATACAATTATTATGTCAATAAAAATTGAATTTACAACAAAACTCATGGAAACACCTCAATTTCTTTTAATATACATTGTAGCAAAACAAATTTATACTGTCAAAAAGTTTGAAAATATGTTATACTGAAATAGTAGGACTAGGAGGACAAGTAATGAACATGAATGTAGTGAGAAATAATAGTTCAAAAAGAATGAATGTTATTAATATGAATGCTTACGGTAAACTTGTAGCTTTTAGCGACTCTAGTACAGCTAACAGCAGTAATATATCTAATACCTATGTAAATCTTAATCATATTGGTTGTGATGAAACTGGTTCTAGTGATTTTTTCGGACCATTATGTGTTGTTGCCTGTTACATAGATGAACGTGATTTTGATTGGTTAGTCAGCCTTGGAGTGCGGGATCCAAAAGATATGGATAATCATGAACTTGTTCGTATCGCTAGGGAAATAAAAGATCGACTAATTTATAGTTTGTTGATTTTAGATAATTCGCATTATAATGCTATGGTAAAAGCTGGTAATAATTTAGCTAATATCAAAGCAAAATTATATAATCAAGCTGTAACTAATGTTATGCAAAAAGTAGGTATGCCGGTCAAAGACAAACTAGTCAATCAGTTTGTTTCCCCAAAAACGTATTATAATTATTTAAAAAATGAAGTAATTGTTGTGAAAGATTTGACCTTTGTTCAAAAAGGAGAAGAAAAGTATTTAGCCATAGTTTGTTCAATGATATTATCGAAATATGCTTATTTACAATATTTCACTAATATGTCACGGAGTTTAAAAATGAAATTACCTCACGGTAACAGTAGCACTATCGACTCAATTGCAATTGAAATTGCAAAGAAATACGGACCTAAAATGTTAAACAAAGTTACAAAAACCAACATGACTAATTACAAGCGAATTAAAGATTTAATTTAGGGTAACATTGTTATCCTTTTTTATTATGCTTTTTTTATTTTTAAATATACTTTATTTGTTTATCTTATAATTCAACAAAACCAACTTCTATTAAACTAGAACATTTTTCAATCGATAATATTGTAATCATGCCTAAAAAACAATAGAAGAATCCCTGTAAAACCAAAGAAAAATCTACAGAGGAAATATCACCCATCAAAATTTTGAAGCAATTCCCACAATCATTCAAACTTTTCATTAAAATAACGCAACCATTAAAGAAAAGTATATATAATTAAGGTTAAAGAGCTGTAATGAATAGCTAAAAACTATTTCATTACAGCCCTTCGATCATCAAACCTTTTTAACTTAACAGCTATTTGACTTCAATTGTAAAAGGAGGCACTTTCGTATACTTAACTCCTGCAGCATCCAACATTCTTTTAGCAGCACGATCACTGTCAGTCCCGTTATATTTATCATCCTCATAAATAATTTCACCAATACCACTTTGAATGATTGCTTTAACACATTCATGACATGGAAATAACGAAACATAGATTCGACATCCTTTTAAATTTCCAGTACTATTTAAAATTGCATTTAACTCTGCATGAACTACATAAGGATATTTTGTATCATACAATTCTCCTTCTCTAACTTCCCAGGGAAATTCATTATCCTCACATCCCCAAGGCAATCCATTATAGCCAACTCCTACGATCTTATTATCAGAATTAACAATACATGCCCCTACTTGAGTATTAGGATCTTTAGAACGATAAGCTGATAGTTTAGCTACTCCCATAAAATATTGAGTCCAGTTAATTATCTTACTCATTTATCATTTCCTCCTCTAATTCATTTAATTTAGCTTTAAAATAATCTGGTAATTCACTTTCAAATTCTAGATATTTTTGCGTCACCGGATGAATAAAACCTAATTTTTTAGCGTGTAAAAACTGTCCATGACTAAAATCATCTTTACGACGTCCATATTTAGGATCACCATATACCGGATAACCAATATAACTCATGTGAACTCTAATTTGATGTGTCCGCCCTGTTTCAAGCCGACATTCAATCAAACTCATACTTTTATAACGTTTTAAAACGGTAAAGTTAGTTATCGCCTCTTTACTATTATTTCTAGTAACACACATACTTTGACGATCTTTAGGATTACGCCCGATCGGAGCATCGATCTTACCTTTTACATGAGGGATCAAACCATGAACAAGCGCTACATATCTTCTTGTTACAGTATGATTTTTTAATTGACTTGATAAAGAACGATGGGCTGCGTCATTTTTAGCAATCATCAATAACCCGCTTGTTTCCTTATCAATTCGATGTACGATTCCCGGCCGATTGACTCCATTGATTCCTGAAAGATCTTGACAATGAAATAATAAAGCGTTAACTAAAGTTCCCTTGGTAATTCCCGGTGAAGGATGAACGATCATTCCTGTTGGTTTATCTACAACAATAACGTCTTTATCCTCATAAACTATCTTTAAAGGAATATCTTCAGGTTCGATATCTAAATCAATATTATCTTCCATTATAATTTCAATTTGATCATTTAACTTAGTTTTATAACCAGCTTTAGCCACTTTACCATTTACAAGAACAGATCCATTACTAATCATTTCCTGAATTTGCGTTCTTGATAGATCTTTCATCTTTAAAGCAATTACTTTATCTAACCGACAATTATTTTCATCTTCAATAACTAAATTATATTTTTCCATGTATATACTCCTCAAAAACAATCTCAATAATTATTAATATCACACCAATCACAACTGCCATATCAGCAACATTAAAAATAGGAAAATTATAATTAAATATAACTACATCGATAAAATCACGAACATAGCCATACATTACACGATCAATCAAATTTCCCGCCATTCCTGCAAATGTAAGTACCAACCCAAAACGCGTCAACACTTCATTACGACGTGTTTTCATAAAAAAGACGATCATTAAAACAGCTGATACTAACGCTACAATAATAAAGAGCCATAAATGTCCTGCCAGCATCCCCCAGGCAACACCAGTATTATGCGCATATGTAAAATAAAAAAAGTTGTTGATTATCTCTTGCGATTGCCCTAATTGCATCGATGAAGATACCAGATGTTTAGTAAACTGGTCACCACCAGTGATTACTATTAGTGTTATTAAATATAATAATTTATTTCTTTTTGTTAAATTCATTTTTATCACCCACCGACATTATACAATAATCTTTACTTAACCACAATAAAATAAAGAGCCAAGGCCCTTTATAAAATATAAATAATAACTGCCAAAAAATGAAACGCTGAACCAACCATTACAAAAATATGAAATAATTCATGAAACCCAAACTGCTTAAACCAATTAGGTTTTTTTACAATATAAATAATAGCTCCTAAAGTATAACTAATACCACCTAAAGCAATTAAAACAAAGCAGCCCCCAGGAACATTTTTAAAAGCCGGAAAGTCAAAAACTAAAGCCCAGCCCATCAAAAGATAAAAAACCGTTGAAATAAAGCGTGGCGCTTTCATCCAAAATAATTTAATCATTATCCCCAGTAACGCAATTGACCAAATCACAGCTAAAAAATAAAAATTATGAGGATAATCTAAATACGTTAAGCAAATAGGCGTATATGTTCCCGCAATCAAAATATAGATCATTGAATGATCCAATTTTCTTAAAAACAGTTTTACTTTATTATTTATAGCTGCATTATAATAATGATATATGCTACTAGCACTATACAATGCAATTGACGATAAACTAAATACTGTTATTCCAATTATCGTTAATTTATCAGATCTTTCGATTATTGCAATTACCATCATTAAAACCAGCATCAGCGCTGATAAAAGAGCACCAATGAAATGTGTTTTACAACTAATTGGATCCATAGCTTTATCAAGTTTTCTCATATCAAGACCTCCTTATGTAGTATTGATAACTATATTATACATTTATATTAACACTAATAAAGAATATGTCAACTATATATTGCAATAAAGATATAAATAAGTTAAAATATTTTTGAGGTGAGACCATGGATAAATTAACTGAAATCGTTAATAAGACAGCTAATAAAACTGATTTAAAAAGTCAAGATATTCCATCATTGGATCTTTATATGGATCAAATCATGACATTGTTTGAAAATAACCTAAAAGACAATAAACGTTATGAAGATGATAAAATTCTTACTAAAACTATGATCAATAATTATTCTAAAGCAGGAGTTATCAAACCTGTTAAAGGTAAAAAGTATACTAAAGAACAAATCATTGGCATGTTACTGATCTATAATCTAAAAAATACCATTACCATTCAAGAGATAAAAGAAATCTTAACACCTATTTATGAAACAGATGAAAGTTTAGAAGATATCTATGATCGTTTCATCAATATCAAATCCAAACAAACTCAGCAGCTGGAACCCTTAGTTAAAAATATCATTGAATCTTATCAGCTTGATATCAATGACAAAAATGAGCGTTTGATAACTATTATGGTTTTATCTGCTTTAGCTAATCAATTAACTAATATTATCGAAGGAATCATTGACAGCTTTTATAAGGAGTTTTAGTTGACTAAAACTCCTGTTTTTTTTATAATTAACGTAATTTATCGATGGAGGAAAAACACATGAAAATTATTGATTTATTACTTAAAAGACCAACGTTGTCATTTGAAATATTTCCACCAAAAAATCATGATGGTGACATTAGCTCGATCTATCACACTATTGATGAGCTTTCTAAATTAAATCCTGATTTTATCTCAGTTACATATGGAGCTGGTGGTTCAACAACAAGAAATACTGTTGAAATAGCTTCAAAGATAAAAAAAGATTATCATATTGAAGCTGTTGCTCACTTAAGCTGTATTGATGCAACGCCAGAGCAACTGATTCAAACCATTGACTCTTTAAAAGCAAATAATATTGAAAACATTCTGGCTTTACGCGGTGATTATCCTAAAAATTACGATCCTAACACTGCTCCTTATTACTATAAACACGCTAGTGAATTAAACGAATTTATTAGTAAAAATTATCCTGATACTTTTTGTCTAAGCGGAGCTTGTTATCCTGAGGTTCATCAAGATGCCGATTCTTTAGAAAGTGATCTGGAAGCATTAAAGAAAAAAGTCGATGCGGGGGCTCAATATCTAATTACACAGATCTTCTTTGACAATAATTATTATTATCGCTTAGTTAGAGAAGCTCGAGCTAGAGGCATCAATGTACCGATCATCGCCGGAATAATGCCAGCTACTAATTCTAAATCACTATTAAATATCGCTAAATTAAGCGGCTGCAATATTCCATATAACTTATCAGCAATGATTGAGCGCTTTAGAAACAATCCTCAGGCAATGAAAGAAGTAGGTTTAAATTATGCGACTTATCAAATAATTGATTTAATTACTAATGGTGTTGATGGTATTCATCTTTATACGATGAATAAACCCGAAATAGCTAAAGAAATATTACTTAGAACTAATAATATTTTCGCTGAATTTATTAATGATTAAAAAAAATGCGTTAAAATATTTAGGCTACTTAGATGATCAAGCCGATGAACAAACAAATAGACTTTTAGATGAATGTTTATTAGAACTTGAAAAGTTAAAGCCAAAATTCATGTATCAAATCTTTTCATTAGAACACCATCCTTTATTAATTAAAGAATTAAATCTCTCTCTCGAATATCCTGATTTAATCGATTTATTTGATAGTTGTGATAAAGTCGCGGTCATTGCCTGCACTTTAGGAATTGAATTGGATAAATTATTACGTTACTATGCCATGATCGACATGACTAAAATGACTGTCATGGATGCTTTAGCTAGTAGTTATATTGAAATTAAATGTGATGAATTTGAAGAAAAGCAAAATTTTGGCAAGCGTACTTTTCGTTTTTGCCCTGGCTATGGTAATGTCCCTCTTGAACTCAATCATAAATTAGCAAACGCTTTAAATTGTAATAAGCATATTGGTTTAACTGTTCAAGAAAATAATTTATTATTACCACAAAAATCAATGATTGGTTTAATTGGTATTGGTGATGAAAAATTAACTAAACATTGTTTTTCATGTATAAACTTAGAAAATTGTATATATAGAAAGAAGGGACAAAGATGCTACAAAAAAGATTAAAAGAAGAAATACTAGTATTTGATGGCGCAATGGGAACACAATTGCAGGAAGCCGGATTAAAAGCTGGAGATATTCCTGAGTGTTTAAATATTACCGATCCTAAATTAATTCAACAGATTCATCTTAATTATTTAAATGCTGGAGCTGACTTTATTACTACTAATACTTTTGGCGCTAATCCCTTAAAAATGAAAGATGCTCCTTATCATTATGATGAAATGATCAAAGCAGCTATCGATAATGCAATCATTGCTCGACAAAAAGCTAATCGTGAAAATGATAGTTATATCGTTTTAGATATTGGACCGATCGGTCAATTATTAGAACCGATGGGAACCTTAACTTTTGATGAAGCTTACGAAATCATTAAAAAGCAGGTTTTATTGGCAAAAGATAGAGTTGATGCGATCTTATTAGAAACAATGACTGATATTTATGAAGTCAAAGCCGGAATTTTGGCTGTTAAGGAAAATAGTGATCTACCCGTCTTTGTTACTATGACATATGAAAGTAATTTAAGAACTTTATCAGGATGCGATCCTATTACCATGGTAAATGTTTTAGAAGGCTTGAATGTTGATGTTTTAGGAGTAAATTGTTCTTTAGGACCAATTGAATTAACACCGATCATTAATGATATTTTAAAAATCGCTACTGTCCCTGTAATGTTACAGCCCAATGCTGGATTGCCATGTTTAGTAGAGGGCAAAACTTGTTACAATATGGATGAAGAAACTTTTGTAACCGAAAGTATAAAACATGTTATCAACGGGGTTAGTATTATTGGCGGCTGTTGTGGAACGACACCAGCATTTATTGCGGCTTTGAAAAAAAATCTTCCTAATAAAAAAACAAAATTAACTCCTATCAACGCTACAAGAGTATCGAGTGGAACTAAAACAGTTGAATTTGATCATCATGTTGTAGTATGTGGTGAAAGATTGAATCCGACAGGAAAGAAAAAATTGAAATTAGCATTAAAAGAAGAACGTTATGACGAATTGGTCGTTGAAGCGATCAAACAAGAACAAGCTGGAGCCCACGTCCTTGATGTCAATGTTGGTTTACCAGGAATTGATGAAGTAAAGACGATGAAACGTGTAATTAAATTATTACAAGAAGTTATTTCTTTACCGTTACAAATCGATAGCAGTAATTTTGAAGCAATCGAACAAGCTTGTCGTTATTATAACGGTAAACCATTAATTAATTCTGTTAATGGAAAAGATGAAACGATGGATGCTGTTTTTCCCATTGTTAAAAAATACGGTGGTGTCGTAATTGGTTTAACACTTGATGAAAACGGGATTCCGCCACTTGCTAAAGACCGCTTTGAAATCGCCAAGAAAATCGTAAAAAAAGCTGAAAGTTATGGTATTTCAAGAGATAATATCGTTATTGACTGTTTAGTTCTAACAGTTTCTGCCCAACAAAAAGAAGTCATGGAAACTATCAAAGCTGTTTCGATGGTTAAACAATTAGGAGTACATACTGTCCTAGGAGTTAGTAATGTCTCTTTTGGTTTACCAAATCGTCCCTTATTAAATAAAACTTTCTTAGCTATGGCATTATCTGCCGGCCTTGATCTACCAATCATCAATCCTCTAGATGCCCAGCTTATGGCGACGATCGATGCTTTTAATGTATTATATAATTATGACCATGATGCTTCTGTTTATATTGAACATCAGTCAAATCAAGAAATTGTAGTAAAAAAAGAAACCGCAAACTTTAGTTTAAATGACATTGTCCTGCATGGTTTAAAAGATGAAGCAGCAAATACTACTAAAAAATTACTTGAAACAACACCAGGCTTAGAAATCATCAATAATATATTGATCCCAGCTTTAGATACTGTTGGTAAACAATATGAAAAAAATATTATTTTCTTACCGCAACTGATTCAATCTGCAGAAACTGCAAAAATAGCTTTTAGTACTATTAAAGAGACTTTTAAAGAAACAACGGCTACCAAAGGTCCAATTATTATGGCAACTGTCCATGGTGATATTCATGATATTGGTAAAAATATCGTTAAAGTTGTTCTTGAAAGCTATGGCTATAAAGTAATCGATCTAGGTAAAGATGTTCCTCCAGAAACTGTTGTTGAAGCCTTTTATAAGCATCATCCTAAAGCAATTGGTCTAAGTGCCTTGATGACAACAACTGTTGTTTCGATGGAAAAAACAATTACAATGTTAAAAGAAATTGATGATATGTGTCCTATTTTTGTTGGTGGTGCAGTTTTAACAGCTGATTTTGCTAAAGAAATCAATGCTGACTATTATTCTAAAGATGCAATGGAAGCAGTAGAACTAATGAATCAAATCATAGACTAAAAAGATCAGCAGCAAAAAGATAAGTTCTTACTTGCTTATAAGTAAAACAGATATGTTAAGCAGCACAAGATATTGTGCTGTTTTCCTTTGAATTTATATTTCTTATATTTAGGGATAATATTTTTATGAATAACGATTCATGTTAAGTATAATGAAATCACTTTGAATGAAAAAATCTTTGGTGAAAAGTAAGCGTCAAATAGCTTACAATATTCTAAACTTTATTTTTAATATAAAATAAACATATCGTATGCTCAACTGACTAAAGTCTATATTCATACAAGTATGAATATCAATAAAGAAAAAAGGCAATTAATTATGAGGGAAATCATCGCCTTTTTTGCTTTATTCAATTATAGATGAAATCAGATAAAGAGAAAACGCATACGTTATTACAGAATTGACTTTTTCAGCACTTACGCTTGTGCTACCTGTAGTGCTAATGTATAATTACATTCAAATACACCAACAACTCAGAATTGATGGAGCAGAAAATGAATACACCAACACTTGAAACGGAACGACTGATATTAAGAAAATTTATAGAAAATGATATAGAAGCAATGTATAGAATTTACAGCGACAAAGAAGTCAATAAATTTCTGCCATGATTTCCATTAGAAAGCCTTGAAGAAACTCGACTATTTTTTAAAGAGAGAGATGCGTCAAAATATGCACAGCCACAGGCATATGCCTATGCTGTTTGCTTGAAAAAAGATAACATTCCTATTGGTTATATAAATGTAGATATGGAAGAACACCATGATTTTGGCTATGGACTACGAAAAGAATTCTGGCATCAGGGTATTATAACAGAAGCTGGGAAAGCAGTGGTTGCACAAGTGAAAAAAGATGGGATTCCTTATATCACAGCAACCCATGATCGCAACAACCCTCGAAGCGGGAACGTGATGAAAAATATCGGAATGAAGTATCAATATTCGTATGAGGAACAATGGCAACCTAAAGATATATTAGTCACTTTTCGTATGTACCAATTAAACTTTGACGAACAAAAAGATAGGGTTTATATGAAATACTGGAACAACTCAAATGTCCATTTTATAGAAGTGAATATGTAACTTCTCGTTTGTCAGTCTAATTGATCGTCTACAAGAATATCAAGTATCGGATTGTGTCAGTCATAATCTAGATCCATATCTAAGAGTTGCGTAAACTTAAATAGTTGATAGACTTTTTTCTCCTTATTTAGTTTCATTTATGCTCTATTGTTCGATAAATTAGTAAAATGAAAACCAAATAATATTTTATGGATATGATATCCTATTAATCCTCCAATTAAATAGTATATTATATCTGTTATGTCAAAATAACCATATAAAATTAATAAGTGAAATAATTCTTTTGATAATCCAATCAATAATATTATTTTCGCAGCTTTAATTTGTCTTTGTTCTGGTGCAAAGAGCATATAACCAACAGGAATAAATAGACATAGCTTAAAAACAATATTTTTTAAAATAATTGCTGGCATTACAGTATAATCAAAATAGAAAGGAATTATATTTATACACCTAATTAATTTTTCAAAATAAGATGGATAGCCGTTGACATGAGCAATTGATCCTTTCAATAATGGGTAAAGAAAGATAATTACTAAATAAATAGTGAAAATGATAGTTGTTTTTTTCTTCATAAATTCCTCCATTTCCGTCCGCCTTCGTCGGTCGGACACAAACATGTGATCAAAGCTTCAATTTACTATTAATCTAAACAAATTTAGAATATTACTACGATATTTATTTTTATCATAAGTAATACCCTCACTTTCTTTATTTTCTTCGATTAATAACAAATTTTATTTTCACACTTAATCCTCAAGATAATTTTATTTAATAATCCCTTCCATTTATTTTATTATACTATATAAATATTAAATTTGTAAATTTATAAAGATAAAAAAGTTAATTTATAAAATTCAATTATAATAATAATCAATGTATACTATAAACCTAATATTTTTAAATTATAGGTTTACTTATGAGAAAAAGTTGCTTTAAGAATGAATTAAAAAGCTTGTTGAAACTAATGACAAAAAAGAGCTGCTACTAAAAACTAAAACTGTCAATAGACTGATTCAAAAATACTATCAATATGGTAAGGCTGGTTTTATCCATGGTAATCGTAGAAAATCTCTATCTACTACTGTTCCTCTTGATAAAAGCATTTGATGGTGAGGTTAAAGAAACCAAAAAAACAGCACAATTTCTTGTGCTCTCTAACATATCTGTTTTGCCATAAGAAAGTAAAACTACATACACTCATATTTCTTTTTTCTTAAATAAAAACAGATAGTTATCTTTAATTAGATTTCTATCTGTTTCTACAATCTTAAATTGATGACATTAAAATTACTAGGAATTCTCTTTTCTTGTTTGAATCTGTTGTAAAATTGAAGGATCCTTGATCTTATCATCTTGAGCAAATAAAACAACTTCAGAAATGATTTGCGCCGTTTTAGGATCTTCATCTAAAAATGGTAAATAAACTTTGCCACGTTTTCCACTCCATACAGAAACAATTCTAATTACTGCGCCACCATCTTGATGAACTATTCCACTCCCTAAATGAACACTATAATTATTTAATCTTCCTTGAATACATACAAAATGATCTTTAATTTCAACATTATTTAATTTCATTAATTGAGATGTATACTCAACAATTGTTTTTCGCAATTCCATCGTAGAAAATGATGTGATTGGATCAACACCACCAACATAGGCAGTACTTACAGCTAAATCAACATCTCGCATCGTTTCCGAAAAAACAATATCATCGATATCACAAATCTTCATTGGCTGATTATTTTTCTTGTCATAAAATTGAATATAATCGATACATGGTGCTTCAATATCACTAGGTGAAAACCAGTCAGCTTGAGCAAAAAGATTTACAATAATCTGGTCTTGATAATAGATTTTTTCTAAACCATTTTCATAGCTTACATTCCACTTTCTTGATTTTAGTGCAGCTGCTGCTTTTTTAGGCTGAATTTGATATCCTGTATAACGTTTAGATGATGATTGATCTTTTTCATCATCCAATTTGAGATAAAGTTCTCTAAAAACCTGTTTAAAAGGCTGAATAATTTGCTGTTTATAAATATACGTTTGATATTCGTGCCAGCACTGACGTTTATATAGATCATAAGGATGAATGATGCGCACATAGTTACCTAATTTTTCACGATGAGCGATTCCTTTTAAATATCCTTGATCATAAAAACCTAAATTTTCATCAGAAATCAAAACAAGTTTAGAAAGCATTGGTGCTACGATTGGATTATTCATGATCGTATGAATTTCATCAATCATGAAAACAGTTCGATCTTCCATAGCCTGTTCTAACATTTTTCTCGAACGCTGATATTGTTCGTTCCATTTTTTATGAATATCTTTAATTTCTAGTACATAACTATTATTTTTTAATTTAGCTGGAATAGATTTCTGTTTTCGTTTATTTTTTAAAACTTTTATTTCATTATGTCCCTGATCATCTATTTCGATCCACAATTGAATTTCATCAACCTGGTGTGGTTGTAAGACATATTCATATTTTTTAACTATTTCAGTTTCCATCATCCAAGATAATCTTGTAGCTGTTTCAAAGCGTGAATTCTTAGCCAAATTCATCAAAGCAATTTCACAAGCTCTTTTTTCACTAGCTTGTCTTTGCGCCCCAAATTGTTTGGATTCTTTTAAAAACTGCTGAATCGCTAAATAACGCTCAAGTAGATCTTGATCATCCTTTAATGGATAAATACAGTAAGCATTTAAAGCATCTTTATTTCGTTTTTGGCGCATTTGTAGATATAATGTCTCTAAATCTATTTTCTTTAAACAAGCATCTGCATATTTACGAGCACGACTATGAAAAGAATTTTCACATAAATATTTTGCCGCCCGATATAACATTTGAAATCTTTTTTCGCCCAAAAGCTGATAGACATTTTGGCACCATTCCATATCAAATGCCCCATCATTTAAATCTTGAGGATCTATTTGCGTGTAATGAGCAATCTGCGCTTTCTTTTGTTGATAATCATATTGTTTCATATGAGCAATAAAATAATAACAGGCTTCTTTAAAACCTTCCCAATTTAAAACTCGATTAATAAAATCGATCCATTGTGGAGCTAACATTGCCACTTCAACAAGTCTCTCTTCTTTAAAATTTTCGTTTTTTAAAGTTTGGGGATCATCACTTGATAAAGGGTAACAATGACGGATCAAATCAGTAAAAACAACGTTTCGATCATCACCATAGCGTTGCCTTTTTAATGTCTCATGTTCTAAAACATGCAGGGCATCAATAAGATATTTAACCCCGTTAACAACATATAGATTTTCAACATAAGAAGTAACAGCTGTTTTTTCGTTTAATCTTGTTTTTTCCATCGAAATTAAATGATCAGCTATCAAATCAAGTTCTTTTCTTAAATAAGCAAAAACTTCAATATCATTATTCAACCTATTATGATGATAGCATTCTAAATTTAACTGTGGTTTTTTCCAAACTCCTGTTCCTTCAAAATAAGCATCTCGATAAGCAGCAAAAAGCTGATGCTGATCATTTGTATATCTACTACTATTATTATGACTATCAAGAATACATTCATAAAAAGCTTCTTGGCTAATAATTCCTAACAAAGCAGCTCGAGCTAAAATCATTGGTGAAATAGTAAATTTATGTTGTGTATCCCGTTGACACTTTAGATTAAAATTTTCATAACAGTGCATCATCATCGGAAAATATTCCTGGAACTGTTGATCATTAGCGTTTTCTAAATGCAATTGAACAACTAAAAAGGGAAATAAATTACTTAGGCTCACAATTTCATATTGATTATTATAAATTCTTCTTTTATATTGATAATATTTACAATGCTTATTGATAACTTCTAAAAGCATAAAAGCTTTATCACGATAATTACTTGTATTTTCATATTCATAAAAATAGTAAGAAATTAATTTTGTAATATGCTGATAGTATTGTAATGATTCGATATCCTTTTGATAAAGAGTAAATAATGGTGTTTCTAAATTAAGAATCTTATCAAATTCAATTCCTTCTAGTAATAAACGGAGTTCAAAAACAATATCACTATCTAATTGATCTTGTTGAAAATATTCATTCCACAACTCATTTAAAGGTAAAGCCTTTAATGAGTGTTCTTGATAATTAAGAGGATAAAAATACTCTGACTTTAATTGTCGATATTCATATCCATTATAATATTCATCATTTTGATGTAAAATAATTCTTTGATCCCATTTTTTTAAATATTCAAGAACTTGTTGTTTATCCCATGGCAATAGTGTTGAAAAATCAATTTTTTCTTTTTTAATAATTAGACCTTTTTTGATTGTTTTTATTTTTGAATGATAAGGCAATAAATAAGACTGATAAGGACGATATAACCCAAATCCTTCATCTTTTCCCTGAATTTTCACTGCACTGATTTTAACATCCTGAAAATAGTGCGGCACCTTTTGTTGTAACTCAAGCGCTGCTTCTTGAATCATTTTATTTGCTGATTTAGATAAGCGTTGATAACTTTGCTGAATCTGCTCTTGATTCTGTTTTGCAAGAATATGAACGATATGTGCTCGTGCCTGAGCTTTTTTTGTTTTTAAACGGTTTTCAAGATCAATAATATCTTGACTAGAGAGATTTAATTTTATATATTCTTTTTCAATATAATTTGCTAACTCACTATTATTAGAAATGATTTCTTTTAACATAAAAGTCTTTTTCTTGTTTTCATCTAATAATGGAAATCTTTCTTCCATAAATTGTTTTAATCTTTTATCATGAAGATTACTAGCAACATACGGCAAATATCTTTCAATAAATTCTATTTGCGGATTTGCTGCAATTATATCATAAAGATGATAACAAATACTTGATTTATATAACGTTATTGAAAACCATTCAAATCCTCGTGACAAATAAGTTTCTTGACTTTTCATCGTTTTAGCAAAAGTTTCCATCTCATTAAAAATAAGTGCTAATTCATCATTTGTTAAAACTGCTTTTTGATAATCATAACGGCAACATTCACTAATAAAAAGAGCCATGATCCATTGATCATGATGATAATCTTTTAAATAAGGCAGCAACGCATGCAAATAAGGACAATTCGTCAATTTTAAATAAATCAAAGCACAAGCAACAATATGACGCTTAGAACTCTTTAATAAAATTAGCGCTTCATCTATTGCCTGATTAACATCATAGACACCTTTACAATATAAAGCCAAATAAATATCTAAAGGATTTTCACTTTGTAATGCCTGAGATCGATTATTTTCATTATGAAAATAATCTTGAAGATGCCAGAAAATATAACGAACATCTTTTTCTTTTACAATTTCATAACCTATCCCTATCCAGGTCAAAACACCTCTTTGAACTGATGAATATCTTAATAGATCATTTTGAGCAATTACATCGATCATCTTTAAAAAATAATCAAGATTATTTTCATCAACTGTTTCTATAACACTTTGTCTTAATCCCTCTTGTAATCTGGCCGCTAAAAAAAGCTGAGTTAATAAATCCTGTAGTTCTTGATGATGACTTTGTTCAATAGCAATAATCACGTTTCTTGTTAAAACAGCCGTATTATTATCGCTTGTTAAAACATCTTTACAGTATTGAATGACATCCTGATCATCACTTAACAAGCGTTCAGCAATAACACTCGAAAAATTCATCCAATTATCAAATTGACGATATTGACCATAAATCAGCTCTTTCATTGTCATATCCGTACCATAAAACACATAAAATGAACCAATTGCCCTAATTATCTTATTTTGATAATCAGAAAAATTCTTACTTCTAACATCCATCCTAATGAGTTGATCATTACATGTCCATTCGTGCATACATCTTAAATAATGACATAATTTTTCATAATGTTTAGGGAGTAATCCTTTAAAATATTTTTGTTCTTTCAAAAAACTTTCAACATCATTTAAAATACGAATATCTTTAAAATAAAAACTATAAAAATAATCCTGCTGGACTTGTTTGATAAATTGTTTTTCTAAATGAGTGCAAAATACCGATAGTGTCTGATTATATTCTCTTAATTGCGCAATTATATCTTTTCTCTCCACTACCATAACCTCCCTGCTAACATGACAAAGCGAATAAAAACAATCTCATCGTTATCTTTAATTTGAATATGCTCATTAAGATTTTCATATTCCTGTCCATTGATAAAGACTTTATAAAGTCCATCAGTAAAATCTTGAAACATGATTTCGATTAAATCATCTAAATCTTTTTTATCAGTATTGTATAGATTTGAAAAAGATATTTTTCCTAACTTAGCTAAATATTTGATATCTTTTTCAGTTAAAGTTTTTATCTGATTATTATAAAGATGATTGTATTCATTATAGAATATCACTAACAATAATTCTTTTAATGTTGAAACACTTGGGATTTCAATTGTTTCTTTTCCTAAATCTTTTAAACTACTAGCTTTCTTTTTAATAATATTTATTTTCATAATCTTTTCTCCTACTATAATCTTAACACTATAAAGCATCAAGAAAAAGAATTCTTTCATATACAATGAAATAATTTAATATTTTATACACTAAATTTAAATCAAATAACTCTTTTACTTTCTATTATAAAAATTTTATTAAATAATAATTGTAATTAGAATAATAGTGCAAATTAAATCATAACTGTAGTAGGAGGTGATTTTTTGAAAAATCAATGGAAAAAACTAGTTATCTGTCTTGTTATACCACTTGCTGTTGGTAGTTTGTCAGCACTGCTAACACAAAACAGTATGGAAACTTTTGGATCAATCAACAAACCAATTCTAGCTCCACCGGCCTGGCTGTTTCCAATAGTTTGGACGATTCTATATATCCTTATGGGAATTGCGTCATATCTAGTTCTTACATCCTGTAAGGAAAATCATACTGCTTTAACCGTATACAGTATTCAACTTGCTTTTAATTTTTTATGGTCAATTATTTTTTTCAATCTAAAACTATACTTGTTTGCGTTTATTTGGCTTATACTATTGTGGCTGCTGATTCTTGAAACTACCATTTTATTTTATCATATATCAAAACCAGCTGGATATTTGATGGTGCCTTATCTTTTATGGGTAAGCTTTGCAGGGTACTTAAACTACTTCATCTATCTTTTAAATTGATAGTCTACTTCTTTAAATATCCAATCTATAAAACGATGACAGGTCATCATCAAAGTTTACTAGTCACCTATATTAAATCAGTAATAACATAACTTTCTAAAAATAACAGATTTTAATTAAGCAAAATCCCTCAACAGCCTATAATCAGTGTTGAGGGATTATTTCTTTATATTGCGTTATAAAAACAAAACTAATTTTATCATACTTTCAAATGTGATTCAGACTTTTTAAACAAGAGAAAAGCTATCACAATAATAACTGTTACCACTCCATAATAGATATATACAATATGGATCGCATTAATATCACTGCCTGCCAGTGTAAAAATCTGTACAGAAAGTGTTGATGCCAGCGAACTTGAAATCTGACGTATCGTATTAAAAACCGCACTTCCATCTATCCGAGCATTTCCAGAGAGCTTGCTCAATGCCATTGTCGTAGCAGGAGAGTTTAATACTGACATTGCCACGGTTTGAAATGCAAAAGCAACTGCAATATATATGATTCCTGTATGTTCTGTGAAGGATATTCCCATAAACGTATATACTGCAAACATGATCACTCCGGTAATAAACATTGGTTTGATCCCTATTTTATCATATATATTGCCCACATATAGAGTTGTAAATACTGATAGAATAGAACCAACAAGTGTTGCATAGCCATAACTTGAATCAGAATAGCCACATATCGATTTGGTTAAAATTGGAAGAACCATTGCAGATCCCATAGCAATTAAATATAAACAGATGCTGATTATAACTGCAATCGTAAAGGAAGAATCCTGAAATACGCGAAGATTCAACATCGGTTTTTTTGCTGTAAGCTGCAGCCAAGAAAAAATTATGAGAGCAATCACCCCAATTACCATGATTCCACCACTCTTTAACTGCAATATTGATTTACCGCTTATGTTACCAATACCAATCAATAAGCATGCAAAACCAATTGCTGAGATAATAACATAACCCATATTGAGACTGGCATCTGATCTTGGAGTAATATTTTTCATAAAAATACTTCCAATAATTATGATGATAATGCCAAAGGCAAACAAAGACGCAAAGACCCCTCGCCAACCAAAAGAATCCAGCATTAATCCTGCATAAGTTGGTCCTATGACAGTGGATACCATCGATGCCATGGAAAAGGCAGCCATAACCCTTCCATGTTTTTCTGAAGGAAAGACATTTAGTAGCATCACTTGTCCAAACGGTATCATCATTCCACAACCTACTGCCTGCACTAAGCGACTTACAAGAAGGATATAAAAAGACTGTGCCAAAAAAGCCGCCAAAGAACCTATTGTATAGGCACTCATAGTAACAAAAAAGTATATTTTGTTTGGAACTTTTTTAATTAGAAAAGCTGTAACAGGAATAATAATGCCAGAGACTAGTGTAGCTCCACTTGTCAGCCATTGAGCAAGATTAGCGGATACATCAAAATATTTAGTAAAGTTAGGAATCATATTTCCCGTTACAGTAGTTGACATTGCTGTAATAAATGTCGCTACGATCAAGGTAATAAATATGCCGTTTTTATCTGTTGCTGAAATATCTACATTTTTTTTCATTTGAATCTTGTACCTCCTTATTTCACTTTAGAACTATCTTTTTTGTCCATTCTGTGCCATATTTTCTGATTTAGATTCTCACTCATTTTCGATATCGTCTGTTCAGTTTTATGAATATCCTCCTTCGAAATTTCGAAGCACAGTGTATCAAAAAAGCTACGGTGTATTTCTTTGATACGTCTAACAGCGGGAATAGCTTTATCCGTCAGGTAAAGATGTTTTGTACGCTTATCCTTTTTACTTTGAATAACTTCGATATAACCATTCTCCATCAGTTTCTTGATAACTTTAGTTAGTGTTGCTTTGTCAACCCGAATGCATTCGACCATCTCCTGAGCAGTTGTGCCAGGATGATCATAGAGATATTCTACATAAAACTGCTGACCCCAGCCAATTTCAAAATCAGCTAACCCATGGTCATAATACATTTTCATTAGCCGATCTATAATGGAAATGTAACGCGCTATATTAGGAAAATTGTCATTCATAAATTTTCACCTGTCTTAATTGAAATAAATATAGAGTTATCGCATCCAGCAATCGATTACGACATTATTCTCTTATTATTGAAGCTAGTATAGCACAATATAGTAGCGTGCGAACTTTTTTAATAACAATTTAAAACTATTATACCGTCATCATCTTGTATAAAACATCTGATTTGCACTTGAAATCAAACTATCATATTGACTAATCTAGAGTTGTATCTTTGAACCACTACCTCATTTTACTATCATAAAGCATAATTTAGCTGACAAATAAAATAGAGCCAATGAATTTAAGACATAATACTCTCTAAACTATTGACTCTGCATCTAACTTTTCAATAACAATATTCTATTTTTTATAAGATACTTTTCAAGTCCTGCTGTATTAAAAGTGCAAATACTTGATAAATCTACACTGATAAGTAATATAAAAATCTTTATTTACAATAGCAGGCACATCAGAAATGATCTATTTATAATTTTACATTTAATTTTCTATAAACCATACTTATATAAATCTATCAATATAATAGTAGGATCATAGAGGAATATAAAATCATAATCCCCTTTATTTACTAGAATACTATCCTTTAACTAACACATATTTTTCTTTAATTTTTTATAAAAATAAAGATAGAAAGTATAGTTATTATAAATTCTATACTTTCTATTTTCTTTTCATCTTAGATATTACATATCTATATTAATTTTTTATCATTCTTTTTTTCAATCCTATTAATGCGATTGATAATGTAAGAATTACCATACTACCATATAATAAGATATTTTCACTATCGCCTGTTTTAACAGGGTTATTCTTTTCAACTACTGTACCATTATTGTTTAGAGAAACATTTGAATTATTTGGATCTGTTGTTTCGTTTCCATTTGGCTGATTATTTTCACCAGGGATAGTTGTTGAATCATCTGATTTTTTTGTTAAACCATTAATAGCATTAATCAAAGCTGTTTCATTTTTACTTACAGATTCATCAGTTGCAGCACTATTAAATACTTCTGCAAAAGCTTTATCATAAGCATCTTTAAATGTTGCAAAACTTTCTACTGTATAGCTATCTTCTAAATTTAAATAATTTTTTGCATCTTGTAATGTTGCACTAATACTTCTTAAATCAACATTAGCTTCTCTATAACTGTCCATTGTTGCAAAATTAATATTTGCTTTAACAGGAGTTCCTGTTGCTCCAATGCTCATATTTAAAGCGTCTTTTTCAGGGAATACTAATTCTGTTAATACTGTTGTATAATCATTTGCATATACTTCAATTGAATAATTATCAACAAAAATATGTAAAGATACTTTTCCATCTTTCATTGGAACAGGTGCTGAATAAGGATATAAAAATTTAAACCATGTACCATTTTGTGAGTGATCAGCAGGTGCTTTTTCAGCTGACATAGAATTAGAACGATCTACTGTTAATGTTTGAGATTCTACATTATAAATAACTTTTGTTTCATAATTTTCATTTTTTAGTACTTCAATTTCAACTTCTTTTGTACCTTTTTCAACTTCGAATTCAACATCCATCTGGAACTGTTGACTCTTTAATCCTTCTAATACGTTTGTTTGATTATCTAAAGTAACATTTTCAAAATTAAATTGTGCATTTTTATATGCATTATATTCTTCAACTGGTGTTTGTGCCATACGTAATCCATAAGGAGTATTTACTAAAGTAAGTTCTGCATTTAATGTAAATTGTCCATTATGTTCTTCACCCAATACTTTTCTTAATCCTTCTAAAGTAACACCATTTACTTTTGAATTATCAGCATAAGACCAGTTACTCATCCATTGAACCATTACAGTTCTACCATCCCAATTATGATAACTTTGAGCAGCATATGCATCAGGAGCATAATTCATTTCATAACGAGCTGCTGTTCCATCAGCACCAGTATCAGCAACAAATGTCCATTTTCCATCTACTTCTTGTAAATCCCCAATTTGATACCAGCGTCCACCTTCGCTTAATACATATCTATGTTCATTTGTTCCTTCAACAGGTAGATAATAAATTTCTGGACATTCTGTAATGATATCATCCTGCATTGCTTCTGCTTTCCATGTTTTTAAATCTTTTGATGAATATAATCTCAATGGTCCTCCAGCTACTGCCATGATCCATTGATTACTTTCTTCATGCCAAAATACTTTTGGATCTCTAAATGCTGTATTATTTAATGGATCATCAGATACTAAATCATCACCATCTACTCTTAATACACTACTTTCTGCCAATACTACATTTTTATAGTACTCTTTTTGTAAATCAGTTAAATCTAGTATTTCTCCTTGAGAATTTTTATATTTTCTTTCAATTCCTAAATCTGGTTCTGTCCAATTAAAACCATCTGTACTATAGGCAATTGCTTGTCTTTGACTTCCTCCACCACTCATTCCACTTGGGCGACCAGAGATAGTCCATACTGCAACTAAACCACCATCTTCAACACCATCAAAATAACCTGATGTATTGTTTTTATCCCAAACAACACTACCAGAAAAATGTCTTCTTGTACCATTTTCTGATGGATATAAACTTGCACTAAAAACATCTGGAATATCATATTCTGTCCAATTTACTAAATCACTACTTACAGCATGTCCCCAACTCATTGCACCATGATTTACACCATCTGGATAGTATTGAAAAAATAAGTGCCATTGTCCTTTATAATAAACCATACCATTAGGATCGTTACTCCATCCTTTTTCATTAGAAAAATGATATTGTAAACGATATTCTGGATTTGTTTCTTCTGCACTGACAGAAGAAGGTAAAACTATACCAAATACCATCAAACAAACTAATAATATTTTGAATAACTTTTTCATATTTTCCTCCATTTTACCTTGTCGGCAAAGCAATTTTTTATTAATTATCAATAAACCAAATCATGCTCTGTCTAATTATTATTCGCCATAATCTTATTTTCACAAAATCCCCTTCTTTACAACAAAAACCAACATTTCTTAGCGCCATTAAATGTAATCTCTAATTGTATGTATAAATTATATACCTTTTTATACCAATTTTTTAAGTGACAATTGTCACATTTTTATATTTTTTTATATTCTTCACAAAATAATAACATATTTTTAATTTTTAATATTATATTTATATAATTCTAAAGTAATATAAAAAGGCTTCTAATATGATAAAATATCATATTAGACTGCCTTTATTTATCAAAATCTAATCTTATTAATTTGATAATTTTTGAATTTTCTCTAAACTTATATTATTTACATATACCAAATAACAAAATCTATTAATTTCATTTACTTTTATGAAATAATTTAACAAGTTCACAAATAACTATTGTCGATAAACATAATCCGATACAAATTAGCCATTGAACTAGGTGGAGCCTTTGAAGTTTAAAAATATAAGCTAATTCGGGAATTGTTATAATGATAACTTGTAGGAACAACCCTGCCGCTAAAGATCCCCATAGATAGACATTATTAAATAAACGTTTATTTAAAATCGAATGATGTGATTTAACATTAAACGAATGAACAAGTTGACAGCCACACAAAGTAATAAACGCCATTGTCATTCCTGTCAAATGATCGATTTGATTACCGATTGCATAAGCAACCAATGTTAATATTCCAATCATTATCCCTTGCCATGCAATTGTAAAACCTAATCCATTAGAAAAGAAACTTTCATTTTTATCACGCGGTTTGCGCTCCATTACATCAGGTTCTACAGGTTCCATCCCTAGTGCAAAAGCAGGTAAACTATCTGTAATTAAATTAACCCATAATAAATGAATTGGTAATAACGGTACTCCAAAATCAAATGGTGTAAGCAAAGAAATGATGGAAGCACCAAAAATAGTTAGTACTTCACCAATATTACTTGATAACAAAAACTGAACATCTTTTTTAATATTATCAAAAATTCCGCGCCCTTCCTTGATTGAAGTAATGATCGTTGCAAAATTATCATCTGTTAAAATCATACTTGCGGCTCCTTTTGCAACATCAGTACCCGTAATTCCCATCGCACAGCCAATATCAGCAGCTTTTAGCGCTGGTGAGTCATTTACACCATCACCCGTCATCGCAACAACCTGCCCCTGATTCTGCCATGCTTTTACAATTCTTACTTTATGTTCAGGAGCTACTCTTGCATATACTGAATATTCCTCAATGTGCTCACGTAAATAATCATCACTCATCTTTTCTAATTCGCTACCCATGATTGCTTTTTGATTTGATTCCAAAATTCCTAAACTTCGAGCAATGGCACTGGCTGTAATAACGTGGTCACCAGTAATCATAATCGTTCTAACACCAGCTTTTTTGGCTTCAGCAACAGCTTTTTTGGCTTCTTCACGAGGTGGATCGATCATTCCTACCATTCCTACAAAAGTTAAATCGTTTTCAACTAGTTCGCTAGTAATTTTATCTGGCATTTTTTGCCAATAACGAATTCCCAAAGCTAATACCCGAAGGGCATCGTTAGACATCGTTTCATTAACTCGATCAACTTCTTCTAAATCAAGATCTTTACAACGACTAAATACAACATCCGGACCCCCTTTAGTAATTGAAAGAATCTTGCCTTCATGTTTCACAAAAACTGTCATCATCTTACGATTTGAATCAAATGCTAATTCGTTGAACCTTGGATAATCTTTTGCCAAAGCTTCTTTAGTAAAACCTTTTTCTAAACTAGCTTTTACTAAAGCTGTTTCTGTAGGATCACCTATTAAGACTTCTTTACCAGCTATATTACTGATACTCCCATCACTACATAAAGTGAAATAATTCAATAATTCATTTGTTTCTTTACTGCATGTTTCAAGTGGTTCAATTTGCTGCTTATAACGATATGTCTTTATAACCGTCATTTTATTTTGAGTTAAAGTACCGGTTTTATCAGAACAGACAATTGAGGTGCTACCTAACGTTTCTACTGCTGGCAAGCTCTTTACGATAGCGTTCTTTTTAACCATTCTTTGTACACTTAATGCCAAAACTACTGTAACGACTGTTGCTAATCCCTCAGGAATAGCAGCTACCGCCAATGCAATTGCTGTTTTGAAAGCTTCTAGAGCAGTTAACCCTGATAATACTTCCATAAAGAAAACGACAATACAAATTATAATACACAAAATACCAATACTTTTACCAATTTGATCCAACTGATCTTGAAGAGGTGTATTTTGACTTTTAGTCTGTTGCAGCATTGTGGCAATTTTACCAACTTCATTATTTTCACCTGTTGTTGTAACTAATGCAACACCACGCCCATAAGTAACATTACAAGAAGCATGAACCATATTATTTCTCTCTGCTAAAGGAACTTCTTCTTTAGTAATTATCGCACTATTTTTTTCAACTGGTACACTTTCACCCGTAAGCGCACTTTCATCAACCTTTAAATTAAAAGCCTCAATTAAACGACCATCACTAGCTATATTATCACCGGCTTCTAATACTAACAAATCACCTGGAACAACTTTACTAGTTTCAACTGTAATTGTATTTCCGTTACGAATCACTTTTGCTTTAGGACTAGCCATCTTTTCTAATGCTTCAAGAGCACGCTGGGCATTATTTTCTTGAACTAATCCTAAAATAGCATTAATGATAACTACCACAATAATAATAACACTATCGATCCATTCTGATGGTTCAACAATAATACTAACAATTGCGGCAATAATTAAGATAATTGTTAAAACATCTTTAAATTGTAAAATAAATCTCACTATCAATGATTGTTTAGGGGCTTTTTTCAATTCATTTGGGCCATACTTTTCAAGATTATCTTTAGCCTGTTTATCTGTTAATCCATTTTTTAAATCAGTTGAAAACTTCTGTACTAATTCCTGTAATTCTTGATTATAAAACATTTTTCTCTCTCCTTTTTAATATTTTATGCAAAAACGAGACTCCTATCGTATTTGCATACAATAAAAGTCTCGTTGTTTAATTACGATCCGGATATACCTATCGAGCTGACGACTCGTAAACCTCAATGGCTAACTACTCCCTTTTATATATACTATTTTATCACCTAGTATTTTTAAAAGCAAATATCTTTTTTATATTATATCCAGAAATAATCTAATCATTCCTACTAATGCATATTTTTAACGCGCCAGCAGTCATTTGAACGACTATTGCCATTATTCATTACAACGATATTAATTTTTCGTCTTTTATGATATACATCTTCATCGATCATATCATAAATTGCCGAAATTCGTTTGTGACCATCTTGACAATAATATTTTCCATTTTCAATCACTACTTTGATAGGGAAAGATAAACCGATCCGTTTGATTGATTCATATAAACTTTTAGAATAATCTTTTTTAATAAAACTAATTTCTTCTATATCAATTTGCTGTATTCTCATCTACATTACCCCATCTTAAAATTACATGCATATCATCGACTTAAAAATCAAGACTAAAACTAAAGAAAATAGGTTTAAAGAACTCATTATATCTTACTTTAAAATACTTATTTTCTTATAAACTAATCTTCAATGCTTTTAAGCAGATTATAAGTATCCAAAGCAACTATATTTAGAGCTACATTTTTGTCTGCATTTTTAGCGTCACTAATATAGTATAAATATTTACCATCGTTAGATATTTTAATTGAATATCCTTTTTCAGCAGTAATCTGAAGACTAATTTTATTAATAAGATCGTAACTAAATACGCCTTGATCAGTATTATAATAAACAATATTATCATAGATATCAAAATTATTTACAGGAATATCACAAATTAAAGTTCTTTTTTCATAAATTTTTTTGTCTTTAATACTATGGCAATATATCTTATCCTTGTAAATAAAAAAGTAATCACATAAAACCGTATCAATTAATTCTTTTTTCTTAGTTGTTAATGAATATTTTATAATTTGATTATTACTTTGTAGTGAATATATGCAATTATCATATAATGAAATAACGTTAGAAAAATCACCTTCAATCAAAACATTATCATTTTTATCAGTAATACGATTATCATATACGCAAATATAATTATTTTTATTACCTAATATTCTAACACTAATATTGTCTAGATTTAATATATTATGTTCTTCATTAATATTTAAATAATTTCTTTTTTCCTTACTAATATCATTTATCTTTTCTGTAACAAATTCTTTTAAATCCAAATTATATAAAATTCTATCACTATCATTACCAGATATATAAATAATATGATCATCAAATGCGAATATATTATGTAAAAAATCATCTGATTCAAGGGGATTTCGATATAATGAATATGCAGATAAACTTTCTTTTTCAAATAATTGTTGGTTAAAATAAAGATATTTATCAGTTTCACTAAAATTAATGTTTTGATAACTGTTATATGTTTCTTTAAGATAGACATTATCTTTCTTACAACCACTAAGTAAAAATAGGCATAACATAAGTAAAAATATCTTTTTAGATTTAAATAATGTTAATTTAATAAAAAGAATGGTTAATATAAGTATTATACATAAAATTTTAATATCAAAAGCCATTATCGTATCACCAATTCCAGCGAAATAGTTACCAGGAATAAGAAAACTAACAAATGGTAAATATAGAAGTAATCGATCATTACCAAAGAATCCTTTAATAATATAACATAAAAGAAATAGTAAGATTAAAATAAATGCGGCTTTTTTTATCAAACGATTAAATATTGATGCTATTGCAGCAAGCAGCCAGCTGCCAATGATCATTAATATAATAGATATAATATAAAATTGGAATAAAGTAATGTTAATTGTTTCTTTACTTATCCAGCTAATATTATGAATTGAAAAATTTAAATCAATATATTGATTCATTTGTAAAATCTTAATTGCATTTGTTAAAATAATAAAAACAAGTGTAAATATCAAAAAGACCAATATTTTAGCTATATGACTATATTTTTTACCTCCGGAAGTTATTTGTTCATATATAATGGTATTATTATCATAGTCTTTTAGAAAAATTGTATATATCATGTATAAAATAACAAAAAGTTGAATATAATCAAAATCACACATTGTTAGAAATGAAATAAATTTACTGTTACAAATTTGTAAATCAGGATTATTTTTTACTGATAAATATTGTTTATAAAAAAGATTAAATCCTGTTTCTTTTTTTAATTTTTTATTTAATTGATTTTGTTTATTAATGTATTGATCTTCACTAAGTTTGCCATCTTGATACTCTTTAATCAATGTAGAATATTCGTTTGTTTGAAATTCAGCATTGATTTGTTCAATTTCTTTTATTCTTTCATCTGTTAATTTTCCAGAAAATCGTTCAATATATTCATTATAATAAATTTCATCATCAGACATTTTTGCCTGATAAGAATAAAATTGGAAATTAAATAAAGAAATAGAAAAGATGGCAGCTGTAACCAAAATAATAAGTCCTTTATTTTTGATTAAAAATATTTTTAATGTTTCTACAAAAATAGGTTTCATAAATGTCTCCAGAAAATAAAAGAATATAATTAATAATAATTAGTATTACAAAATTAATACTACCTTTAATAATACGATCAATTAATTCAACGTTTTTAATAAATAGATCTTTTATTGATGAAAAATCAATCAAACTATAAAAATTATTATTATATGCAAAAATTGATAAAACTAAAATAATAAATCCTACAATAACTCCCTGATAATTATATTTGATAAACTTAAAAACTGTCATTATAGTTAATGCAAAGAGCACACATCCTATAATTTGCATTAAATTATTGATAATCATATAACTAGCTATTGATATTAATGAAGCACTAAATTTAAAATCAGTAATAGCATATAAAGGTTGTAACCAGCCTTTATCAGCTCCTAAAAAGAAATAAATGATAAAAGTTTCTAATGAAAATATTATCGATATTAATCCTGAAATTAAAATTAATATAATAATTTTAGGTAAAAAAATTTTCTTCTTTCCATTTCTAACTAATTTATAATATATAACCGTACCTTCCTGCTTTTCTTTTAAAAAAATGACAGTAGTTAACATTATTATTAAAACTAGACTAAGTAAAAAAGAAAAGTTGTAGTTAAGATAACTATTGATCAAAGTATAATCATAATAATAACTTAAATTTCTTTGTTTATAGGTTTTTAAAAGCTCATTATTATATTCTTTCCATGAATCATTAGTTGTTAATTGTTTGTTTTCTTCAGCAATAGTAATAATATTTTTAATACTATTACTATAATTTATACAATTTTGATAATCTTCAAATATCTCACTAAAAAGTTGATTATCGCCAAAAACATAGCCACTATAAGTATTTTTGTCAATCCTATCTGTTTGATAATCACCAGCTTCAACTTTTTGCTGAGTCATATTATAATTATTCAATAAAAAATCATAATTTTCTTGCGTTATTGGTCCTTCAATTTCAGCTAAAATTTTCTTTTTTCCTTCATAAAGTGAGCCATGACAATCAGGATAAACTTTATATATGATCTGGGCTGCATTTAGAAAAAGAAGCACCCCTAAAAGAATTATTAATGATTTAGATCTTAAAACTTTTTTTAATTCATATTTAATCATCATTACCATAATAATAAAGATAAACATCCTCCAAAGTAATATCATCACATGATTGATAAGATACCCGCGTTTTACTTATAAATTTTATTTTATATCCTGAAGTTATTGGCTGGATATGAGTAATCTGGTTAGTTTTAAAATCTTTTAATTCTTCTGCATTAATAGTTGTTTGATAAAAATATTTTTTTACATCTTCAATCAAATCATCAGGTCCTTTACAAGCAATCATTTCACCATTTTTTAATAATATAATTTTATCTGCTAAATTTTCCATATCAGAAATAATATGTGTTGAAATGATGATAATTTTATTTTTAGCTAATTGCCCTAAAATATTTTTTAATCTGATTCGTTCTCTTGGATCCAATCCTGCAGTTGGTTCATCAAGTAAAATGATCTTAGGATCATTTAACAACGTTTGACAAATTAATAATCGTTGTTTCATTCCCCCAGATAAACTTTTTATTTTTTTATCTGCTTTATCAGTTAAGTTAACTAAAGCTAAAACTTCGTCAATTATTTTATTATTATCAACTTCTTTTAAAATACAAATATAGTTCAAAAATTCGCGACAAGTAAAATTTTGATAAAGAGCATTATACTGCGGTAAATAGCCAAAATTTTGATAATATTCATCGCTTAAAAATTTATATTCATCATATGATATCATTCCAGAATCATAAGGAATCAAACCGCTGATTATGTTCATCAATGTTGATTTGCCAGCACCATTAGGGCCAACTAATCCATATATTCCTGGAGTTAATGTTAATGATATATTATGTAAAGCGATACTTTTTCGATAACGCTTTTGCAAATCGTCAATCTTAAACAACATATCATTCCCTCACTAATGTCGAACTTTGTTCTGGAAAATTTACATCATCTAAAGGAACAGCAAAAATTTTGATATTTTTGGTATCATCATTTTTTAGCGTAACATTCATCGATGCCATTTGGCCTGAAACTAAATCCACATAATAAGATTGAGTGGGAATAAGATCTTCTAAGATCCAAACTCGATACACTGTTGGGGTTCCAACAAGTTCAAGTGAAATATTTTCTCCTTTTTTAAAAACACCTTTAGAATTGGAAGGAAATTTTATCAAAAGATTTTCGTTAAGATAATTATCACGATCTTGATATTTTTCAATAATATCAGCATCAATAGGTCTATAAGTGACATTTTCATTATCACCAGGTACTATTTCATTACTATCTTGTTCTAATTTAAGAGTAGTTTTTCCACATACGATAATATGATGTTGATTAGTCATTGATAACAAATCATCAACAACTTCACAATCAGCAATCAACGCACCCTGCATCGACAAAACTTCGCCCGCTTTACCATTATTAGGAGTAAATGTTACTGTATCTGTAATTTTACTGTCATTTTTCCCATCTATTTTATATACAAGTCCTTCATCATTATTTCCTTTTAATATTTGCGGAATTCCATTAATATAAATCATTAGCCCTAATTTACTATCACGACCAGTTAATTCATAAGTGAAATTAACAGTGACTTCGTTACCATTATAAATATAACCGGTTTCAATATTTTCTAGCCCAAAACCTACTTGTAAATTTGTTGTTTCACTTATTTTATCAGTATCAATATCATTTTCTTTTTGAACATTTACACATCCTGTAAAAAGAAAAATCATTATAACAAAAACAATTAATTTTTTCATAATTATTCAATCTCCATTACACTAAATTCAGATTTTTCTTCATTAATATACCCATATAAATATAATTTTTTATCATAATATACACAATTTATTAAATAAGTATATTTTTTATCAAACGATGTATATTCTTTATCATTAAATAAAACTTTAGGATCACTAACGCCTGCATCTCCTGATTCAATAATTATAATTCCTGATGACGCCAAACGTGCGTTTTCTGAATCCTCTAAAGACATCGTTAATTGTTTACTATTTACTCCATCAAAATAACAGCTAATACTTTTGCTGTTTTCTTCAGGTGCTACAGATTGATTATGAACTAATACTTTATTTTCATATACGGATAAAATTACTGCACTACTATTTATTTTTTCATAGGTATGTGAAGCAATATCAACAGTTCCATAACAGCTAGTAGACTGTTCACCATATTCTAGATAAGTTGCTCCTGTGTAACATAGCGTATTATTATCTAAAAAAGCCATTTCAAAAATAAAATTCAATTTATCTAAATTATCGTCAAATGTTAAAATATTAATTATTTCATCATTTTCAAGAGTTAATAAATTTAATGAATGATCTCCTTTTATAAAAGCAGCATATTTTAAATCCTGAGAAACACATGTAGATGCAATAAAATTAGCATTATAATTAGAAAAATCTACAGATTTTATTAATTTATAATCTTTATTATATATATCAATATAAAGACTATTACCATAACTTACTGTAAAACCGTTTAATAATATTGTTATTGTTGCTTTGACCAAAGGACCATCATGAATTTTTTCTTTTAAAATAGTTTGTTCATCTTTTAATGAATATACTATTAAATCAGCATGATCTTTATCAGCTGCAACAACTATAAATTCATCATTATATATTTTATAATCTAATAAGTCATAATTTTCTAAAATTTTTTCAATAGATTTATTACTATTCTCAATCGTTTTTTTAGAATTGTTTTCTATTTTTGAATGACTGCATCCTGATATTAATAGTAATAACACTAAAAAAACTAATCTTTTTTTTATCATAAACATTTTCTATAAATATTATTTTCCTTTCAACTTTCAATTTTGAAAACATTTCCCGAAAATAATTTAATAAATATTTAAGATTAAATATAATTAATATTGTGTTGATGTATATACAGCATAGCCATTTGTATGAATTGCATCATGAGTTCCATAAAATGTAAGTCTTGTATTACTATAACCGCCTACTTCATAAGTTCCACCAACACTTGTTGCATTACTATTTGAAAAACGATCATCGCCAATAGTTTCACCAGTACTTGTTTTTTTTGCTTCAACTGAAAATATAATTCTATTAACTTTTTGATCTATTCTGGTAACACCAGAACAAATTTTTCCACCATAGTTTGAGCTAACGCCACCACCGATACTACCATATAATGTCCCATATGGTGTACTTTTAGTAACGGTTGCAGCAGCAAATGATGGTATTACATTTGTGAACAATAATGATCCTGATAAAACTAAAATTGATAAAAACTTAAAACATTTCTTCATATCCTTTATCCCCTTTATATTATATATTTGGGAAATGTTTTCATACCAATATGCTATCATAAATAATATATTTATTCAATAGCACATATATTTAATAAGTATTATTGTAATGATAAAATTAGACTTTAAAATTAATTATTTTAGTTTATAATACATTAAAAAATCTTTAAATTTAATTAAATTGATTAATAGTTAATAAATTAGTTATTAATAGACTTGTAATTTTTTTTAATTTATAAATTAATTAATAAAAACACGAATTATCAATAATAGTTTGAACCAAGAATATTAAATTAAGAAAACTAACCTGTAAAAGTCTAATCCTCACTCAAAAATAAAACCGGATAAGAAAATTATCTTACCCTAAAACACTTATTATAAATTAAAGAATATTTATATTAAAATCAACTGCATAATAATATTTTGTGTAACATTACTTAGAACATATCCACCAAATTCAATAATACACTCCACTTTCATAATTTAAATAAGAGTTAATATATTTAGTTACTGCAACTGTATCTTTTGCTCAATCTTCGCTAATTATTATAGACGCAGCAAATATAGTAAAATAAAAATGTGCAAGTCTCCTACCTGTTTGGACTTACACACTTATTTATATTTATTTACACAACTACATAATAACAAATATTAGTAAATTAAAGTAGTATCCAATATTTTTTAAATATTTTTATCATTTAAACTTAAATTTCGATAAACTACATCATCTCGTTGAATAAAGCCTAATTTGTGCCAAAAAGCATTACCTGCTTCATTATTGCTAAAAGTAACTAAAGCTACTTTGTTTATTCCCTCAACTTTCAATGATTCTAAACATTTATTAACTAAGTTACTTGCAATCCCTTTACGCTGATGATCTTCTTTAACGGTTAAATGATAAATATAACCTCTTCTTCCATCATTTCCCGCCATAATCACCCCAACGATTTTATCATCTACTAAAGCAACATGATTTGTATTAGGATTACGTATTAAAAACTTTTTGATTCCTTCTAAACTATCATCCAAGCTCCTTAATCCCAGACCAGCTGTGTTTTTCCATAAATCATAAACTTCATAATAATCATTTATTTCAAATAGACGGATGTTCAACAATATATTTTGATACCTCCTCTTGATCACTAAAATGATGTCTACCATCTTTAGTTTCCTGATAATCTTCATGCCCTTTACCTAAGATCATCAAGATGTCATTATGTTCAAGCATAGCCATACCTTTGATGATTGCTTTTCTACGATCAACGATAACTTCAAAATTATCAGCAGACAAATCAGTAACGATATCATTTAAAATTGCTTCTGGTTCTTCTTTTCGGGGATTATCACTAGTAAAAATAACATAATCACTGTTTTCAACTGCTATCTTACCCATGATCGGGCGTTTTAAAACATCTCTATTTCCACCACAGCCTATTATTGTAATTATTCTACCACTTTTAAATTCCTGAGCACTGACTAAGACATTTTTAACCGCATCTGGAGTATGAGCATAGTCTACAAAAATACTGTTAGTTCCATATTTAATTAGTTCCATACGTCCTGATGGTGCTTTTAACCCCTCATTTAATGATAAAATATTTTCAATTTCAAATCCTAATTTATTCACTAAAAGCAGTGCAATCAAATAATTATAGATATTATATCTACCAACCATATTCAATACAGCTTCATATTTTTTATCTAAAAATGAAAATTTAAAAGTTGTTCCTAAATGAGAAAATCTCATTTCATCAATTATTAAATCACCAGCTTTTTCACTAATAATAATGTTATTATTTTCTGGTAAGATAAAATGTTGACAGTGGGGATCATCGCCATTAATAATCGTAATTTTATTTTTTCTTGTTTTTGTAAATAATTTCTTTTTAGCATTAGCATAATTTTCTAACGTCTTATGATAATCTAAGTGATCTTGAGTCAAATTAGTAAAAGCCACCTCATCAAACTCTAAACCATAAATTCTTTCTTTATCTAAAGCATGAGAGCTAACTTCCATAACAAAATAATCAACACCTGCTTCTTTAGCCTCTAATAACATACTATATAATACATCAACATCTGGTGTTGTATTTACCATTTTTCGTTTAACATCACCATAATAAAAACCAACTGTACCCATATAAGCTACATTTTGCTTTAACATTTTTAAAATTTGATAGATCATCAAACATGTCGTTGTCTTACCATTAGTTCCTGTTATTCCAATTAATTTCATATCTTTAATCAAAGGATAATAATTTTTATAAAGATATTCTTTTAAATATTCTCGTGTATTTTCAACAACTACAGTTTCAACACTGTAATTTCCATGTTCAACAATCACTTTAACAGCACCGTTTTTAATTGCCTGTTCAATATAATCATGACCATCTCTTACAACATTAACAATGGCAATAAACGTATCACCAGGCTTTACTTTTCTTGAATCTGTTTTTAATGCTATTTCCACTATTTTCACCTCATTTGTTCCTATTATAGCGCATCTTAGAGAAAAAGTATTCAATTTAATGCGTAAAGTAATAAATTTTAATATCTTTTCCCGTATAGTAATGTTTGATCTGTATTTTTGATTACCTTTTATTTCTTTGATATTCACATAAAACTTTTGTAATTTTAATATGATTAAGTATATTAATTTCACTATTTCGTACATTTTGATTTTTTAAAATCCTATCACAAAATATTTTAATCACATTATATACTTTTTGATGTAATTATTGATTCAAACTATCCGAAAACTATGTAATAGCTATTTTCAAAATGAACAATAATTTATAATAAAATAATAATATTGGCTTTATTATTGATCATACAAAAAAGTTATACCTCAAAATAATGAGTATAACTTAATTTTTATCTATATAACTTTAATAATTTTTTGATTTAAATTTGCAAAGTCACTATCAAACGTATATAAATCAATTTCATTTTTTTTACAATATTCATAATATATACAATCATTTACATCTAATTTTTCCAAAAATGCAATTACTTGTTTTACATCAATTGAATACTCATCTATAGTTGATGACATTCTTTTTATATCTTCATATGTGCTTTCACAAACTAATAATGCTTGCTGAAGATAACTTTGACAATTAGGATTATTTCTAAACTCCTTTATATTTTTTGCTACTCCAGATATGTTATTTTTTCTCAAATTTCTATTACATTGTTTCATTTTAGTTTTCAAAATCACTTGCATTAATTCAACAATCTGATAATTCAAAGAAACTATTTCTACTCCTTTTGTCATCAAATCACTTAACAACTCAGTTGCTTTACGATTTTGAGAAATTTCATGAGGATTTTGAGGATTTGATAATACACATAATTCCATCCATATACATGTATCTAAAAAAGCTTTTTTACTCATCTAAATCACTTCTCTTCAAAAGAGCTCCATCTTTAACTATTTTTATTTTTTTTAGAATATCATTATTTGCATTTTCAATCTCAATTTGTTCCATAACATCTTTTCCATTTTCTATAATCAAATCACCGATAATTGGATTTAAAAAGGCTGTTATAACATAATTAACCCCCTCAAAATTAAGAAGTATTTTTTCTTTATTAGACAAACATTGCTTTATTAAAGTATAACATTTTTTTCCTTCATCATAAGACACAGCAGTATCCCCTTGTGCAAATTTATAAATTTCTATTTCCATTTTCTATCACCCTCATTTTAATATATTATATATCATTTAGACTTATTCTCCTAGTAAAAAGTGTCTTGTTTTTTTCATCATATATAAAGCAATTATCCAAATCATATAATTTAATCTTAAAACAAACAGCTGTGCCAGGAAAAAATCCCAATAACTTATTTTGAAAATTTTTATGTCCATTTTTCATATGGAGAATTTCATTTCCAGATAATATTATTAAATCTCCTTCTGCTTTTTCTACATAGTCCAAAAGTGTTGGTAATCCATATCCACCACTTCCTTCCCTTGTTGTGTTTCCTGCCCCTATAGCCCATTCAATACAACAATCGCGAGAAATTTTATTTTTACGAAAATATGACTCTACATTTTTTGCAATGGTATTCCCATAATCAACAACATTAACTATTAAATAGAAATTGTCATTTTCAAATATAATATCCTTAAAATAATAATACTCGTTTATATTATTATGAATACAAGCATTGGAAAACACTTCACCAATTGTTGTTTTTAAAAATGATTGTACATTATCTTTATCAAGTATCACATTAGTGTCCATTATAAATTTTATCAAATCATTTACAACAGCATTGATTTCATCTTCTCCATATAAAATATAATGTTTAATATCTTCCGTAGCAATCTCTTGTTTAAATTCTTGTTCTTTATATTTTTCCCCACTCATATTATTCACAATACCAGTTAGTTTATAATAGAAATTTTCAGACATAAAAATTTTTATTTTCATAGTTTTCTTCATATATGAGCAAACATTATAAATATAGGCTAGTGCTAATTTTTCAATATGAGTTGATTTATCACACCTGAAAAGGAGATTATGATATTTATAATTTACTGGTTTCAAAACATCAAATAATTTAGCTATATTTGATAAAAAATTAATATCAAAATTAATACATCCAGATAATATTATCATTATATCCCCATTGTTATAAATTATTTTTATCATGTATACAAAATCCTTTCTCATTCTACTGTAATTATACTATAAAAATAATCGTTTTTCCCATTAATTATAAAGAACGTTATATTTGTCAAAAATCACTTTAGGCTCATATTGAAGCATTTTCTAGGATTTAATTTTTAGCATTTATATATTTTAAAATAATATTCGTTATTACAGTGTTTGATCTTTTTACAATAAAAATCTCACATATTCTATTAACAATGATTAATGTGAGATTATTAAATTATTACTCTATTTATCTTGAATCGTGATTTCTGTAGTTGTTTCACCATCTGAATTCTTTATGTCAGCATCAGTTTCAAGACCATCTTTTTCTAATTCACTTTTATTTATATCTATCTCCTGACTTGATTGATCAGTTTCATGTTTATATTTGATCCAAATGTCTCCATTTTCATCAACATACTGTTCTCCCGTTATTTCTCTTTCCTGATTATTTTCATCAGTAAAAATTACTTTAATTGTATTTTTGACGGTATTACTAATTTTGCCATCAGTTGCCGCATCAACTGTACCAATTCCACCTAATATCAAAACGCATACAGCAATACTAAATACGGCTTTTTTTAGTTTCATTTTTTTCATAGTTCTATTCCTTTCATAAAGATTATAAGCAATGCGATCATTAACCATAGCCTTAATTTTATCAGTATCAATTTGTTTCATTTACTCTTTCCTCCTTAACTTCTTTCTGATTCGATATAATTTTACTTTCATATGATTGATTTTTTGCTTTTTCATTTTAGCAATTTCCCTGATTTTATATCCTTCAATATAATAAAGATGAAATATTTCTTTTTCTTGATCTGTCAATTGCTGTATTTTTTCTTCGATGATCAACATTTGATCAAATTCATATTCTTTATATCCTTGTTTATTTAATATTTGATCATCATATTCAAGCTCCTGCTTATTTTGTTTTAATCTATTATAAGTACAGTTTCTAGCAATCGTTGACAAATATGATTTCATATTCGTTTGAATTTTATTTTGATTCTTCCAGAAAAGATAAAATGTATCAGCAATAATTTCTTCTATATCATGATAAGATAAGCTATCTCCAGCCATATTATAAATAACGGTAAATACATAATGACTGTATTCTTCAATAATCAAATCAATGTTTAATTCAACATTATTCTTCAAATTGATACCTCCTCTTTGAATCGATTCACTATATAGACAACAAATATATTATAAAGGTTACAAAAAAAAGAAAAGTTGTTTTCAACTTTTCTTAATCAACTTTTGTTGATTATTTAGCTATTTTTAATTTTTTTAATTATTTGAATAATTGGTAAATTAGCTAGTGCTAAACCGTAAACAATCATTAATTGTTCAATGTTTAATGTTTGAACTTTAAATACTGTTTGTAAAAATGGCATTGTAACAACTAAAGTAATCAGAATAAAACCAATCAAAAAAGCTCCTTGTAAAAATATATTATTGAAAAAACCTTTTTTAAAGATAACTGGTTTCTTTGACTTACAATTATAACCATGTACTAATCTTGATAAACAAAGCGTTGCAAAAGCCATGGTACTAGCTAATACGGTATTACCATCTTGATATCCAATCGTAAATGCCAGCATTGTCATTAAAGCAATCACAAAGCCCTCAATTCCCACATCAATTAAAAACTGTTTAGTTAAAATTGATTCATTCATCGGTCTTGGTTTTTCTTTCATAACTTCTTTACTGTGAGGTTCCAGTCCTAAAGCAATCGCTGGTAAACTATCAGTAAGTAAATTAATAAATAATAAATGTACTGGCGCAAACGGTACTGGTAAAGCCATGATCGAAGCATATAAAACAGCTAGGATCCCTCCAAAATTTCCTGACAATAAAAATTGAATTGCATCTTTAATATGACTATAAACATTTCGTCCATTTTCAATAGCTTTGACGATTGTTGCAAAATTATCATCGGTCAAAACCATCGCCGCAGCATCCTTAGATACTTCACTACCTGTGATTCCCATCGCAACACCAATATTTGCTTGTTTTAAAGCCGGAGCATCATTGACACCATCACCAGTCATCGCTACAATATTTCCTCTTTCCTGCCAGGCTTTAACAATTCGAATCTTATGTTCTGGTGAAACTCGCGCATAAACACGTTTATCTGCAACAAACTGTTTTAACTGTTCATCAGTTAAATAATCGATCATACTTCCCTCAACTGCTTGCGAATCATCAGTTAAAATTCCGATTCTTCTAGCAATAGCCATCGCTGTGATTTTATGATCACCAGTAATCATAATTGGAATAATTCCCGCTTGAATACATTCTTCAACTGCTTTAGCACTTTCTACTCGTGGCGGATCCATCATAGAAATTAGACCTAGGAAGATCAAATCATTTTCATCTTCAAGCATCAAAACTTTCTCTTGATCAAATTTACGATAAGTGATTGCTAAAACGCGCAATCCATTTTTAGAAAATTCCATATTCATGGCACTAATTTTCTTGATATCATCTTCAGTGATTTCTAAAATTTGACCATTTTTACGAATATATTTAACTCTTTTGATTAAAACATCAACTGCTCCTTTAGTAATCATTGTGTAACCATCTTTTAAAAGATGCAGAGTTGACATCATTTTACGATCACTATCAAAAGGTAATTCACTTAAGCGTGGATAAGCATCTCTAACTCGTTTAGCTGGTACATTTAAACTATCACTAAGATTGATCAGTGCTGTTTCCGTAGGATCACCTATTTCTTGACCATCAGTATTTGTAGAATCGTTACACAAAATACTTAAACGCATTAGATCTTTATGCAATGGATTAGAAGGATCAATATCTTTAGCTAAAATCCTTTTTTCTTCAATATAATAATCTTCGACTGTCATTTTATTTTGAGTTAAGGTTCCTGTTTTATCTGAACAAATAACAGAAACACTACCTAAGCCTTCTACGGCTTGCAGCTTACGAATAATCGCCCCTTCTTTAGCCATTTTTTGCGTTCCGAAAGACAGTACGATCGTTACGATCGAACTCAAAGCTTCAGGAATGGCGGCTACCGCTAATGCTATTGCAAACATAAAAGCGTTACCAATATTACCACCTTGTAAGATGTTTAAAACAAATAATAACGCACAAAATGCCATAATGATAATTGATAATTTTTTACCAAAATTATCTAAATTCATCTGTAAAGGTGTTTTTTTATCAGAAGTACTTTTTAATAATTGTGCAATTTTCCCTACCTCTGTTTCCATCGCTATTTTCGTAACTAAAAAACTACCACGACCATAAGTCACAAAACTTCCAGAATACACCATATTAACACGATCGCCTAAAGGTACTTCGCCTTCAATAACAGCTGTCGCTTTTTCTACTGCCAAACTTTCTCCAGTTAAAGCACTTTCATCAACCTTCATACTTTTATTTTCAATAATTCTTCCATCAGCCGGTATATAATCACCAGCTTCTAAGTAAACTTCATCCCCTATAGTTACCTCTTTACTAGGAATTTCGATAATTTTATTATTGCGTAACACTTTAGCATTAGGTGCTGATAATTCTTTAAGACTATCTAATGATTGATTTGCTTTCACAGTTTGGACTGTCCCCAAGACTGCATTGATTGTAATTACGATCAAAATTACTAAAGCACTTTCAAAATCTCCTAAAAAGCCAGACACTAAGGCTGCTATGACAAGTATAATGACTAAAAAATCTTGAAACTGCTCGATAAAAATCATCGGTATGCTTTTTGGTTTAGTTTCAATTAGTTCATTTAAACCATATTTTTCTTGATTTCTTTTGACTTGTTCATCATTGAGCGGTTTTAATGAGCCATTGATTTCTTTTCTAATTTCAGATATTGATTTGTTGTAATATGCTTTCATCTATTTCCCTCCTATTCGTATACAATAAAAGCGAGTCCCTTTATTGCATACTAAAAATGCAATAAAAGTCTCGCTATTTCATTACGTTCCGGATGACTAGATCATCGTATTGACGAAAGCGTAAACACTATGTGTTAGCTACTCCCTTTTATGTTCCTATATGATAACTAGATTGACAAAAAAAGTCAATCCTTTTATTTATATAATACAACTTTTAACGAATTCTTAACAATTTCTAAATGATAACAGCCTTTAGAATACCTTTCTCCATCGATATTAACATCCTGATTTGTTTTAATATCTAATACTTTTAACTTATTATGATAATATAACTTTCCTTTTTCCAACTGACCTGTAAATAATAAAAACAAATAGTATGGAATTGATCTTTTCTTTAAACTAGAAACTAAGTTAATATCGATCAAACCATCTTGAATATTAGCATTTTTACCTATTTTAAATCCACCGCCAAAATACTTACCATTGCAAAATGCCCCAACAATTAAACTTCCTTCATAAATCTTTTTTTCATTTTGATAAAGAGTCGTGGGATATAAACGATATTTTGACATTCTTCTAACTAAAACATTTGCATACTGCAAAGCTTTTGGTAAATATTTGATTCGGCGATAATTATGAACATTATTAGCTATATCACTATCAAAAGCACAGCAAAACACATTAATACAATAGATATCGTTAGCTTTGATCAAATCAATTGGCTGGGCCTTTAAATGTAATGACATTTCTAAAAGCTCATAGGGATCATTGGTATTAGCAATCGTCCGCATAAAATCATTTCCTGTTCCAGCAGGAATAATAACTAGTTCATTATCACTGCCAATCAATCCCTGAACAATTTCATGAACTATGCCATCTCCGCCAACTGCATAAATACGATGATTATACTTTTGATAGCTTTTTGCAATTTCTGTCGCATGGCGCGAATATTTTGTATATTTTATTTCATAGTCATATCCTTTCATCAAAGAATTGATCATCGCTTCTATTTTAGGACTTTGTGTATTTGGTTTTATTATAAAAATATGCTTTTGTTCCATAGAAATATCACCTTCTTCATTTTAACAAATTTCCCCTTATATAAGCTATATTTTATTAGTTATTTATCAGAATTTATTTAATTAAAAAAGCATAAATGTGAATTAAATCGTAATAATTTATTTAAGAGGTGATTAGATGATCTATATTATTAATATCATCCTTGGAGGAATATTTGTATATTGTGATATTTATCATATCGATAGTAATCTGATCAAATGGTTGATCAGTTTTAATTGTTTTATTTATCTAGTTATAAAAAAAGTTAGTCCACCTGCTATTTTAGCTAGTGCTTTAGCATTTATCGCTGATTATTTTTTGTTATTTACAAATCATTATTTAATTGGTATTAGTTTATTTATTATGGTTCAATTGACGTATATGTATCTGATAAAATATGCTAATTATTTTCCTTTTGTTTTTTTAGGTCTTATTTTAATAAACCCTTTAGTTAGTTTGGCACTTATATATTTAGGTTTTAGTTTATTGAATCTATATCATAGTTTTAAAATTTATAAAAAGCTTTTTATTGCTGTTTTTCTTTTATTATGTTGTGATATTATTATTGCGCTTGTATATCTAAAACTTATCGATTCTGTTTTTGCTATTATGATCTGGATCTTTTATCTGCCTAGTCAGTTATTTTATATTTATAGTCAAACTTTTTTTCAAAAATCTTTTTTTGATATTTATTTTTAGATTTAATAGTGTTATACTTATCGAGTACTGTCCTCATAGTGAAATGGATATCACGTAACCCTCCGGAGGTTAAGTTGTAGGTTCGATTCCTACTGAGGATGCCATACAAGCCAAAACCCGCTATCTAGAGCGGTTTTTTTATTAAAAAAATTGTCGTGCATAACTTTTTTTGTAAAACTATTTTATAATTTTAATTTACACTATCAATTTTCATAAAAGAAAACACCCATTAATTTGGGTGCTTTCTTTTATGATTCGGCTTAAGTTATCTTTTATCTGCTGTAGTTCTTCTACAGCTTTTTTAATGTCTTTTTCTTTCTTTAAATTTTCTACTGTCTTGTTTAGGTCATTAGAAATTTCTTTTAATCCCTTCATTTTTCTTCCCTCTTAAATTATTTTACTACAATATGGAGGTATATTTTGCCAAATTCATATAGACCTATAAGGATTATAAAAAGATATAAAAAAACCTAGCTTGATTGATCTAGGTCTTTATTATTTCTGTCTTCCATTTCTTTTTCTTTGCGTTCTCGCGCATCACTTTTCTGGCCATAAATAAATAATCCTGCAAGAGTTGCAATCGATCCAATAACAACAGAGAGACCTATTGCATCCTTATTCAATGCTATCAATATAAAACCACCAATGGTACAAACTAGCGCAATTATAAAGCCAAACCACTGTCCTCTTTTACTATTTTCAACATCTGATAATATAACAGATTTTTCGAGAGTTTGTCTATGCTCTAATTGTTTTTCGGCCATAGACAAAATTCTATCTGCCGCCCCTGGTAGAACACTTTCATATTGCTGAAAATCACTAGGATGTGGTATAGGACCTGAGTACGAAATGCTCATCATTTGTTCTACTAGAAGTTCTCTTTTTTCTTCTGGTAATTTATTAATCGTTTGAAGAACATTTTCCAGTTCATTATCTTTTCCTATAATCTCGTTATTTGGCTTACTTGTTTTCCTAGTTGGTTTTTTTGAAGAAGTTGACATTCGACTATCCCTTTGCTCTTGCAGATGTTTGTGTCTTGTATTCATCTAACGCCTCCCTCATGTCATCCCCTATAATTTTCCAATCTGACTCAAGGGCTTTTAAATCCGCTCTAGCCACAGATTTTGCAGAATTATGATAAAATCTAATAGTTTTTAAATTCGTTACATCCACAAATTTTGCAGAATTATAATAAACTCTGCCAGTGGCCCCAATATTTAAAACGCTACCTGCGCCTTTTAAAAAAGAAGGTCGAGCAAATAAAAAATTTCTTTTATTCATTTTTCAATCCTCCTTAATCCTATTATACCATACTGAGGTATTAAAAAATAATCTACCCCACACCTATTATATCATGAAATAGATTTTTTACAAATAATAAAAAAACTAGGGCATTAAGTGATATGATAACCTCCTAGTAGACAGTGTAAATAATTAAGCACTGATACGGGAGGTTTTTATATTGGGAAGAGTAGCTGAATATCCAAACAAAGTAAAATTAGAAATTGTAAAGTACTGTCTTGAACATGATTTAGATTATAAGACAACAGCTAAGGTATTTGAAACAACTTGCATAAAAACTAAAAAGTATGCACACAAAAATATATTTCTTAATCTTACCTAAAAAACATCCTAGTTACTGGGTGATCTTTATAATGTCTTGACCTTTTATTATATCTTGATTATGCCTAAAAGATGTGGGATGAATCCATCTAAGTAAACTTTTTTATTCAAAAAATTTCTCCTAATTTCAATTATATTTTCTTTAACTCTTCCACACTTATTCAACAATAAAATAATAGTATACTCCGCTCAATTTATGTAGATCTATGAGGATTATAAATATAAAAATTGTCAAAGATTTTATAAAGGTGATATTTTGAAAAATAGAAAACAAATAGAAGCGGTAAATAATTTAAAAAAATGTGATAGAATATTAAAAATACTACGTAACAGTAACATACCTAACAAAGACGAACAAATAGCCTTTTATGAACGTAAGAAGGTTAAACAGGAACAAATTTTGCGTAATTTAAAAAGATACAAAAAAAATAGGTGATTATAGCCTAGCTATATATTCGTTCTTGAAAAGCAACGTACAAACAGTTAGTCTTATTTCTAACAAAATACTCTTCAATATTTTTTTCATTGTCTTATATCATTTCTTCAATCGTCAATACCCCTACAAAAGTAATAATATTTCAATAATAACCTGTTATATTTTTATCTAACACTATCAATACAAAACCCAAATAATAAAGATTAACGCAATTATAAAACCAAATTATTGTTAAAAATTACTAGAATGCAATATAAGTGCCCATGATCTGATATGTTAAAAATGTTCTCTTTTCTTCTGATAATTCATTTATTGTTTAATAGCCATATTCTATTTCATTATCCTTTTCTATGACCTTATTACCTAAATCATTCACCTTTCTAACTTGCTTTTTTGTTTTGTTTATATTCTGTACTTCTAATATCTCTTGTACATCATTTCCTATAATTTTCCAATCTAAAGCTATAGCTATCAGCTTTAGTTATTGATTTTAACTGAATTACAAACATTGCTAGTAACCCTATTTATAATACTACTTACTTCTTTTAAAAAAGAAAATCGAAAAAATAAAAATCACTTTATTCATTTTTCACCCCTCCTTAATTTCTCATCTCATGCATTAAAAAATTCCTAATCTTACAATCGTATATCATGAAATGTATTTTTTCAAAATTATCAACAACTATAATTCTTTCTATTATATATATTTTATTAAAGACTTGCATATAATATACCAAAATTCATGCATAATTTGTTGCTTTTCAATGAATAGTAACAAATTTTTTATTTAATTAGATAAATAATGTTGACTTCTATAAATTTGTTATGCTACTATATTAGAGCAACGTGTAGTGCTTGGCATGTAAAACCAGTTTGCTGCAAACGTTGTTTTTTTGTTATTATAATGTTAGATTAATCTAACATTATAATGCTGACGCACTGCTGCTTCAACCAATAAGAGAGGAGGAATTTATCATTAAAAAATATTATTCAACAATATGCCTTTTTATCATATTGATCCTATTATCAGGAATATCATTATTTGTTGGTGTAATAGATTTAAATATTGGATCTGTTTTATCTGGTAATTTAGAACAATTAGAAATCTTCTTAATTTCACGGTTACCACGTTTACTTGCAATTTTATGTACTGGTATAGGAATGAGTGTTGCTGGATTGATCATGCAGCAATTATGTATGAATAAATTTGTTTCTCCAACTACAGGAGCAACAATTTCTTCAGCCCAATTCGGGATTTTATTAGCACTACTTTTTATGCCCGCTTCAACATTATGGTCAAGAGCATTTTTTGCATTTATATTCGCAATATTAGGAACATGTATTTTTGTCGGATTCATTCAAAGAATTCAATTTAAAGATGTCGTAATGGTACCTCTAGTAGGAATTATGTTTAGTAATGTTATTAATGGTATCACAAACTATTTTGCATATAAATACGAAATGACTCAAGCATTATCAACATGGTTAGTTGGACATTTTTCACTTGTTTTACGAGGGCGTTATGAAATTGTTTACTTAGTAGTTCCTTTGGTTATTATTGCTTTTATATATGCAAATCATTTTAATATCGTTGGTATGGGAAAAGATTTTTCAAAAAATCTAGGTGTCAATTACCACGTGATATTATTTTTAGGATTGATCATAGCAGCAACAATTACTGCAAGTATCGTAGTTATTGTTGGATCAATTTCATATATTGGCTTGATCGTTCCTAATTTGGTTGCAATGTTTAAAGGTGATAAAATTCGAGGCACAATGATTGATACAGCATTATTTGGTGCAATTTTTGTTTTAGTCTGTGATATGATAGGAAGAGTTATTATTTTCCCTTATGAACTTCCTATTGAACTAATTATTAGAATACTAGGAAGTATTCTCTTTATCTTCTTATTATTTTATCGTTTACAGCATGGTCGTAAAGCTATTCGCTTAAAAAAAGGAGGAACAAAATGAGATTTTCTTTAAACAAAATTCAGAAAAAAAAGTTTATTTGTTTAGGAATTCTAACTGTTCTTGCAATTATAGGATATTTGTTTATTGGCGTTAAGTTTTCAAATCCAAAACTTTTCATGTATTCTATGAAAATTCGTATTACTAAAGTCATTGTTATGATTATTGTCTCATTTTCAATTGGTGGTGCATCCATTGTTTTCCAATCAATTATCAATAATCGTATCGTTACCCCCTGTTTACTAGGAATGAATGCTTTATATTCTTTAATACATACAGCAATTATTTTTGTTGCTGGTTCAACAAGTCTTTTAGCAACCAATGCTAATTATTCATTTGCTGCTGATCTAATAATTATGGCACTTGTAGCAACCATAATTTATAGCTATTTATTTAAAAAGACAAAATATAATATTCTATATGTTTTATTGATTGGAACTGTATTAACTTCATTCTTTTCAAGTATTCAAACAACTTTGACACGAATAATGGATCCTAATGAATATGATAATTTACTGGCATCTTTAGTAGCAAGTTTTAACAATATCAATACTGAAATTATAATTTTTTCAATCATTCTATTAATCATTTTAATTTATTTTTTATGGAAGGATTTAAAATTACTAGATGTATTGACACTGGGAAAAGATCAAGCTATTAACTTAGGTGTCGATTACGACCGTAGTATCAAAAGATTGCTATTAGGTGTAACTCTATGTATTGCTATTGCAACAGCAATGGTTGGACCAATTTCATTTTTGGGATTAATTCTTGCCAATTTATCACGGCAATTATTTAAAACTTATCAGCATAGTCAATTAATTTTAGGGGCAACATTTTTCGGAATGTTCGTTCTTATTGGCGGACAAATAATCGTTGAACGGGTATATAGTTATGCTATCCCTGTAAGCGTCTTTATCTCAGTTGCCGGTGGTATTTATTTTCTTTATTTACTATTAACGAACAGGAGTGTATAAATTTGAAAATAAAAAAATTAACAAAAAAATACGATGGAAAAAAAGTAGTCGATGAAATAAGCTTTGATATTCCTAAAAAATGTGTTACATCTATGATTGGACCTAACGGTGCAGGAAAATCAACGATTTTAAATATGATTTCGCGTTTAATAGCAAGAGATAGTGGTGAAATTGAATTTCAAGGTAAAGATATTAAAGACTGGAAAAGTAAAGAGCTTTCTAAACGTTTAGCTATTTTAACACAGACAAATAATGTACAAATGAAATTAACAGTGCGAGAACTTGTATCATTTGGACGCTTCCCTTATTCAGGCAGTCATCTTACAAAGGAAGATGAAGAAATGATCGATCAAGCTATTAGTTATATGGAATTAGAAGAATTTGAAGATCAATTTATTGATGAATTATCAGGGGGACAACGTCAAAGAGCTTATATTGCAATGGTTATTGCTCAAGATACAGAATACATTTTATTTGACGAACCAACAAACAATCTTGATATTTACCATGCAACAAATATGATGAAAATTGTTCGAAGACTCTGTGATGATCTAGGAAAAACAATTATTCTTGTTCTTCATGAAATTAATTATGCAGCCTTTTATTCTGATTATATTTGTGCATTAAAAGATGCTAAGGTTGCAAAATTTGGAACAGTTAAAGAAGTAATTACTAAAGAAACACTGTCAAAAATATATAATGTAGATTTTGAAATTATGGAAATTGATGGAAAACCATTAACGATTTATTATTAAAATTTGGAGGAAAATATGAAAAAGTTATTATCATTAATTCTAGTATTAGTATTAGCAGTTGGAATAACTGGCTGCTCATCAAATAATGAAAAAGAAGAAGAAAAAGAAACTGTAACAATTACTGCATTAGACGGTAATAAAAAAGAATGTGAAGTTGAAGTCCCATACGATCCTGAAAGAATTGCTGTTTTAGATATGGCTGTTTTAGATATTTTAGATAATTTAGATCTAGGTGATCGTGTCGTTGGTTCATCTACAACATCTTTAGATTATTTACAAGATTATGTAAATAATGATGATATTGTAAATTTAGGAACAATCAAAGAAGCAGATATGGAAGCAGTTATGGAATGTGAACCAGATATTATTTTTATTGGTGGGCGTTTAAGTGCTTCTTATGATGATTTAAGTGAAATAGCTCCAGTTGTATTTTTAGCAACTGATACAGAAGCTGGACTAGTTAAAAGTGTAAGTAATAATGCCAAAATAATTGCTTCTATTTTTGGATTAGAAGATGAAGTAGATGAAAAAATCGATGTTTTCAATTCACGAATCGAAAAACTTGCTGAGTTTGCTGAAGGAAAAACAGCTTTACTTGGTATGACAACAAGTGGAAGTTTTAATTTATTAGGTAATGATGGTCGTTGTTCATTAATTCCTAATGAAATTGGATTTGAAAACATTGGTGCTGAAGCGGCAACTGCTGCCTCTAGTGAAAATAGTACTCGTGGCGGACGTGGCAATAGTAATAGTGATGGATCATCTGATAATTCAACATCTGGAACTACTCCAACTCATGGTAATGAAACATCATTTGAATTAGTTTTACAATTAAATCCTGATTATATCTTTGTTATGGATAGAGATGCTGCAATTGGTACTGATGGTGCTCAATTAGCAAAAGATATCATGGAAAATGAATTGGTTGCAAAAACAAATGCATATCAAAATAATCAAATCATCTACTTAGAACATCCAGCTGTTTGGTATACTGCTGAAGGTGGTATCACAGCATTAGATATGATGCTTAAAGATTTAGAATCTGCTTTAAATATCTAGTAAAAGTATGAAAGAAACACATTGTCCGATATGTCCTAGACAATGTGATTTATCAAAACCACATTGCCCTAGAGGAAAAACATATGCCAAAACTGGGGTTATCCCTCAAATGCCTAAACAACATGACAAACGACTGCATTTTAAACAGCGTGAACATCAGCTTATTATGAAATATTTACATCATGCTATAAAAGCAGCTGATAGCGGTCATATTACACAAAATATGACTGATGATATGTTTAATGTTTTTTCCAAAGAAGAGACAACAGAATTTTTAAAAATGTTAGAGAAATTATCAGATTACTGGATCGAACTTGCTCATAAAGAATAACCTCATCATAATGATGAGGTTATTTTATATCATACTATCAAATCAGCTATAGTTCTTATTTTTTATCATTATAACGAAAGAACATCATCTAAAACCTTTTTAGCATTAAAAGTTCTAAAATCTTCTTCACTAATAAGACTTACTGGCGTTCCTGGTACTGCTAGATCTTTAAATTTCTTTAATGAACCTGCTAGTTGTGGCGTTACTAAAATCAAATCAGCTTGTTCAATAGAATATTCAACTGCTGTTTGAGCCGCAGCCCAGACAATAATTTCCAAATCTCTTTTAGCTGCTTCATCCTTTAATGCTGATGCAAACATATTAGAAGTAACCCCTGCCATGCAGCATAATAAAATCTTCATAATCGCTATCTCTCCTTTCTGCCTACATTTCTTTTCAAACTATTAAGTATTGCAAGCTATTATTTTTGCTTTTTCCAAAAAAATTTCTTAATCAAAATAACTTATAAGCCGCAGCTTTGCTTGATTTTTATAAAGATATTATTAGCACAAGATATTTTTATCTTAAAAGTTAAACATCACGAATCTTATAACTATTAAAATAGAAATTTTTTCAGATCAACATTTTCCTTTACTCTTTTATCATTGTAACATAAATAAAGATATTTTATAATATGATCCCTTTATTATTTCTTAAATAATCGATTTCTTTAATATTTTGCTTTTATTGAAACATTATTATTTTTCTTACCTTCAGTAATTATTTTTCAATTTTATCAAGGTAATCTTTTTTACTTTCAGTATCATTATCTAAATACAAAATATCATAACCACACAATATCAACACCTCATCCTAAGTTATGCATAAAACGATTTTTTTAGCTAAAAAAATACACATATAAAATTTATATGTGTACTTTACTTAGAAAATCATAAAATAAATCAAAACAATAATTCCTAAAATAATTCGATACCAGCCAAACACTTTAAAATCATGTTTTTTAATATAACTCATTAAAAACTTGATCGTTATCATACTGACAACAAAAGCTACTAACATACCAATAATCAATAAAACTAATTCACTGGCAGTAAAAGCGAATCCAAATTTAACTAATTTTAATAAACTTGCTCCAAACATGACTGGTACTGCTAAAAAGAAAGTAAATTCAGCAGCTACTGTACGACTAACTCCAATCAACAAAGCTCCAACAATAGTTGCTCCAGAACGAGAAGTACCAGGAAAAATTGCTGCAATTAATTGAAATATTCCTATAATCAATGCTGTATTATAAGTTATTTCACTTAATGAATTGATTTTTGCTTTTTTTCCTTTATTATAATTTTCTATAATAATAAATAAAATCCCAAAAACAATTAAAGCAATAGCAACAGTTGGAGGATTATAAAATAATTCATTTAATTGATCATCAAATAATACCCCTACTACTGCCGCAGGAATACAAGCTGCAATTATTTTGAACCACATTGAAAATGTATCTTTTTTTATTTTCCAATTATTTTTATAATCAAACGGAAGTAACTTTTGCCAGTACAAAAACACAACAGCAAGTATTGCTCCTAATTGGATTACAACTAAAAACATCTCTAAAAAATCAGCACTAACATCTAATTTTATAAACTCATCCACCAAAATCATATGTCCAGTGCTACTAATTGGCAGCCATTCTGTAATCCCTTCTACCACACCTAAAATTATAACTTTGATTAATTCAATAATATTCATATTTGCCTCCATAAATTATTCTTAGGTATTATAACATTAACTATGATAAAAATCATTATTAAATTAATATATAATAAATTTTCTATACTTGGATATCGTTATCTTGATTAGACAAACCAATATTATCTTTTAACAAACAAAATAATACTAAATATCTGTATAATTGCAAATTATGATTCAAATTTTATCCCCTTAACTAACAAGGTAGGCTATTTTTCACAACCTACCTTGTCAATGACTTATTATTAAATCATCTCCGAATTTCAAGAAATTTAAAAACACCATCATACTTCATTATCTTATGTATACTTTCCATCAGCTATAAGAATTTTTACATCATTATACTCATTAATGTGCATTTTTTACCGCATCAATAACAAATATATATGCATTAGCAACAATCATTTATCTAATACCCAGCCATGATCCATTGGTCCCGAACCACTTCCTAGATCGAGCATCGCTGCTAATGCTTTTGATATATATTTTTTTGCTTTTTCTATAGATTTTTCTAAACTATCCCCTTTTGCTAAGTTTGCTGCTATTGCGCTTGATAAAGTACAACCGGTGCCATGAGTATTGAAATTATCGATCCGTTTTTCTTTAAACCATTGATAATGTCCTTTTTGATACAACAAATCATTAGCATCATTAATAGCATGACCACCTTTGATCAAAACTGCACAGCCGTATTTTTCACCAATTAAAGCAGCAGCTTCCACCATTTCCGGTTCGTTTTTAATTTTCATATCTGCTAAAATTTCTGCTTCAGGAATATTCGGTGTTAAAACAGTAGCCATAGGTAACAAATATTCTTTTAAAGTATCAATTGCTTCATCATCGATCAATTTAGCACCGCTGGTCGCTATCATAACGGGATCAATAACAATATTTCGAGCATTATACTCTTTTAACTTCTTTGCAATCGAAATAATCAAAGCTTGATTTGACACCATGCCAATTTTTACAGCTTCGGGATAAATATCTGTAAAAATGCTATCTAACTGTTGCTCTAAAAATTCATCTGATATCTCATAAATACCCGTAACACCAGTCGTATTTTGTGCTGTTAAAGCTGTTAAAGCGGACATAGCATAAACCCGATTTATCAGCATTGTTTTCACATCAGCCTGAATACCAGCACCACCACTGCTATCACTTCCCGCAATCGTTAAACAAGCCGGTATTGTTTGATGAACTAATCGACTGATCTTTTCTTTTAGTTTTTTTGCTGCTTCTTTTATATCATCTTGGGCAAAAATTGCACCAATCACAGCCACTCCATCTATCCCACTACCTGTTAATTGAATAATATTATCAGCATTAATACCGCCAATAGCTACAACAGGTATATCTATATTTGTACAAATTTCTTTTAAAGTTGTAAACGAAACCGCTGAAGCATCCTTTTTAGTATTAGTTGAAAAAACTGCACCTACACCTAAATAATCTGCACCATTTTCATAAGCTATTCTTGCTTCTTTTAAATCATGAACCGAAACACCAATGATCTTATCCTTACCTAAAATTTCTCTTGCTTTTTTCAATTCACAATCATCTTGTCCTATATGTACACCATCAGCATCAATTTCCTTAGCCAATTCAACATTATCGTTAATAATAAATGGTACATGATATTTTTGGCATAACGCTTTGATCTGCAATGCCTCATCTTTAAAAGTTTCATCGTCTAAATCTTTTTCTCTAAGCTGTAAAAATGTTGCTCCGCCTTTTAAAGCATCTTCTACCTGACTGGCAAGGGATCTATCTTTCAACCAGCTGCGATCAGTTACAGCATATAATAATAAATCCTGCTTATCTAATTTCATATTTTGCTCCTTTTGCTAAAACATCACCCGTCATGTGATAAACAGCATCAATGATTCGATTTCGATAAGTTGCATTCCCTTCATGATCTTGCATCTTTGTCTGGGCAATTTCACCAGCCAATCCCATTGCACATACAGCTGCTGCGGTTGCTTCTAAAATATGATCTTGATTAGCACAAATAAAAGCTGTTGTTAAAGCTGACAGCTGACAACCCGTCCCCGTTATAGCACTCATTTCTTTTGTTCCGTTTCTAATAACATAACAAGTTGTGCCATCACTAACTAAATCTATTGCTCCTGTCACCGCAACGACCGCTTGAACCTGCTGAGCATATTTTTTAACAAATGCAATACAATTATCTAAATTTTCTTCATTGACAGCATCCTCAACATTTGCATCAACGCCATGAACGCTTCCTTGACGATAAGCTAAAACTTTGATTTCAGAAATGTTTCCTCTAATAACACTAAAAGAAACATTATCGATCAATTCAAAAGCTGTCTTTGTTCTAAGCTGACTTGCTCCTACGCCAACTGGATCCAATAAAACCGGATGTAACAATTCATTTGCTTTCTGTCCCGCTTTTTTCATAGATAAGATCGTTCTAGAATTTAATGTTCCAATATTAATATTCAATCCTGTACAAATACTAGTAATTTCTGCTACTTCATTTTCATCATCTGCCATGATAGGACTTGCCCCACAAGCTAAGACCATATTTGCTACATCATTCACTGTTACATAATTCGTAATATTATGAATAAGTGGTTTTTTTATTCTGACATTATCTAACATTTCTTTAAACATAATTTTCTCCTATTCATCAAATATAGAAATATTTTCTCCATCTAATATTCTATTCATATTTTTTACTGCACAAAAATTCCCACACATACTGCAAGTATCTTCTTTTTCTGGTTTTGAAGATTGACGGTAGGCTATAGCTTTATCAGGATCGATTGCCAATGTAAACATTTTTTCCCAATCTAGTTTTTTTCTTGCTTCACTCATTTGATGATCAATATCCATCGCATGGGGAATTCCTTTAGCAATATCAGCTGCATGAGCCGCTATTTTACTAGCAATTATTCCTTCTTTAACATCATTTATATCAGGTAATCTTAAATGTTCTGCTGGTGTCACATAGCATAAAAATGAAGCACCATTGGCTGCTGCTACTGCCCCACCGATTGCACTGGTAATATGATCATAACCAGGTGCTATATCTGTTACGATTGGTCCCAAGACATAAAATGGAGCGCCATGACACAATGTTTTTTGAATTTCCATATTCGCTTGAATTTGATTAAGCGGCATATGTCCTGGCCCTTCAATCATGACTTGGACATTTTTCTGCCAAGCCCGTTTTGTCAACTCACCCAAAACAATTAATTCTTCAATTTGACTAGCATCACTGGCATCTTCGATACAGCCTGGTCGACAGGCATCACCCAAACTCAAAGTCACATCATATTGTTCACAAATATCTAAAATTTCATCAAAATATTCATAGAAAGGATTTTCTTTTCCTGTCATTTCCATCCAGGCAAAAATAATCGAACCGCCACGAGAAACAATATTCATTAAACGTTTATTTTCTTTAAAACGTTTAGCAGTATTTCGATTGATTCCACAATGAATCGTCATAAAATCTACACCATCTTGAGCATGCATTCTTACAATATCGATCCATTCTTTACTTGTAATCTGCATAAGTGGTTTATGATAATAAACTACAGCATCATAAATAGGTACTGTTCCTAGCATTGCTGGACATTTTTCGACTAAAAATTTTCTAAACTTTTGCGTATCCCCAAAAGAACTCAAATCCATAATGGCTTCTGCCCCCATCTTTACTGCCATATCTACTTTTTCATATTCCATCTCTAAATCAACTAAATCTCTTGAAGTTCCTAAATTCACATTGATTTTTGTTTTTAACATAGCTCCGATTCCATTAGGGCAAAGAGCATGATGAACTTTGTTGCATGGGATAATAACTTCTCCTAAAGCCATCTTTTCTCTTAATAACTCAATATCAAGGTTTTCTTTGGCAGCAACAATTTTCATTTCTGGTGTTATCATTCCTTTTCTCGCTGCATCCATCTGTGTTGTATAATTCAATTTCCGTCCTCCTTTAATAAAAAAACAGAGGCACCTGAAAGAACCTTCTGCAAACAATCAAAATTACTGTTTCCCTACGTTGGCATTATCCAAATCAGGTTATGGGTCTAAGTCTAAAGCTTACTCTCAGCAAATGCTCCCCGTTTATTTATTTAATTTTATTATAAGTCTTCTATTTATAAATGTCAAAAATATGCTATTTCTTTGTTAAAATTCAACGATTATGTCACCGCAAAATTCAGCGAAAATGTCACCAGTATTCTCTTTGTTAAAATTATCCTCTATCATGTTATATGAAGGAGGTTTTTTTATTGGACAAAAAAGAAATTGTTGATCTGTTGTCTAAAAAAATAAATGGTGATTTAAATATGTCTTATGATCAATTATCTATTCTTACTGGCTATTCTAGGCGTCAACTTATTCGTATTTCTAAATCATTAAAAGAAAAAGGTATAGATTCCACTTTGATTCACGGCAATAAAGGTTTGGCCGCCAATAACCGTGCTTCAAATACTGAAGTTGACTATATCGTCAATTTCAAAAAACTATACCCTAATATCACTATATCACAATTTAGAGATATTTATCTTGAAGATGTTATTTTCAATCCATCTAAAGAGCTTGATGTTCTAAAATATCAGCTTAAACCTAGAAGTATTTCATTCTTTCAGCGCCTTTATAAACAATTCAAGTGGTCATCTCCGGTAAAACATAGAAGTCATAAAAGAGCTTCTCCTCTACATTTATTAAGAAAAAGAAGTCCTCGAGCTGGTATGCTTATTCAAGTTGATGGAACTCCTTTTGACTGGTTTGGTAATGGTCAGCTCTACACATTACATATGGCTGTAGATGATGCAACCAATGATATACTTGCAGGATGGTTTACCAAAAACGAATGTATGTTTGGATATTGTAAAATAATGGAACTGATTATTAGAAAAAAAGGAATTCCCATAGCGATTTATTCAGACAAACATACTATTTTTAAAAGTTCTGAAGGTAATACGACATCTTTTGGATTAATGATGGAAAAGCTCGGTATTGAAATGATTTTCGCTAATACATCACAAGCAAAAGGATTAATAGAAAGATACAATGGAACCGCACAACGAAGATTACCGAATGATATTATTAGATTTAAAATAAAAGATTATGATCAGCTAAACTTATGGTTCAATGACTTCTATATAAAATATCTAAATGAAAAATTTGCGCATTTACCCATTGATCCAATCTATGAATTTGTAGAATTAACCGAAAATTATGATTTAAATTTAGTATTTACAATTTCAAATAAAAGAAAAATCGTTGAAGGTAATATGTTTTCTTATGAAGGTTATTATTATGTTCCATATGATAATAATGGAGAAGTCATAAAAATCAGATCATCAACGGAAATTACTGTTTTATATTTTGTGTTGGAAAACAAAGTAAGAATGAAATATATAGGTAGAATTTATGATTGTGCAATAGTTGGTACTAATCATAAAAACAGAAAAGTTGTGATTAACAATCACAAAGACTTAAATAATCTCATCCAAGAATTAGACAATAAAACAAAGGGTTCTCACTAGTTGAACCCTTCTTCATTTTTGGTGACATTTTCGCTGAACGTTAACAAAATATGCTATTTCTGTGTCTTTAAAACAAATTATGAAATTTTTTTATTATAGTTTTAATTATAGCTATTCATGATTCTTTAGTTCCATTATATCTATCTCTTAATATTTCTATGGTTATCTGATTAATAAAATTATAAATCTTAGACTTTATTAAACAAACTAAAACTTAATAATCTTTCTACTATAACATTGTTTCTTTAGCACTTTAAAATAACAAAAAAGGAAGAATTAAGCTTATTCTTAAAACTTCCTTATTTATATTTTTGATCTAAGATTCTCTTTTTTTCAATAAAACAATCGTCACTGCCATTAGCATCATTGATCCTAATGAACCATATACAAAACTATCATCACCAGTTTTAATACTTAATGTATCTTCATTACTTTGTTCTATTAAACTGTCGATTGCTTTTGCTAGATCATTTTGAACTGCTATTACCTCAGCTTCTGTTGCTTCTTCATTAGCGTATATTGCTTGAGCATCTGATAATGCTTCTAACATCACCTTATAACTAGCCAAACTATAATTTGCTCGATCTAATCGTTTTGCTTGATCAATTAGTTCTTGTAATAAATCTTTATTTGGTTTTAGTCTTAGGTCTAAATAGGCTTTAACTAGCACATTATATGCAGCATCCACTTGTTCTTGAGTTGCTTCATCATTTTCTAATACATTTTTAGCACTATTTAAAGCTTCTTTGAATCCTGACCATGATGATGCTAAATATTTACTTTCTTCACTATCTTTTACTTTATTGTAGAAAGCTTCTAATAATGTCTTATCTACTTTTTCCACTAATCCTGTTATAGCATTTTGTAAAGCATTTGTTGCTGCATCTACTTCATCCTGCAATGCATTTTCATCAGCAAGTACTTCATTAGCTTTAGCTAGCGCATCAGCTACAACAGCCCATGATTCATCAGTATAATCACTACTATCTAATTTAGCTGCTTGAGCTACTAAAATCTCTAATAATGCTTTATCGCCTTTAATAAAATCCAACATTTGAATTGCTGTTGCTAAGCGATCAAATGATGCATTTACTGTTTCTTGACTAACATTTTCATCTTCTAAGATTGCTTTAGCTTCTTGTAAAGCGGCATTAAATTCGTTTACTACAACAGGAACTACTGCTTCTAAATCTTCATCAGTAATTTTATCAGCTACTTCGACAGCTATTTCTAATCCGCGTTTATCAGCTTTTTTCACCAATTCTTCAACAGCAGTCATCAAATCAGCTAAAACTTGATCAACTTCTTCTTGACTAACACTTTCATTTTCTAAAACATTTTTTGCCTGTTCCATTGCTTCACTGAATCCTTGCCAGCTTGCAGGAGTATAAGTTTCACTTACTTTATCTTTATTTTTATCATAAATTTCTTGTAATGAATCTTTATCAACTTGAGCTTCTTTAACTGTAATCGTTATTTCAACATTTACTCCTGCTGTTGTCTTAGCACTAATTGTAGCTATTCCCATTCCAACAGCACTTAATTTTCCATCAGCATCTATTTTAATAACTGATTCATCACTGCTTGACCAGATAATATATTGATGTGTTGCATTTTCTGGCGTAATATTTGCACTTAATTGATGAATATCTCCTAAAAATAATGTATCGACCGTATTCAATAAAGATAAACCTTCAACTTTAATTACTTTTCCGGCACTAGGTGTAATATTGATCGTACATTCAGCTTTAACAGTCGGATCTTTAATCGAATATGCCGTTATTATTGCCTTTCCTGATTCACCTTTGATCGTAATCTTACCATTATTGTTGACAGATACTAAGCTTGGATCTGATGACTCCCAGGCAATACTAGAAGCCGTTACATTTTCAGGATCAGTTGTAATTACAAGAGTCGTTGTTTGTCCCTTCAACATGCTCATTTTATTATCTACAAATGAGATATTATTGATATCTTGAACACTAGGATTATCAACTGTTGTTCCCATTACCTGGAATTCATAAATAGAATATCCATATCCGGTATTAGCTAAAATTCCCTGCATCCGGACATATCTACCAACATAATCTTGAGAAAATACATGTTTTGTCCAATCATTTTGCACACTATTATTACTAATATGGGCCATGTCGATCCAAGTTTCACCATCCTCAGATATTTGTAATTTAAACTCTTTTGCTGAAGCAACTTCCCATAATATATTGACTGCTTGAATAATACAATCTGATTCTAAATCTACATAAAACCATTCATCATTTGTTCTTCTTGAAGCCCAGCGGGTTGCAGTACTTCCATCTACAGCATATTTTTCAGCTTTTCCAGTTCCATCACTTGGATGTAAACCACTACTATAGGCTGGTTTATTAAGCGCTAGATTCCATGGTTCTAATTCAACATCATTTTCACTTCCAGTTCTTTGTAGAACTCTAAAAGCAAATAATGAATATTGTGATTCGCTTACACCTTGAATCTTTACATAACGTGCCGTTACTGATTCATCAAAATCATAACGAACGTACTGACCATATTTTGCTTCTGTTTCTGATTTAATATTCTTCCAATTTGTTCCATCATTAGAAACCAAAATATCATAACTTTCACCATTTGAATACCATTTAAGATCAATCGCATCAAAAGATGTTTCTTTTTTTAAATCTACCTGAATCCATTCTTTTCCTTGCGAATTAGATTGCCATCTTGTAATATCCATATCACCATCAACAGCATTAGTAACTGCATAACCAGCTGTTGAAGAACTTGCTGTTACTGCCTTTTTTAAAGCCATATCTTTATATACTGTAACTGGTAAAACAGCTGATACATCAGTTCCCTTGACTTGCAGCTCAACTGTAGCACTACCTTGTTTCATAAACTGTAATGTACCATTTTTAAATGTAACAACACTATCATTATTTGAATTATAAATAAGCGTACTTTGGGCATTCATTGGTGCTGTTTTAACTGCTGGAACTACATCATAATCAATAACTCCATCGATACTTTTATCAACAAATCGAATTTGCTGGACATCAGCATTTTCAGGCACATAACTCAAAGTAACATCTGAAATCATACTATCTTTTGATGGTGTTATTTTTAAATAATCGATATTTTCTGCTAATTCTGGAATAATAATATTTATTTTTGTATAACCATCATTAGTATCTACTGCCTCTTTTGCAACAGTTAATGGGGTATAATCTATACCATTATTTGATATCGAAATATCTACATTGCCACCTTCTTTAACGTAAGCTGTGATCGTACCATCTTTAATATTTGTATAACTATATAACAATTCAGCATCATCACTGGTAGCCATTACGACATCATCATCTAAATAAGTTGTAAAATCAACATCAGTAGTTAAATATATTTTACTGTCATTTTGCATTAAATCTTTTAATAATTTAAGATCACTAGCATTTTTCATCGTAGCATCAAATCTAGTAAATTGTGGTGCCCATACTTTAGTTGGATGATCACAAACCTCAATTTTAAGATAATTAGCATCTTCATTAATTCCACTCTCTGGTGTCGATAAATTTTGTTTAAACCAGCCATTTTTAGTATTGACAGCTGGCGAAGTACGATAAGCTTGTTCTTGCCATGTATTACCATCCTGTGATGTATACATGTTGATCGTTCCGATCGAATTATCATAACCATATACTTCTAAAGTAAAATCTTGAAGTCCTGGCAGCATATAAACGATCGACTCAACACTATTTCTATCTGAACCAACGCGTTTAATTCGAGTAGTATCACTTTCAAAATTATTCGCCTGTCCATTTTGTCCCGCATTTGCTGAATCAAAATCCCAATTTGATGTATGACTCAACATCTTATCCATTGTTTCAAATTCATCAAAAAATGAAGTTGTAGCAGTTGTCGTAAAAGAAACTTCGCTTCCGAATTCACTAATATTTTCACCATTTTTAGCTTGAACATTCAAATAATAAGTAGCCCCTGGTGTTAATCCATAGATCCGTGTTGTTAAATCATCAGTTTCTAAAACATTTGTATATTTACCACTTTCATTACCATAGTGAATCAAATAGCTTTTAGCATTTATTTCACGATTTACAGCTACTACTAAAGCATCATCATCCATATAAACATCAGTGATTGAAGTCGGTTTTAAATCCACATCATCATGTGAAAAAGCAACCTGGAAACATTTACCATCTGCATTTTTAACATTAACTTTAATAATCGTCGTTGGTGCCATTTGGATAACTTCAATGCCTTCATCAGCACTAACTAATCCCTGTACCTCACGATTAATTTCTAAAGTTATATAATCATTATTTTGTTGAGTCGTATCGGTAACAGAAACATTCAAGCCATTATCAGTATCATTGATCATAACTGAGGCCGCACTATCACTTGTTACATAATTTTTAACATCACCTAAATCAACTGAATTATATCCATCCTGCCAAAAATTAACACCTAATGTTCCTAAACTCTTTTCATATACTGCATGCACTTTATCATCTTGACGAATAATTTCAATATCACTATTTGAAGCATATGCAGCTGTTTCACTGACTGATTTTCCTGGTAATAATACATATGCATATGATCCATCAGCAGCGCCATTTCCATTTTCACTATGATCTGTCCAAACAGTAAAATAATCGGCATTATATGTCGTCGTATCGCGATTATATTCTCCTAAAGATGACCATGTTCCTGATCTAGTTTCACTTTTTACATTGATGTCTAAACTATTAGGGAAATAAAATCCGATTTCAGAATCTTCAACATTCCCTTGCATATTAAATGTTTTTACATTACTATAAGCAGTTTCTATACCATCCATGCTCATTGTCTGCTCATTACCATCTACATAATATGTTCTATTGTGATCATCAATTTTATAATTTTCAAGTGTTGTTTCTACATCATATTGTCCACTAATATTGCTTCCTAAAGCAACAACTTCATCATCAAACATAAACCATGACTTTTTAGCTTTTAAATTATGAGTTGTCATAGCTAGATCCATCCCTGATACACCATATACACCATCACTTACACCACCAGCAAAGGCATTGAGATTATATTGTGATCCTTGATTTCTGCCATATACTGAAGTTGCCCCAGGAATGCGATACCAATCTTTGGTCGCTTTTTCGACTCCTTCGCTACGTTCTAAATCATTTGTATATAAGTAAGTAGCACCATTTCCAATATACCATCCTTTATTATTAGAATCGCCACCTTCATAAGTTTTAATAGTTGGTGAAGCCATGGCAATCGTATAAGCCCAGCCCTCTTTTGACCAATGGATCGTCCGAGCACCATTATTCATTTGATAAGTTGTTCCATCAAAACTTATTGGCATGATATTATTATCATCTAAAATGTTATTTACTTTAACTACTGTATCTAATGGGAATTTATACCAAGGGGTATCAGCACTAGCATTCATTTGTTCAATCATAAATTCATTGCCAAACCACTGTTTGATACAGCCTTTAAATTGATTTTGAATATTTTCTGGCGCATTTTGACATAACATTAACATCGCATTTGCAATGATCAATGCCCCACGAGGCTGCGTAGTATCAGTTCTTGTAATTTCTCTACCACGAAAAGCATCCATACTTAAACCATTATAAACCATTGGTTCATATGAATCTAAGACCCAGTCATATACAATATTCGCACTATCTTCTCCTAGATCCCAATCTGTTCCTGAAAGCATGTATATTAAATATGCTGTATCTGTTAGACACATCAATCCATATCCACCATTATAAGGAAAAGTTGTATGCTGAATAAATGTTCCATCTTCATAGTAACCGTCAGGGAAAGATCCATCACCCTGCTCTGTATATTTTAATACCGTTGGCATTACTGATTGAATATGACTCATATATGATGAATCTTCTGTTAATAAACCAGTATACATACTCACACGTTCATTCCATGTTGAATTTGCTCCTGTAAAAGATGTCCAGTTAACAAATTCCGCCATTGTTGCAGCGTATTTATCAATCGTCTCTTTATCCAAATCATCATATAAAAGAAGTAATGTTTCTCCTAAATAAACCGGAGCTCCTAAACGCCAAGAAAACCAGTTACCATAAGGGACTGTTTTACTGCCTTGTTTGAATTCTTGATTATAATGATATTCATTCATGAATTCTAATGCCATTTTAATGCTTTCAAACATATCTTCATTTTTATATAATGCACAGCCTTTGGTCTCATATGCTAAAGCCATAGCTCTAAGATATTGATATGTAAATTGAATTGAATTTGCATTAATATACGCATTGCTGCCACTACGGCGTTTACCTAGCGGATACTCAGGAAAAATATAATCATTCGATGGATCTAAATTAGGATCCAAAGCCGTATCCTCAGCATTCATATAATTTCCTTTTATTGCATTAGAGATAGGATTTTTATTCATATTATCCCAATACAACTGTGCTGTATCATTAATAGACTGTAACATCGGTTTTACATCTGGATCATTAATATCATAGCTGCCGCCAACCGCCATATCGTGAAATTTTTCACGCATAAGCGCATATTGATCAACATCATCTTGTGCTTTAATCGTTACAATACCGCTCGTAATCGATGTCATTAATAAAAAAGCACTAACGATCATAATAAATATTTTTTTAATGTGCTGCATTATTTCTCCACTTCCCTTCTTTTTTAATACCATATTATTTATTAACATCCCATTCCCACAATAAATCCTTAATTTTTTAATCATCCAATATTACTACGTTTAACTTTTTTCATTTACAAATTTATTTAATAGCTCATTATTTAAACATAGTAACAATAATAAATCTTATCCTTTTAGACCTATCCTCCTTTCAAAACTATTTATATAAAATATTTTATCATAACCTCTTTTTTACTATAAAGTTAGAATATTTGTAACTTTTTTTTACAAAAATTACAACAAGTTTTTATCGTTAATAACAACATTTTTTAACTTTTAGCCATCATGATAAAACACGTATCTTGTAACAGATTTCACGTATCTTGTAACAGATTTTTTTATATTTACGATAAAAAAAGAAGCGTTGATTTATTATCCAACACTTCCTTATTTCTATTCTTCAACAAATTCTTTCTAATCATATTTCAAAATATTCAATTAATAATCATACTTCAATAATTCACAATTATCAGTTTGATAATTAAAAATATCATCATTGGTCATATCATTAAAATAACTATGAACAGCCCGACAAACTGCACCATGACAAACTAATAAAACATCATTATCAACTGCCTGATTTTTTATTTCATCAAGAAATTCATAGACTCGTTTACACAATTCAATAAATGATTCACCACCTGGATAACGAAACGCTAAATTATGTTTATTATTTAAAAAACCTTCATCTTTACGATGTATTCCTTCATATTTTCCAAAATTAATTTCAATGATACGCGGTTCAACGATCATTTCTAATTGTCGAACATTAGCTAAATTTGCTGTGTCAACTGCCCTTTGTAACGGTGAAACGTAGAGATAGCGATAATTTACTGACTGTAACGACACCGCTAGCTTTTTAGCTTGTTCAATTCCTTTTTCAGTCAATCTAGCATCACTAATACCGCAAACTAAATTTTTAACATTATAATCAGTTTCCCCATGTCTTGTGATATATAAACTCATTTCCTTACCTCCCTATCAAAAGCATTTTAACATAAGATAAAAAAAAGACAAGGTCCCTTGCCTCCTTGTCTAGTTTTTAAAATTTAAAAATCAATTTCGCTATCATAATAGCAAGCTTTTAATAATTTTACCATCTCTTCTTGAGTTGGAATTCTTGGATTTGATCCTGTACATGCATCTTCAATTGCTAGAGCGGCAATATTTTCAACTCGAGCTAAGAAAACATCTTCAGGTACAAACCCTACCTCAGCAGGTAGACCATCTGCTCCATAGTGATTGATTGAATGTGGAATATTTAAATCATCATTCATCTTGCGTAAATATGCAATCAATAATGCTACTTTTTCATCATCACTATTTCCACCTAAATGCATATAATCGGCAATTACACCATAACGTTTTTTTGCTGTTTCATCTTTAGCGTTAAATGCAATTACTTTAGGTAAATACATCGCATTAGCAGCCCCATGAATGATATGACCACCTTGATCAACAAAAGCTGCACCTGTCTTATGTGCCATTGAATGAACAATTCCTAATAAAGCATTAGAAAACGCTTGTCCCGCTAAACATTGAGCATCATGCATATCATCACGACATGCCATATCTCCGTTATAAGATTTAACTAAATTTGCCTGAATCATTTCAATTGCATGAATTGCAAGCGGATCAGTATAGTTACAGTTTGCAGTAGATACATATGCTTCAATTGCATGAGTCATCGCATCCATACCTGTATGAGCTACTAATTTAACTGGCATCGTTTCTGCTAAATCAGGATCTACGATAGCAACATCAGGTGTAATTTCAAAATCGGCAATTGGATATTTTACCCCTTTATTGTAATCTGTAATGATTGAAAATGCAGTTACTTCCGTAGCAGTTCCACTAGTTGAAGGAATTGCACAAAAATGTGCTTTTTGACGTAATTTAGGAATCCCAAATACTTTACACATTTCTTCAAAAGTAATTTCTGGATATTCGTATTTGATCCACATTGCTTTAGCTGCATCGATTGGAGAACCCCCACCCATGGCAACGATCCAGTCAGGCTGAAATTCTTCCATTACAGCTGCACCTTTCATTACTGTTTCTACTGATGGGTCAGGTTCAATTCCTTCAAATAACTTAACTTCCATCCCTGCTTCTTTTAAATAGTCAACGGCACGATCTAGAAAACCATTACGTTTCATACTTCCACCGCCTACACAAACAATCGCTTTTTTACCTTCAAAAGTTTTTAATGCTTCTAAAGAACCTTTTCCATGATATAAATCTCTAGGTAATGTAAATCTTTGCATTAATAAGCACCTCCACTATTTGATTATAGCGCTTACAAATTTAACTTCGAAGTGACAAAAAAGGAATAGCCCTATTCCTTTTTTCGTATACCTAAATAATATCTCTATTAAAACTATGTTTTATCTCATTGATAAATCCCTGGTCTTCCTTAGAGATTCGATATCCTTTACGATTGATCAAGAAATCATAACAAGTAGTACTATTATCCTGACAAATTTTTGTTTTTAAATTATAACGAATCAAAATTTCTTGAGGAATAGGTGAAACCCACATGTATGTATGAGGCAGACGGTTAAGCAGTTCAAACTGAATACCTCTTTCATAAATAGTTATCTGTTTTTTAGCCTGTCTTGTTTTATCATTACAATTTGCTGCCACTAAAGGCAGTGAAGGTAATGAGATATCCCCGTGCGTAATTTCAATCTGATTATTTAAATCATTTAAACTGATTTTTTCTTTATAAGCTAAAGGATTATCATTTGAAACAAGCAATTGATAGTTAAACTGATGAATTTCTTCATATTCGAGCTCTTTAGTCTTTAATAAATTAATAAAATAATTTTTTTCATCTTCAAAAAAACGAATAATTCCAATATTCGCATCTCCTTCATAAACCTCTTTGATCGTTTCAAAAGAATTAGTTTCACGATAATTTACTTTAATATTTTTATCTTTCAGATTTATCATTGATAAATAATTAGTAAATGCATTTGCAATATAACTAGCTCTTGGTACACATATATCTAAATGAATCGATTTATCATCATAGCTATGATACATCGCCTCCATTTCATCAACCTGCATAATAATGCTTTTAGCTCGTTCAATAAATTCAGCCCCTTTTTTAGTTGGAACAACTCCTTTAGAAGTTCTTTCAAAAATAATTATTTGCATATTTTCTTCTAAATCTTTGATCGTTTTACTTAAGTGCGGTTGATTCATATAGAGATTATTGGCAGCTTTACTTATCGAGCCAGCTTTAGCCACTTCAATTACGTATTTTAAATGTAATAAATTCATCATATTACTTTCTCCTTATGAATTTATTTTAACATATAAATAGTAAATTGTGTTTGATTATTCTAAATATATACTTTTTTGTCTATTTATTATAACTGTCAAATATATGGGACTTTTATAATTTATGCTATTTAAAGCGGTTTCAAAACATGTTATAATTATAACATACGATAAAAAGAAAGAGGTGTAAAAATGAAGAAGTTGAAACAAGAGTATTTGGATAAAATTGACGAAATTGTTGAAAAACATAAAGATAAAAAAGGTCCAATGAAATTGATGCTGCATGAAGTTCAAGATGAACTTGGCTATATTCCATTTGAAGCAATGGAAAAAATTGCTGCGGCAATTAATGTGCCAGTATCAAAAGTTTATGGAGTTGTAACCTTTTACTCACAATTTACAACTGAACCTAAAGGAAAACATATTATCTCTGTTTGTTTAGGAACAGCCTGCTATGTCAATGGTTCCCAAACTATTCTAGATTTACTTTGTGAAATGACGGGATGCGAAGTAAACTCAACTAGTCCAGATGGCTTATTTTCAATTGATGCAACACGTTGTGTAGGTGCTTGTGGGCTTGCCCCAGTAGTCAGTGTTGACGGAACAGTTTTTGGATGTTCTAAACAATTAGAAGATTTAAAAATGTTAGTTCTAGATTATTTGAAAGAAGAAGCCCCATGTTAGTTAAAGAGATCGTTGATATTTTAAAGGCTAAAGAAATTTATATCGACGATAAAGATATTTATAAACGAAACTATGATAAGGGCTTTTCTACTGATTTAATGTCAGATGCCCTAGCATTGTTGAAAAATGAAACGGAGGACATTTTATTTATAACTGGTCTTGCAAATGTGCAGTCATTACGTACCGCAGAAGTTCTAGATATTGAAACAATTCTTTTTGTCAGAGGAAAACCTTTAGATATGACAATTGTTGATATGGCAAAAAATTTGCATATCAATCTTTTCCAAACTGATGAAATGATGTTCGAAGCCTGCGGAAAATTATACGAAGCGGGAATGCGACGATGATTAAAACTTATCAAGTAGAAAAAGATAATTACCAGGATGCCGGAAAAGCTTCCAGCGATATCAAAAGAACTTTAAAAGCATTAGGAATAGATCGTAAGGTTTTAAAAGCTGTAGCGATTGCCTGTTATGAAGCGGAAATAAATATTGCTATTCATTCTAATGGTGGTACGGTTACTTTTGAAATTGATGATGAAGGTATCGTTCATCTATCTTTTGATGATATTGGTCCAGGAATCGAAAATCTTGAACTAGCCCAAACACCAGGTTACTCTACTGCTTCTCCTAAAGCTAGAGAATTGGGATTTGGTGCTGGAATGGGACTTTTCAATATGAAAAGTGTTGCATCTTCATTTGAAATAACATCTTCAAGTGAAGGAACACATATCAAAATGACTTTTCAATGAAACCGGTAATCAGCTATTTAGGCAATAGCTGTAAAAATTGCATTAAATGCGTTAAAACATGTCCCATGGACGCTATTTCAATTGTTAATGAACAAGTAATTATCGATAAAGATAAATGTATTAATTGTGATATCTGTATTCAGGCATGTGACCAGAAAGTATTAAAAGTTAAACAAGTTGACTTACAAAAAGCATTAAAAAAATATGATTATAATATTGCTTTGATTCCAACAGCAATTTTATCAGATTTAAAAACTTATCAGGAAATTAAAAATATTGCTCATGCAATAAAGAAATTTGGTTTTGATGAAGTTGTTCAATATAGTGATATTGAAGGAACATTATATAAACAAGCTTTAAAAGATAGTGTTGGTAAACATAAAGTTATGCTCACGTCTTTTTGCCCGACTATCAATAAATTAATTAAAAATGATTATCCTACCCTTATTGATCATTTATTACCATATGATTATCCAATTGAAATTGCTGCAAAAAAATTAAGAGCTAAATATAAGGATAAAAATATTGGTATTTATTCATTATGTGAATGTGTTGGAAAATTAACTTTAGCTAAAAATCCTTTTGGTAATGAAACATCAAATATCGATTATGCTTTAAGCATCTCTCAGATGTTTCCACAAATCAATAAGCTTAAAGATAAAGAACAATCAGACATCGAAATAAATAAATACGGGGTAAAAAGCATTGTCAGTGATCTCTTTGGTAATAGAGATTTATCTGTAATTAGTGTTGAAGGTCTACCACAAATTAAAAAGGTTTTAGATTTAATTGAATTTGACCAGCTAAAACATGCTGACTTGATTGCTTTATTTAATTGTTATCAAGGATGCATTGGCGGTTATTATCTTTGGTCAAATCCATTTGAAGGATGTTTTAATATCGAAAGCATGATTAGCCAATGTCATAAAGATGTTGCTATTCTAGAAAAGACCGATTATCAAAAGACCCACACAATTAATAGTGATGAAAAGAATTTTAAAGAACGCTTAGCATGGTTTAATAAGGTTAATGCTATCTTAGAGACATTACCGCAATTTGATTGTGGCAGTTGTGGATTTGCAAACTGTCGTGGTCTAGCATCAAGAATTGCCAGTGGTGAAGTAGATGATTCCTTATGTCGAGTTAAAAGAAGGTGATTTAATGGAAATAAAAGAAATATTAAAATTAAATATAAAACAAATTAATAACGTTCCATTAACCAATATTGTTGAAGGGGTTTATATTGGTGATCTTTTGAGTTTTGTTATGGCTAATGGTAAAGAGGGTTCTTTATGGTTAACAGTACAAAAACATATAAATGTTATTGCTGTAGCGCAGTTAAATGATTTCGCGGGAATTATTTTTGTTCAAGATAGTTATCCTGATGAAAATACAATCATAAAAGCTACTGAACTAGAAATTCCTTTATTCATTAGTGAAAAAGATGCCTTTTTAGTTACTAAAGACTTAATTTCATTGGGCTTATAAAATGTATTATGATTTGCATATTCATTCTGCATTATCACCATGTGGTGATGATACGATGACAATTAATAATATTTTTAATATGGCCTATATCAAAGGATTAGATCTTATTGCTATTACTGATCATAATTCTTTAAAACAACAGTTTTATTTAGAAGATATAATCAATCATGATATTTTAAAAGGGAAAATAGATTATGTTCATGGTGTTGAACTGCAAAGCAAAGAAGAAATTCATATTCTTGCCTATTTTCTTAAAAACACTGATTTAAATATTGTTCAAAACTGGATCGATAAGCACTTGATCAAAGTTGCTAACAAGCCTGATTATTATGGCAACCAATATATTTTTAATAGCAGTGATGAAGTGATTGATACTGAAAATAATTTATTGATTAGCTCTTTAGACCTAGATGTTTATCAGATCGTTGATAAAATTCATGAATTTAATGGGTCTGCTGTGTTAGCTCATGTTATGGCTAAAAAATATGGTATCTATGAGGTTTATCATGATATTCCTGTTGATTTAAATTATGATGGAATTGAAGTTACTAGTCTTAAAGAATTAAAGGAACTAAAGGCATTATGCCCGCATCTTAAAGATAATTATATTTTCTTTAATAGCGATGCACATAATCTCGAATCAATTAATGAACCAATCAATCAAATTGATAAAGATAAATTTTATCAATTATGGAGGAAATAACGATGCAGGAAATTGCAATGAGTATTCTTGATATTGCCTATAACTCGATTAAAGCTAAAGCTAGTTTGATTCAGATTTTTATTCATGATAGTAGTAAATTAAATATTATTAGTATTCAAATTATTGATAATGGTACAGGAATGGACCAGGAAACTGTAAATAAAGTAATTGATCCTTTCTATACAACAAGAACAACACGTAAAGTGGGACTAGGTATTCCAATGTTCAAGGAAAACGTTGAAGCTACTGGTGGTAAGTTTTCAATTAAATCGGTTCTTAATAAAGGAACTGAAATTTCTGGCGAATTTGTTAAAAATCATATCGATACCCCACCAATGGGTAATCTTGTTGACACTATCATTACTTTAATTCAAGCTGATGATAAAATTGACTATCTATTTAAATATACAAGTGATGATTTTGAATTCATTTTAGACACTAAAGAAATAAAACAGATTCTTGATGGTGTCGCAATCAATCTACCAGAAGTTATTATCTGGTTAAAAAATTATATAAAGGAGGGATTACACAAATGAAATCCTTAGAAGATTTAATGAAAATACGTGACGCTGCCAAAAACAATATGGCAATGCGTAGTGATGATAAACAAAAATATCGAGTTGTTGTCGGAATGGCAACTTGTGGAATAGCAGCTGGAGCTAGACCAGTTTTAAATACATTAGTAGAAGAAGTTGCCAATCAAAAACTGCCAGCTACTGTATTACAGACTGGCTGTATCGGAATGTGTACACTAGAACCAATCGTAGAAGTGTTTGACCGTGATGACAACAAAACAACTTATGTCTTAGTTGATGCCAAAAAAGCGAAAGAGATTGCTGTTCGACATCTAAAAAATGATGAAATTATCGACGAATATACGGTCGGACATTATAAGAAATAGGAGGTTGTAAGATGCCAGCAAAAAGAACCCAAGTATTAGTATGTGCCGGGACTGGTTGTACAATCGGTAATTCTGGTGAACTAATTACAGAATTTGAAAAAGAAATTAAAGCGCTTGGACTTGAAAATGAAGTTGAAGTTTTAAGAACTGGATGTTTAGGATTATGTGGAGTTGGTCCTAATATTTCTATTTATCCAGATAATATTATTTATAAAACAGTAAAACCGGAAGATGTAAAAGAAATCGTTATGGAGCACTTCTATAAAGGGCGTCCCGTTCATCATTTAATGTTAAATGAATCTGATGAAGAAACTAGAGAAATTCATGATATTAACGATACAAAATTTTACAATAAACAAAAAAGAATTGCGCTTCATAACTGTGGCGTGATCGATCCAGAAAATATTAACGAATATATCGGAAAAGATGGATATTTTGCTTTAGCCAAAGTTTTACAAGAAATGACTCCTCAAGAAGTTGTCGATGTTATTAAAGCTAGTGGTCTGCGTGGCCGTGGTGGTGGAGGATTCCCTACTGGTGTTAAATGGCAGTTTGCTTTAAATGAACCTGGCGAAGAAAAATATGTTATTTGTAATGCTGATGAAGGTGACCCTGGAGCATTCATGGATCGTTCTATTCTTGAAGGTAACCCACATAGTGTTATTGAAGCTATGATCATTGCAGGATATGCAATTGGTGCTAATCATGGTTATATCTATATTCGTGCTGAATACCCAATTGCTGTTGATCGTTTAAAAACAGCAATCAGTCAAGCTCAGGAATTAGGTTTATTAGGTAAAAATATTTTTGATAGTGGTTTTGATTTTGAACTTGAAATCCGCTTAGGAGCAGGTGCTTTTGTTTGTGGAGAAGAAACAGCATTAATTAAATCAATCGAAGGTGATCGTGGTATGCCAAATCCTAAACCACCATTCCCTGCTCATAAAGGTGTTTGGGGTAAACCAACGATTATTAATAACGTTGAAACTTATGCAAATATCGCTCAAATCATTCAACATGGTGCTGACTGGTTTAAATCGATCGGTACAGAAACATCACCAGGAACTAAAGTATTCGCCTTAGGTGGAAAAATTGTTAATACTGGATTAGTTGAAGTTCCAATGGGAACAACTCTACGTGAAGTAATTTATGAAATTGGTGGTGGCTGTCCTAATAATAAACGTTTTAAAGCTGTTCAAACTGGTGGACCATCAGGCGGATGTTTAACTGAAGAACAATTAGATACCCCAATTGGTTTTGATGAGTTAGTTAAACTTGGTTCAATGATGGGATCAGGAGGAATGATCGTCTTAGATGAAGATAACTGTATGGTCGATGTTGCTCGTTTCTATATGGATTTTATTGTTGATGAATCATGTGGTAAATGTACGCCATGTCGAGTTGGTACAAAAAGAATGTTAGAATTACTTGAACAAATTTGTGATGGTAAAGGAACAATGGAAACTCTTGATGAGCTTGAGTTATTAGCTTCAACAATTAAAGATACAGCACTATGTGGTCTTGGTCAATCAGCACCAAATCCAGTTCTTTCAACTATCAATCAATTTAGAGATGAATATATCGCTCATATTGTTGATAAAAAATGTCCAGCTGGAGTTTGTAAAGAATTGTTACAATATGTTATTGATGAAGATAAATGTCGTAAATGCGGTCTTTGTGCAAAACAATGCCCAGTTGGTGCCATTCATGGTGAACTTGGTAAAGTACCATATGTCATTGATAAAGAAAAATGTATTAAATGTGGCCAATGTATCAAAGCTTGTCACTTTAAAGTAATTGAAAGAAAGTAGGTGTAAGGAATGTCAAAAATAAAAATGACGATCAATAACCGTGAAGTAGAGGCTTATGAAGGGCAAACGATCTTAGAAGCAGCCAAAAATAACGGAATCCATATCCCTACTTTATGTTATTTAAAAGATGTTACAGGAACAGGAGCCTGCCGTGTCTGCCAAGTTGAAGTTGAAGGTGCTAGAACACTATGTGCTGCTTGTGTTTATCCTGTTAGAGAGGGATTAGTTGTAAGAACTAATTCTCAAAGAGCTTTAGATGCCAGAAGAAGAGTAGTTGAATTAATCGTTTCAAACCACTCTAAAGACTGTTTATCTTGTATTCGTAATACAAACTGTGAATTACAAAGATTATGTCAAGAATTAGGAGTTCGTGAAGATGCCTTTGCAGGTGAAAAAACTACTCCAACTTTTGATGAAATATCTCCTGGAATCGTTCGTAACACTTCAAAATGTGTGTTATGTGGACGTTGTGTAGAAACTTGTGCAAAACATCAAGGTTTAGGAATTCTTGGCTTTATGAATCGTGGATTTAAAACTAAAGTTGGTCCAGTATATGATAAAAGTTTAAATGATGTTAACTGTATGCAATGTGGTCAATGTATCAATGTTTGTCCAGTTGGAGCTTTACATGAAAAAGAAGAAGTCCATGATGTCATCATTGCTTTAAATGATCCAACTAAACATGTCATCGTTCAAACTGCTCCAGCAGTTAGAGCTAGTTTAGGTGAAGAATTTGGAATGCCGATCGGTACTAGAGTTACTGGTAAAATGGTTCATGCATTAAAATTAATGGGCTTCGATAAAGTATATGATACTAATTTTGGTGCTGATTTAACTATCATGGAAGAAGGAAATGAATTTATTAGTCGTGTTCAAAATAATGGTGTTTTACCAATGATTACATCTTGTAGTCCAGGATGGGTCAATTATATTGAACATGAATATCCTGATTTATTAGATCATTTATCTAGTTGTAAATCACCACACATGATGTTAGGTGCGATGATCAAATCATATTATGCAAAAACTAACAACATTGATCCTAAAGATATTTATGTTGTTTCAATCATGCCATGTGTCGCTAAAAAAGGTGAAAAAGAACGCGAAGAAAATCTTACTGATGGTTTAAAAGATGTTGATGCTGTATTAACAACTAGAGAATTAGGTAAATTGATCAAGATGTTTGGTATTAATTTCCGTGACTTAAAAGATGAAGATTTTGATCAAGATATGTTTGGAGAATACACTGGTGCAGGGGTTATCTTTGGTGCCAGCGGTGGAGTTATGGAAGCCGCATTACGAACAGTAGCTGATGTTTTAACCAAAGAAGATTTATCTACGATCGAATATCATGCTGTTCGTGGTGAAGAAGGTGTTAAAGAAGCCTGCATAAAAATTGGTGATCTAACAGTAAATGTAGCTGTTGCTCATAGTATGACTTTAGCTAAACCATTATTAGAAGAAATTAAAAATGGTACTTCAAAATACCATTTCATCGAAATCATGGGTTGTCCAGGTGGCTGTGTCAACGGTGGTGGTCAATCTTACATCAATGCATTAACTCGTAACAGTGGTTTTGACTGGAAACAAGCTCGTGCGAAAGCTCTATATGATGAAGATCTAGCATTACCAGTTCGTAAATCTCATAAGAACTCACAAATTCAAAAGTTATATGCTGATTTCTTAGGAGAACCAAACAGCGAAAAAGCTCATCATCTATTGCATACACATTATTCAAAGAAAGCACGATTTAAATAAATTATTTATTAATAAAAGAGCAAAATTTAATGTCTTTAATTAAGACATTAAACGATGCTCTTTTTAGTTACTAAATAACTTATAAGTACATTTAGTAAGATACTCAAAACTATATATATGAAAAGTACCCCTTTCCATTTCAACATCTAACCATTCTTCCATACTGCTTTTCCAGGGCATCCATTTCTTTTTGCATTTTTGAAAATTATAATCATATTTCTTAATTTTATTTCCTAATCGATACGCTGCCAATGAATAATTAAACATCGTTAAACTATCCTGATAAAGTGATCTTGGTCGCGGATTATTGCGTTCAATCGAAGATGGCAAAAAGTCTTTTTTTAAACCTAGACTCCAATTTAAAAATGGTTCATATAAATAATATGACGAAGAAACATATGGAAATACCAGTTCACCGTATTTATATTTTATAATTATTTTAGTATTTAAAAGTTCTTTTATCGTTATCACTTCAAAAATATCATTTTGTTCTACAATAGTCTGTTTAATACTATCTTTTTCTTTATAAAAATAAAAGATTCTATTATTCCCATAAGCAAATAAATATGCTAACGACTCTTTTATCATCGAACATGCAGGTGCATATACTAAAATATAATCAAAAACATTATCCCCAAAAGCTGTTAAAACCTGCTTTTGAAAATCACTAGGAATATCATTGATATTTTGTATTTCTATCGGCCAATCTGTAATCGTATGCTGATCACCAGTATTTCTTTCAGTATTATTCATTATATTTTCCTCTACCTGGTTTTACAAACTATTATTTATAAGTACCATTTAAATATGTTTCTTTAATATATTTTATTGTTTCATCAAGATTTGAATTTGCTAAATGTTCCAGCATATCCTTAATTATCCGATCAGTATTTTCATTGATTACATAATAGAATCTTGTTTTATTATAATAATCTAAAGGGGCTGTAAAATCAAAATCTTTACCGCGATAAACCATCGTCGCGGCTACGCGATCACAAAACATTTCTACTACATACTTAATTGGCATTTCAATTGCAATAATACCTTGGCTTGTAAAATCGATCCAATATTCCCAATGATGCTTATTACGCCCTTTATGGTGTAACCAGGCACTACTATAACCAATCATTTCTCTTTCATTACTATTAGGTGATTTATAACCTAAATAATATTTAGCACCAGTAGAAAATTCACTCCATGAATATTTTGATAAATCATGTTTTAACCCCTGTTTATATAAACCAAAACGAAAGCATAACTTCATCACATAATATTTATGTTTAGTAATTGTCTTAAAATGTTTAATGGCTTTCATTGTTTGCCTCGTTGTCTTCGCGATATCTTGTTGCAAAGATGTCTTCTTGTTCATCAACTTCAACAATATCTGCTAATGCCGGTAGTTCATCTAATGATGCCAGTCCAAATGTATCCATAAATTCATCAGTCACACCATATAAAATCGGCATCCCTGGACTGTCTTCACGACCAACTTCTTTAATCAATGCCTTAGCAACTAATTTACGGATCATCGCATCACATCCTACCCCACGAATATCTTCGATTCCTACTCGGGTAATTGGCTGATTATAAGCAATAATTGCTAAGGTTTCTAAAGCTGCATTAGATAAATTAGCACTGCTTTGTTCAACCATTTTTTGATAATAAGCAAAATACTCGCTATTAGTAGCTAATTTATAACGTCCCCCAAAGTTAACCAAAATCACACCCTTTATCGCTTTTTTTTCATAACTTTCAACAAATTTATCCATCAATAACACCGCATCTTTACGACTTATCTCTAACACACTGGCAATTTGTTTAGTATCTACACCATCATCCCCTGCCAAATACAGCATTCCTTCTATAATGTCTAAGTAATTAGTTTCTTCCATTAAACCTTCCCCTCTACATATATATCTGCAAATAATCCATCTTGAATTATTTCTACTTCTTTATCCTTAGCTAAAACTAATACCGCAATAAAAGTAACAATAAAATAAAAGCGGTCATATCGATCAAATAATTCTTCAAATTTAACTTTTTTATTTACCCTCGTTTTAAAATAATCTCTAATTTGTTCGGTTCTTTCATCAATTGAAATATCTTTTTTAGCAATATGAGTATCTAATGGCTTCATCAAGGCCTTTCGTTGAAACATTTTTTGCATTGCCTTCATTAAATCGTATACTTCCAAACCTTCAGGTATCATAGAACTAGTATCTATGATATATTCATCCATTGATTCTGCTGGTTTAATGATGATATTTTGTCGCTGTTCATATTTTTCACGAATATCATCAAGAACATCTTTATAACGTTTATATTCAATCAAACGTTTTATTAAAGCTTCTCGAGGATCCTCTTGATAGTCATCGTTGATCGTTACTTTTTCTTTAGGAATAAGCATTTTACTTTTCATTTCAATCAAATCAGCAGCCATGACTAAATATTCTGACATCACTTCCAATAAAGATGGGTCCATTGCATGAATATATTGCAAATACTGATCAGCAATTACAGATAATTCTAACGATTCCAAATCCATTTCTTTTTCTTTGATTAGATGTAATAATAAATCTAAAGGTCCTTGAAAGTCTTCAATTACTACCTGATATTCCATGATGAAACCTCCTAATTACGCATTAGTTATTATAACACATAAATTGCAGTATTAGAAGAATTCTTTTTTCACCCCATGATAAACGCATAAAATGCGTTTATCCTATTCTTTTTTATTATTTTCTTTGACTTTCTATATTATTAAAATAAAATTATCTTTGAATACACATAATCAATATGATTATTTCCCATAAACAGCATTTTTCTTAATAATTACATTTTTTATTCTAGCAGGTTTAATTTTATTTGTTAATCAGTTTTGCAAGTTTCAAACATTTCATATTTATCTTAAAAACATAATAATAAGTTCGCAGGCTTATTTTAAAAATTACTTTATTCAAAAGTAATGCCATTAGTTCAATATAAATTTGTTATTAATATATGAAATTTTTTTCTTGACAACATTACATTTTTATATAGACTTGTATTCAAACAAGAGTCAAACTGATAAAATGATCAAAAGTCAAATTAGGGAGAAGTGAAAAAATGAAAAAGAATTTTCTTTCAATAATAATTATCCTTGAAACATCCATCATTCTTTTAGGCATTATTCTTATGACAAACGATTTCTTCTCTAGTCATCATTTTTTGGATTTATTTATACATCATACACCATCTGAAAATCTACTGATCGAAGAAAAGAATCCAAATTCACAATCAAAAATACGTATATATAAAATAGATACAACATCTTTATTTAGTACACAAATTCGTGTTGATTATATTTTTAATAATAATTCTCAAATATATAGTTATTATACTTCCTGTCTTGCTTATAATGAAGATATTAATAGTTATAATATGCATGGTGAATCAACATATTATTCTATCGAATGGATTGATAATATACCTTATATCAAAATAGTTGGACATCCAACTATTTCAATAGAAATCAACAAATAAAAAACAAGGAGTAAATTCAATGAAGAATAAAATAAAATTTTGTATTTTTATTATAGAAACTTTAATTTTACTTATTTTTATTTTCATTATGATATTAACCCGTATTTATAATAACAGTTTTTTCTCTATTTTTCATATTTACGATGAAACTGAACATTTGATTTGTGAAGAAATTATAAATAATAAAGACATTTCCATCTATGAAATTGGTGAATCATTTTTATTTGAAGAAAATGAAATTATTATAAAAGGAACTATAATAGAGCATTATCCAATACATATCAATGTAGATAATGATGGAAAACCACTGACGAAAAACAATATAAAGATTGTACAAAAACAAAATTCTGTTTCCATTACAATAAAAGCAAAAAATCAAAAACCTATCACTTACAATCTTCAACTAAATGATTAAAACTGGCTATAACCCAATTATTTGGCATTGAAAATTCTAAATTTCCACTAGCATCCAAAACAAATAAATTATCTATTTGTAAATCACTAGATTCATTTTCTTGTAAAATTATACATACATTCCTAGTACCATATACACCAAGCTGTTTGAAAATCATAGCCAACTGCAAAATAAACAGAAACCTGAATTGCAAGCAGAAAGTGGAAATAAGATAAAAAAGTTCTAATTTTTATAGAAAACCGTATTTTTAGTTATACCAATTTTAGCTAATTCTTTGACAAATAGCTGTTCAGCAGGAAGATAACCAAGTATTTTCCTTTTCTTTTGATTGATTTTTTGATTAATATCTAATATTTTTTTATCCACTGTATTAATATCAGTTCCTTTCTTTATAAGTCCTTTAGTTATTGCTATGAAATCTTGTAAAATAATCCACACAGAACACTAGCTGATTATCAACCATCAAATATCCCCACGACCATGATTAACATATTATTTTTATTAAATATGCTCATACCATAAATTACTTATTCTTATTCCATATCCTTTTAATTTATTTATACTTTCTCTTATCTCATCTACATTCAATAATCCTTTATTAAAGGATTGTAATAATCTTCCTACTATTCAAATAATCGTTAATCTATCTATTTAGCTACCATTCTTCCTTTTCGTTCATTCATCAATAACAAATCAGCTTTCTTTTCATTAGCATCCAAACCAGTAACACCTTTAAATATACTTACTAACTTTGTATCTATGACTTTTCCCACAAAAATGTAAAACAGTTTTTAATGATTTAAGCTTTATTTTGAACATTTAAAATTAATTCATTATATACCATCACTAGAATAATAACTTTATGAAACAATTTTCTAGCTAATTTTTAAAATTTGAAAAATAGGCGAGATATATATTTTTATTGTGGTGAATAAATGGAACTGTTATAATTTTAATAAGAAGAAACGAAAAAATGGGAAGTTGTAGTGGAGTTAAAAAAATGAATTTATATAATATTTTTAAAAAATTAGATATTAAATTTGAAGAAATAGAACACGAGCCAGTTTTTACAATAGAACAAGCACAGGCAATAAAAAACAGAATAAAAGGAACAGGTTGTAAAAATTTGTTTTTGACAGATAAAAGAGGAAAATATATTTTAACAATATTGGAAGAAAATAAAAAAGCAAATATAAAACAAATAGAAAAATTGGTTAATACATCTCATTTATCATTTGCAGAAACAACAGAATTACAAAGTGTTTTACAATTAGAAAAGGGAAGTGTTACACCATTTGGAATATTAAATGATATTGATAATAAAGTGGTATTAGTAATAGATACAGATTTAAAAGATAAAATATTATTATTTCATCCTAATACAAATACTAAAACTATTTCAATTACTTATGATAATTTAATAAAATTTATTGAGTTTGGAAATCATAATTATATGTTTATATCATAAAGAAAAATTACAAGTTATAGAAAGCAATATAAAAATATGAATAAAAAAGAATTTAAGAAAAAATATAAACAAGAAAAAACTATAAGTTATAAATTAATGTTATCTGGAAGAATAATATCGATGATAAGTTTAATAGTTGTTCTATTATCATTTTTTATTATTAAAGAATTTATCCCACAAATTATTGGGTTTGTAATAGGTGGAATAATTGCGTTTATTGGAATGATATTAGACTTAACAGGAGAGATAATTATAGCTAAAAATTATAAAAAGCACAATAAATAAAAAATTACAAATTGAAAGGACTATGAATCATTAATAAGAAAAAAGAAGACTTTATAAAAGTGAAGTTCAAAATTTAGTTGATTGGAACGAAGCTAATGAAATCATATCATCATGAATATATAGATATAAAATTATTGTATTTTGTTTTAGTACGGTTTTCCAGCTGCTTTTAGCTGATATCAAATAGATATGGTTTAGCTGTTGCTTAAAAAGTATTTTAACACTGATAAGCCATTTTTCAATAAGTGAGACATTTTGTTATGAATTTGAAAAATATTTATTTATTATGTTTGCATTTTTAAATGAAGAAAACTCAAACAAATTATATAGAATAGATAGTAGAAAAATAAGTTCTTACTCGATAATGAGTAATTAAAAATAAAAGATTTTAATAATGATAGTATTTAGCAAATCATTAAAGAAATCTTTTTTAATATTTACCCTAAAGTAAGAAAGAGCCGAAAAATAAAACTCTCTTACTATCTGTTATATTTAACCCATTTCATTCGTTTATCATATTTTTCATAAAAAAACCTCAATTATATAAATAATCAAGGCTTTATGATCCTCTTTTACTTTTTGGTTTACGAATAATAAAATTAAGCATCTCTTTGCCATCAAAAGGATAAAGTGGATACAAATAAGAAGTACCAAGTGGTTTTAATCTAACCAAATATCCAATTAAAATAATATGAAAAATAATAAAGCCAATCCAGCCTAAAAATCCTGCAAAGATTATCAAAAAAATCTTTAGATACTTATTAGTAAGTGATAATTCATAATTTGGTGTCGCAAAACCACCAACATCACCAATAGCACAAAAAAGTAAAATTTCTTCACTAAAAATACCAAGATCAATCGCAAACTGACCTAACAATACAGCAGCAATCATCCCCATAGCATTAGATAATGACGTCGGAGTATGAATCGTTGCAATTCTAAGCAGTTCGATTGCAAGTTCTACTAATAATACTTGTCCCAAAAAAACTAGATCAAGATTCCCATCATTTGTTAATAATAACCATAAAGGAACTAAATAAAGCGAAATTAATACCGCACTAAAACGAATCAGACGAATAAAAGTACCAATGATTGGGGTTTGACGGTGTTCTTCGACATGTTCTAAAATTTCAAATATCGTCGTTGGAATCATCATTACTGATGACGAAGTATCACAAATTATAGCAATGTGACCATGTAAAATATGTGTCGATACAACATCTGGCCGTTCACTATAACGAACTAAGGGAAAAGGATTGTACCCTTGATCTAAGATCATTTCTTCAACTGCTCGATCTGACATTACTAGATCTTCATTTTTAATTTCTTTGATTCGCTCTAAAATCGTCTGTAGCATAGTTTGATCAACTTCACTATTTAAATAACATAAACAAATATCTAAAGGATTATTTTTTCCAATCGTTTGCTTATTCATAACTAGATCAATCGTTCTGATCCTCCGGCGAATCAATCCGGCACATGTAAGCATTGATTCATTAAAACCATCTTTAGAACCTCTAACACTCTTTTCCGTTTCTGGTTCTTCGACAGAGCGGCTGGGAAAATTCCTTGTATCTAATACATACTGTTTATCACGATAATTTACTACTGCACACCCTGTCAACATCGCATACTGCGCTTTTTCAAGATCTGTTTCTTCTTTTACATCACCATTATTTATACAGTCTTTTAATGTTTTTCCTCGATGATTTGTTATTCCTTCGACTAAATATGCAATTAAATCATCAGAACAAAGGCTTGAGACATAATTGATCGTTACTTCTTCATTTTCAAAATCAAGTGTTCGGGTATTGAGATCAAAAGAAGGATTCTTCATTATGATTTTGGTTTAGTACATACAGCAACAAGAAAAGCAAATAATATCGCACTACTGATTCCAGCAGCAGTTAAATCAAAAACCCCCAGTGCCAGACCAAAAAAGCCATATTCTTTCGTTGCTGCTAATGCTCCATGCATTAATGAATGACCAAAACTAGTAATAGGAAGCAAGGCTCCTGCATGAAAAATTTCAACTAGTTTATCATAAATATGAAATAAATCTAAAAAAGCTCCAATAACCACGAACATACTAGTGATGTGACCAGGGGTCAACTTAGTGTACTCATAAATAAGCTGCGCTACGACACAGACAAAACCACAAAAAATAAATGCTAAAATATAATTCATTATTCTACTACCTCCAAACTAAAGGCGTGACCAATACAAGGGATACTTTGCTTTTGATTAGTCATTACTGGTGATAATAAAGCACCTGTAGTAATAACAAGAATTCTTTTATACTTATGCTTTAACATTTTTTGGTATAAATATCCAAAAGTAACTAAAGCACTACATGAAGGACCACTGCCTCCTTGATTAACATCTTGATCCTTACTATATAATAAACTGCCACAATCATCATATTCTTTATAGCTAATATGACTTTCTTTCATTAATTCCTTCATGATTGCTTTACCATAATCTGATAAATCACCTGTGACGATCAAATCATAATAATTAGCCTGGCGGTTAAGATCAGTTAAATGATTACATAGCGTATCAAAAGCCGCTGGTGCCATTGCCCTTCCCATATCATTAGGATCACTTTGATCCATATCAACAACGCGACCAATCGTTAAAGCTTCGATTCTAATAGCACTAGGATTATTATCAAGAATCACACTTACAGCTCCTGTAGCAGTAGTCGTCATTGTTTCTTTACGCTGCACACCATATTCTACGGGATAGCGAAACTGTCTTTCCGCTGTAGCATTATGACTACATACAAAACAATTAGCATTATGTAAACTATGATTTTCAATCAACATAGCAGCGGTATTTATCACTAGACCCATTGTAGCACACGCACCATACATCGCCATAAAAGGTCTTTGAAAATCCTTAGCGGTATAATTACTAGCAGTAACCTGGTTATTTAAGTCACCACCTAAATATACATTAATATCTTCTTTTTTTAATTTACCTTTTTTTAAAGCAATGCCAAGGGCATCTTGTAACATTGCTATTTCTGCCTGCTCATAAGAATCATTACCAAAGCGAAAATCAGGATAATGCTGATCAAAATAATCACCTAACGGACCATTAAATTCATCAATTCCACAAGTAGTACCAATTGCTCTAATATAAACATTTTTTAAAATCATCGAGCTACCAGATAAGACTGATGACATAACGAATTCCTCCTAAAATAAACGAAGCTACGATTCCAAATGTTATTACTGTACCACCCAGTTTAAACATATTAGCACCGATACCTGTTACTAATCCTTCACTTTTAGCTTCCAGTGCACTAGATGTCATACTATTAGAAAAACCTGTGATTGGAATAAAGGTACCCGCACCAGCTTTTTTACCGATACGATCATAGATTCCCAGTCCGGTTAAAATAGCTGCCGCTAAGACAATCGTAATGATCATCATCGGTGTCGCTTCTTTTTCTTTAATATCAAAAATCGTCATATAAAAATCTAATAATCCTTGACCAATCAAACCTATTATTCCACCATAAATAAAGGCACTTAAACAATGCTTTTTTACCTGCTTTTGCGGTTTTAGCTTTTCTGCAATCTGATTATACTTAGATGTATTCATTAATTTCACCTCACAATATTTTTTCCAATTTTTCTAAAAATAAACAAAAAAGAGCCTTAATTAAAAGACTCTATAATCGTTTCAAAACTTTTAAAACACTATATCCTAAAATGATATCAACAGGAATCATAATACACTCTTTAATTACTCGAATAAATAAAGATAATGTAAACGGTATTCCATACATCACTTGCAACCAATATGGCGTTAAACAAAACGTAATTACCATTTCAACAAGCACTACGGAAATAAGCCATAAATTAAATAAGTGATAATCTGACTCATTTAACTTTCTTTTATAATAATACATTACAATAAATAAAACACTTATCATTACAATACAAATAACACTAATTGCAATTTTATAATTAAATGTAATATTTACCACGTTATTCGAAATAGTTACTTGATCTAAACTAAAAACATAACCACAGGCACTGATTGCTAAAAGCACTAAAATAACTTGAATGATCTTCTCTAAAAAATGAGTATAATTTTCTTTTACCGTTACCACCACTATCGATGGAATCAAAGTTTGTAGTACTGCGCTTAATGTAAATCCTAAAAACGGAAAACCTGTTGGTGTCACGATCAACCCAACTAAATCTACAGCAATCCCGATAATATAACAATAACCAGGTGCCAGCATTATTCCTGCTAACAGCATCGGAATAACTTCAATAGAGATTTTCAAACTCTCAAAACCAAATAACGGTATCATAATTGATAACCTTTTTAATACTGCTGCCAGTACAATAAACAAAGCAGCTAACGTAAGTGACTTCGTGTCACTTTTGATTGGGTATTTCCAAAATACTAATACCCCGATCAAAACTAAAATAAATCCGCAAATAATTTGAATCATAATCTGATTGCTACTTATTTACAATCTTTCCTGCTTCATCCTCATTTCTAGTCCACAGGCGTTAATTCCGATCAATGACCGTACATGCGATTGCTACTAAAAAGTAGACTCCCCCTTTTTCTAAATTATATACAAAAATGTATACAATTAGAATAATACTATAAATAACTGTTTACATCAAGTAATTTAGTTATTATCAACAAAACCTAAATACTCCTTTTTACAAATCACTAAGATATCATCTTGTTTAATTTTCGTTTTACCATTAGGAATAAGAATCTCATTATTACGCTTGATAAATACAACTAAAAATTTATTAGCAGGATTTATCTTCGCCAAAGTTGCTCCAATCCAATGATGTGACTGTTCAATACATATTTCATCAAGATAAATATCATTACCTTCATAACTAGGAGCACACATGATCAAGATATCCTGATACATGATTCTTGTTGATCCTTTAGGTAAAATCATTTGATTATCGCGAATGATCGTTACTACCAACATGTCAGTAGGTGTTATGATCGTACCTAATGTCTGATTGATCCAAGGATGATTTTTATCCAAATATATTTTAACCAGTTCAAAAGAACTATCATTAGTATAATCATTAAATGTCTTCATCGTATCATTTCGATTATCTTCTACATCAAACCATTTTGCCATCAAAGGCAGCAAAGTCCCCTGAAAAGTAATTGAAAGTAAAGCAACTAAAAATACAATATGAAATATATCATTATTTGTATAAGCTGGCGATACAACTGTCATAATTGCAAATACAATCGAAGCAGCACCTCGTAAACCACACCAGGAAATGAATAACTGCTGTTTCAACGGAACTTTAAAAGGAGTTAAACAAATAAATACGGTTAGCGGTCGGGCAACAAAAGTTAAAAATAAAGCAATTAAAATAGCTGGTGAAATAATATCAATGAGCTGTAAAGGAAAGCATAATAGTCCTAATAAAAAGAAAAGTAAGATCTGCATCATATGTGAAATACTATCAAAAAAATGAATTAAAGATGTTTTCTTTTTTAGTTTACTATTTCCTAATATTATTCCAAATAAATAAACACTTAAAAAACCATTACCATTCATTACACTAGGCAAAGCATAAGCCAGTAGCGCTAGAGCCGCTACAAAAATAGATTTTAAACCAACCTCATTTAATCGAATTCGATCCAAAAAATTTCTCGCCAGAAAACCAATCACAACCCCACATAAGCCTCCCAATAGCACCTGGCTTAATATAAGCATAAATATATTAGTCGTTTTACCAGATAAAAGTGTCAAAATAATAACCGTCAACATATAAGCTGTTGGATCATTACTACCACTTTCCATTTCCAATAACGGTGCAATTCCTTCCTTTAAATTTAAGCGTTTCATTCTTAAAATACTAAACACTGAAGCTGCATCGGTGGAAGCTACGACCGCACCTATCAACATTCCCTCAAGCAGACTGGTTTTTAAAATTCCATAACAAAATAATCCTACAAAACCACAAGTTAAAATAACACCTAAAGTCGACATGATCGTTGCTTTAACTAATACGGGTTTGGCAGTATTAAAATTTAAACAAAATCCACCATAAAACATTATATATATAAGAGCAAAGGTACAAATATTCTCACTAATAACAAAATCATCAAAACTGATCTTAAATATCCCATCACTTCCAAAAATCATTCCTAATAAGATAAATATCAACAAAGTCGGAACTCCAAACTTATAGGAAAGTCTTGTAGCAAGGATGCAGATAATGATAACAGCAGCAATAAATAATAAAAATAATGTCATTCACTTATCTCCTTTTTTAGTTTATAAGATTATAACACAATAATTTTAAGCAAACAAAAAAAGATCAGCATTTTATCCTGATCTTTCCATGATATACTCTCTAACTTTAGAAATAAAATATAATGATCCTGTAACAAAAACCGTTCCCTCATGATCAAACGCTTGATCAAGAGCTATTTTATAATCAGGTTCAATTTTAACATCAAAACCATCAGCAAGCGTTTTAGCATCGCTAGCTCTTACGTGTTCAAATTCACAAATCGTAATATCATCAGTTAATTGGAGCAGTTTTTCAATCATATGCTTATAATCTTTATCACGGAGAGCACTAAAAATTATTTTTATTTGATCATACTTTTTAGCACACTCATAAAAAGCATCGATTCCTTCTTTATTATGGGCTCCATCGATGATTATCAATGGTTCAATATTAACGATTTCAAAACGTCCTGCCCAGCGAGCATTATACATTCCTTGTAATAAGTCATCATCACTAAAATCAACGATTTGATGATTTTTTAAATATAACAACGCTTCTAAAGCTAAAGCACTATTATATATTTGATACAAAGCAGGGGTATCCAGGATAATATCATAACCACGATAACGATAACTAACATTATTACTGTCTAAAATATTTGTAATTGGCTGTAAAGTTAACAATTTACTATGATGCCTGCGACATATCTCATTAAACACTTCTAAACATTCTGTTTTCGTCTCACCTGTTAAATAATCGATTCCATCTTTTACAATTCCCGCTTTATTCAAAGCAATACTTTGATAATCATGCCCTAAATAATCTACATGATCTAAACCGATATTAGTATTGATCGCTAGTTTTGGCATAATGATATTTGTAGCATCTAATAAACCGCCTAACCCTACTTCAAATAGTGCTAAATCAACTTTTTGTTCAATAAAATACATTATTGCAATAAATACTTCAATTTCAAACATTGAAATTTCATACTTCAACCACAAATCAACATAGCGATTAGCATAATCCACCATAGTTTGTTCATCGATAAATTGATCATTAATTCTAATAATATCTAATCTTGAATATAAAGCTGGTGATGTAAAAGTGGCAATCTTATATCCTGATTGCTTTAATACTTCTTTAATATAATTAGTTGTTGATCCCTTTCCATTTGTTCCACCAATATGAACACAGTCTAAAATCAACTGCGGATTACCTAGATCTTCCATATAGCGTTTAAAATTATCAAGGCTATAAACACGATTTTTTTGACTACTGATAAATTCCACAACTTCATCATAATTATTAAAGCGTTTTTTTACGCTTCTCATTTTAATCATTGGATAATATGATATTCCCTCTTTTTTTTCTAAATTACCGTTTATTTTAAAACCAAGATGTTCATAAAATAATCTAGTATTAATAGCCGCATTAACTTCAATATCACCTAAAACTAGATTATCAATTATTTCTACTAATCTTTTTCCAATTCCCTTTCTCTGATATTGCTTATCAACAAATAATAAACTTAAATAATTTCCTTTACTTAAACTAACCATACCAATAATTTTATTATCGTTTAAACAAATATATGTAAGATTAGACTTATCTAAATAAAATTCTTTTGTATTTAGCTGGTCAAAGTCTTTTGATCCATTACTTTCTAAATTAGCAAAGATAAATTCTTTAGCAGCCTGTTGAACTAATTTAATTACTGCTTCTATCTCATTTTCTTTTATTAACCTATACTCCATTATTATCACCTTAAAACATTATATGCTAAAAGAAGTAGCATAGCTACTTCTTTTTTTAGAATTTTTCGAACTGATCAATATTAAGTACGAATACAGTGGCTCCACCTACTAGAACATCTACCATGATTGGCGTAAAAAACTCTCCCATTTCAGTTGGAGGAATAGTCGGTTCTTTTTCAACCCGTTTTTTAGCATTAGCCTTAATTATCGAAATACAGTCTTCAACTTTATCATCATTAGTTCCAACAAAAAATGTTGTATTTCCTTTTTTTAAAAATCCCCCGGTTGTAGATAATTTAGTAACAAAATATCCCTTTTCAGTAAGGGCTCCTTGAACAGCTGAACTATCATCAGAATTAACAATTGCAATAATTAGTTTCATAGTAACTCCTCCTTATAGAATTATTATACTACGAATTTAAAAAAGATAATACCAATAAGATAATTTATACTAAATTATTTTATTATGCTGAATTGGTAAAAAAATTGTTTCATACTCATTTAAAACATAAGAGTCTGTCATCATTGATAAATAATCAGCAACGATCAAAGCAGGATCATTACGTTGATACTGCGATGACATTTTAGCGACAAACGCTTTTATTTTACAATCTTTATTTAGTGGATCAGTCAGCTCTTCATAATAAACATCATATAATTGTTTGATCATTCTAATAAGTTTAGTATTTTCTTTAACTAAAACAGGATGTTGATGAACTCTTATCGTTAAAAAATTTAACAAACTTTTTAATGCTTCAAATACTTCATTAGAAAAACGTAAATATGGCAACTCATAACTATGAATTACTAAATCACCAATCAAGCGATTGATCATCGATTTATTATCAAAGCCTAAAACATCAGTAGCCTTTTTAGGAAGATCACTTTGTTTTATAATTCCCACTCTGATCGCATCTTCAATATCTTTGCCAATATATGAAATAACATCAGAAACCCTAACTACACAGCCTTCTAATGTCATTGGGCGGATCTTCTTACTCGTATCACATTTATGCCAACAATCATCATACTCTTGCCAAAACTGTCCAATTGTTTTATTAGTATCAGGAATATATTTTTTCGATAACATCTCACCATTATGACATAAAATAGCATCTAATACCTGTAATGAAACATTATATCCTGTTCCCTTTCTTTCAATAAATAAAATGTTTCGAACACTATTAGCATTATGAGCAAAATAACCGTAACCCTTATCTTGAAGAATTTCATTCAATGCCTTTTCACCAACATGACCATAAGGTGCGTGTCCTAAATCATGGCCTAAAGCAGCAGCTTCAATTAGATCCAGATTCAAGCTTAAACCTCTGCCAATCTGTCTTGCAATCCGACTGACCCATTGGACATGAATTGAACGTTTAGAAATATGAGCGTTACGAAAAAAGGATAAAGCTTGTGTTTTATCGACATAACGCTGATATGATTTACAATATAGAATTCGATCTATATCTTCTTCAAAAGGCCAGCGAATATCAAATTCTTCTTTATCCTTAATAATTTGTTTTATTTTAATACAATCACTATTTTTAGTTGCATAGACAGAAAGATGCTCATCAGCCTCTTTCGTCATTCGAAGGGCATTTTTTATTACAAGTTCTTCCTTTTTCATCAAATCACCTCTCTATAGTCTACACAATTTACCTTTTTTTATGCTATCTACGCCACTGTGATGGAGCAAATAATAATAAAATCGGAAAAATTTCTAACCGTCCTGCCAACATATCAAAAGATAAGACTAATTTTGAGACATCCGATAATGATGAAAAATTACTAACGGGACCAACTACATCAAAACCAGGTCCAACATTATTTAAACAAGTAGCAACTGCTGAAAATGCACTTTTGAAATCTAAATTAAAAATCGTTAAAACCAGCAGTGATAATGCAAAAATAACTAAATATAAAACTAGATATGAATGAATATTAGCGATTACATGATCATCTATTGGCTGTTTTTCAAATTCAACTGTTTGAATACTATGAGGATGTAATAAGTGTTTTAATTCTTTCTTCGCATTCTTTAAATAAATAAAAATTCTTGATACTTTCATTCCCCCACCAGTTGAACCGGAACAGGCACCAACAAACATTAAAATAATAATGATCATTTGTGAAAACATTGGCCATTTACCATAATCAGCGGTTACAAAGCCTGTTGTCGTAATAATGGAACCGACTGTAAAACTTGAATAACGTAACGCTGAAAAAATCGATTCGTACATTGGTAAGATATTGATTGTAATTAGAATAGTTGCACCAATGATGATCAAGAAATAATACCGCAGTTCTTCACTCTTAAATACTTCTTTGAATTTTCCAATAATTACAAAATAAATCAAATTAAAATTAATCCCGAATAAAATCATAAAAATCGTAATCACGGTATCTACATAGACACTATCATAAGCAGCAATACTAGCATTTTTGATTGCAAATCCACCAGTTCCTGCTGTTCCAAATGAATTTAAAAGGCTATCAAATAACGGCATTCCCCCAAACAACAATAAAACCGTCTCTACTAACGTCAAAACAGCATAAATAATATACAAAATTCTTGCTGTTAAGCGAATTTTAGAAACTAATTTACCTACTACTGGTCCAGGAACCTCGGCTCTTAAAATATGTAAAGAACGTCCTGAGGAAATTGGTACGAAAGCAATCACAAAAACCAGGATTCCCATTCCACCAAGCCAATGCGAAAAGCTGCGCCAAAATAAACTAGCATGACTTAATGCTTCAACATCAGACAAAATTGAAGAACCCGTTGTTGTAAAACCGGATACCATCTCAAAAAAAGCATCTATAAATGACGGGATTTCACCGGTTAAACAAAATGGTAAAGCCCCAAAAATCGAAATTAAGATCCAGCTCAAAGCAACGATTACAAAACCTTCACGAGCATAAATATTTTTTTTAGCGGGATGCTTAAATGAAATAATCGTTCCTAAGCCAAAAATCAAAGCTCCAAGAATCGCAAAACTAATTCCTTCTGTTTCTTGATATATTATTGCAACTAATACTGGAATATACATTAGTAATCCTGTTATTTGTAACAGCTTCCCTAATGTAAAAATGATCATCTTTTTATTCATTTGGTTATCTCCTTATAATATCATTCAATGTTCTTAATTTTTCATCACGAGATATAATAATTACATGATCACCTAATTCAATTGTGGTTCCACCTTTAGGAACAATCATTTCATTTCCTCTAGAAATAGCTGCTACTAAAATATGATTTTTTAATTTTAATTCATTTAATGTTTTACCTAAAAAAGAAATTTTATTAGTAACTACAAATTCACTGGCTTCAATTTCCCCATTCACGATCTTATATAAAGTTTTGACACTGGAATCATCATCTTTATTAACCTTAGCCCTTACATAACGAACGATCTGAGCTGCAATCGCACTTTTTGGTGAAATGATCGTATCTACATTAAGACTATTAACTAATCCCGCATAATTCATTCGGGTAACTTTAGCCACTGTTTTTTTATGATACATTTTTTTAGCATACAAAGATAAAATTAAATTTTCTTCATCTAATCCTGTTAATGCTAAAAATGCATCTATATTTTCAATTCCTTCTTCAACTAATATTTCTTCATCACTACCATCTGCATTAATGATTGTAATAAAAGGTAGTTTTTTTGCTAATACTTTACAATGTTCTGTGTTATTTTCAATAATTTTTACGCGCATTCCTAAAACACTTAACTGCTTAGCTAAATAAAATGCGATCTTTCCGCCACCAATGATCATTACTTTTTTTATTTGCTTAGTAATGATTCCAATATCTAAACAGAATCTTGTCAAATCTCGATGAGATCCCGTTATATATAAATGATCACCTGTCTTAATTACATAATTACCATCCGGAATAATTACCTCATCATCACGACTTACTGCACATACTAAGATATTAGCTTTAGAAATATTATTTAACTTACTTAGTTGAATATTATTGAGCTGAGTACTTTCATCAACATTAAATTCCGCAAGTTCGACTTTTCCTCTAGCAAAAGTTTCAACTTTTACTGCTGAAGGAAATGACAACGTTCTTCTAATTTCATTTGCCGCTTCTAATTCAGGATTAATAATCAATGAAAATCCTAATTGATTTCTCATAAAGTCGCGCTGTTTTGAATAATCAGGATTTCTAACTCTTGCAATCGTATGCTTTGTCCCCATTCTTTTTGCCATTAATCCAGCTAAAATATTTAATTCGTCAGAAGCTGTTACACAAATAATCAAATCAGCTTCATCAGCATTAGCCTCCATTAAAATATCATACGATCCACCATTTCCAACAACCCCAATAACATCATATTGATTAACAACATCATTGACCTTAGTTGCATTTTGATCAATAACGATAATATCATGATCTTCATTAGCCATATATTGGGTTAGCGTTTTCCCTACTTTTCCCGCTCCCAAAATAATAATCTTCATCCAAAGATACCTCCCTAATACATTCATTGTAGCTCATTTGTCTAATTTTCTCAACGGCTTTGATACATTCAAAAGAAGTTTATCATATTTTAGCTAAAATACAAGATAATTAACAATTACTTAAAAATCATTTATAAATTTATTTTTTTTAATAAGCAAATAATAAAAGTATGGCTATCTTTTATAGATTTCCATACTTTAATATTATTCTTTCTATTCTGTAAAATAATCAAATCGCTCTATTTCAGTAGTCTTTCCAATCACTAAAAAACGATCACCCTTTTTTACAATATAATCAGCTCCAATATTTAATGACATATTATCTTCACTATCTTTTACCCCAATGACATTCATATGAAAAGCCTTTCTAATGTCTAGATCTTGAACACTTTTACCAGTCCAATCATGTGGTGCATTTATTTCTACCAAAGAATACTCTTCGTCTAATTCAACTAAATCAACAATATTTTTTCTAAGCAATGATTTAGCTACTCTAATTCCCATATCCTTTTCAGCTCTAATTACTTTATTAACTCCAACTTTTTCTAATATTTTAGAAAACTGTTTATTTTTCGCTTTAGCAATTACATATGGAACCCCTAGGTCCTTTACGTTCATCGTCGTTAAAACAGCTTCTTCTAAATGTGTCCCGATTGCAATCACAGCAACGTCAATATCATCCAACCCTAGTGCTCTTAACTGCTCGATATCAGTAGTATCAGCAACAACTGCCTTAGTGACCTCATCAGCAATCCTTTCTACACAAGATTCATCTTTATCAATTGCAATAACTTCACAGTCATACTGCGATAATGTTGTTGCAACAGTTGATCCAAACACCCCTAAACCTAATACTGCATATTGTTTATTTTTCATTTTTCTACTCCTAACCTAGCAAGATATTACCATCGGTATATCTTACTTCTTTTTTTCCTGCATTAATATAAGATTTTCTAGCAAATGATATTATCAAAGTAATTGTTCCGATTCTACCAATATACATTAAGATAATAATTATTATTTTACCAATTACCGTAAGTGAAGGTGTTAACGATGCACTTAATCCTACGGTCGCAAAAGCTGAAACAGCTTCAAACATAATATCAACAAAAACAGCATTCTCACTAATACTTAAAATAAAAATACTTATAAGAGCCAAAGAAAGACCAATCGTAATAATTGCAAATGAACGAATAATTAAACGTTTAGGAATCCTTCTGGCAAACACAGCTACTTCTTTTCTACCATGATAAATATTATAGACCATTAAAATACTGATTGCAAAAGTTACTGTCTTGATTCCTCCCGCTGTACCGGCAGGTGATCCACCGATAAACATAAGAATGCACATCATGAATTTAGTATACGGGTATAAACTCGCCATATCTACAGAAGCAAATCCTGCTGTTCGCAATGTTGCTGATTGAAAAAAAGACACCTGTAATTGATCTAAAAAGTTTAATTTACCAAGGGTATCCGGGTTATAAAATTCACATAGATAAAATAAAATCATTCCCGCAATCAATAGAATAGCAGTCGTCACCAAGACTAGCTTAGTATGTAGACTAAAATTTTTAAATAAATGATAAAAGTTAAATTTAGATGGTTTATGAAACTCTTTTTTTATTGTTTTAGCAACATCAAACCAAACAATAAAACCTAAACCACCCATAATTATTAAAGATGGGATAACAAAATTGATTATTATATTACTTTGATAACCAATCAATGAATTACTTCCTAAAACATCAAATCCAGCATTACAAAATGCTGAAATTGCGTGAAAAACAGCAAAGTATATTCCTTTAACTAAACCATAATCGGGAATGAAGACAAAGCATAATAAAATTGCACCGATTCCTTCGATTATAAAAGTATATTTAATTACATTTTTTACAAATTTGGGAATTGCATTTAAAGATGGTTGATTAAGTGCTTCTTGCAAAACTATTTTATTTGTCAAAGAAATCTTTTTATTGATCATTATTAATAATAAATTTAAAAATGTTAAAAAACCTAAACCACCAATTTGAATCAAAATAATAATGATCAATTGTCCTAACAAATTAAATTGTTCACTTATTACAACCGGTACTAATCCCGTAACACATGTTGCTGAAGTGGCAATAAATAAATTATTTAAATATGACGTGGGACTTGCATTATTGCAAATCGGCAAACTTAATAAAACTGAACCAATAAAAATCACTGCTAAAAAACTAAGCGCAATTTGTCTTGTCGGACGCATTGTATGATGCTCACGTCTTTTTTTTAATATTTCGACTTTCATATCATTTTTCAACCTTCCTAAAAGAATAAGTGATCAAGCAAAATCTTACAGCCCATAATGATCAACAGAATTCCCCCTGTTAATTCAGCCTTACTTTTATATTTTTCCCCAAAAACATTTCCAACTTTTACTCCAATTATACAAATAATAAAAGTAATAAAGCCAATAATTGATGTTGATAAAACAATTGAAACATTAAAAAAAGCAAATGTGATCCCTACTGCTAAAGCATCAACACTTGTAGCAATCGACAACATGATCAAATCACCAAAGTGTAAAGCATCATCTAAACACTCATCATCTTCTTTACCTAAAGCCTCTTTGATCATATTTACACCAATTAAGCCTAATAAGATAAAAGCAATCCAATGATCGATCGCTGCAATCTTAGAAGCAAAAGTAGTACCTAAAACATATCCTATTGCTGGCATCAGTGCCTGAAACCCGCCAAAAAACAAAGCAATTATAATAGCTTTTTGATAACTCATTTTCTTCATTGCAAGACCTTTACAAATTGAGACTGCAAAAGCATCCATCGCTAATCCAATTCCAATGATTGCAATTTCTATGACTGACATTTTTCTTTCTCCCCTTTTAAAATTAATTCACTACATTTTAATCCATCTAAAGCACTTGACATGATTCCACCAGCATAACCAGCTCCCTCACCGATTGGATAGATTCCTTTAATATTACTTTGATATGATTCATCGCGATAAAATCGAACCGGTGCTGAACTTCGTGATTCTACTCCAGAAAGAATTGCATTACTTGTAAACCCAGAAAATTTTTGATTCATTAATTCTAATCCTTCTTTTAAAGATGCATTTATCTCGGGACTAAACAAAGCATTTAAATCTGCTTCTTTCACGCCTGGTAAAACGCTGCACTTAACAGTACTTTCATTGACTTGTTTCATTAAATAATCTTCTACTTTCATCACGGGAATATGATAATTACTACCACCAAGTATAAATGCTTTATGTTCTAGATCACGTTGATAGGTAACTCCAGATAACGGATGATCATCTTTAAAATCATCGGGTCCTACCGTTACTAAGATTGCACTATTGGCATTAGTATCATCACGAGCCTGGTTGCTCATTCCGTTTACTACTACACCTCCTGATTCGCTACTTGAATTAATAACTCGTCCTCCAGGACACATACAAAATGTATAAACACCTCGGCCGCTGCTTGTTTTAACAGCTAATTTATAATCTGCGGCTTTTAATTTAGGATGATTTGCATATTTACCATATTGATGTTCATTAATAAATGATTGCAGATGTTCGATTCTAAGTCCTACAGCAAAAGCTTTCGGTTCCATTTTCAATCCTCTTTGATACAACATTTCATAAGTATCGCGAGCACTATGTCCGATTGCTAAAACTAAGCGATCTGGCTTCATCGTCATGATTTGATCTTGCTGGCGTACTTTAATATTTACTAAGTGCTGATCTTTTATTTCAATATCAACAAGCTGACTATCAAATAACACGGTACCGCCATTTTCAATTATTTTTTCACGCATACTTTTAACGACGTTGATCAAATAGTCTGTCCCTACATGCGGCTTATTCATATATAAAATATCTTCATTAGCACCATGAGCTACAAAAGTTTCTAAAATAAATTGTTTTCTTTTATCTTTGACACCTGTGGTAAGTTTTCCATCACTAAAAGTTCCGGCACCACCCTCACCAAATTGAACATTACTATTTAAAAGCAGTTTACCAGTTTTAAAGAAATTATCAATATCTTCTTTTCTTTTATCTACCTTGCTGCCTCTTTCAATCAAAGTCACTTTTTGTTTAGCTCGAGCTAAGTTATATGCACAAAATAAACCCGCTGGTCCACTACCTACTACTACAATATGTTCATCATTAGCTTTTAAGACTGGATAATGATATGGCTTTACTTGTCTAAGTTGTAATTTAGGATATTTTTTTATTATCATCTCTTCATTGTCTATTTCAAATTCAAAACTACAAACAAAATGAACTTTATTCTTTCTTCTTGCATCAACGGCCTTTTTCACTAACTTTACATTTTTAATTTTATTTTTGGAAATATTTAATTGTTGTGAGATTACCTGTCGATAATCTTTAGTATCTAATGAAACTTTCAAATTATTAATTCTAATCATCTTATCTTCCCTTACTTAATATCGTTTTAGCGATATGATATCCTGAAGCAAACGCAAAATGTAGATTATAACCACCACAGTCGCCATCTACATCTAATATTTCTCCTGCAAGATAAATCCCCGGATATTTCAAACTTTCTAAATTTTCATTGATTTCTACAAGACTTACACCGCCTCGCATTACTTGAGCTTTTTGATAACCATATGTGCCTAGCACTTTAAAGCGAACATCTTTTAAATTTTTTACATTTTTTAATACTTTAGCTAATTTATCATTAAATATTCCTTCAAGATAATAATTACCATATTTCTCTAAGCGCTGTTTTAATAAAATTTTAACTTCTTCATCATCAAGATCTTCTAATAAATCCAAACTGATTACAGCATTATTACAATTACCTGGCAATAACCTTGATAACTGCATAATACAAATCCCTGATAATCCTTGATCAGTAAACAGAACTTCACCAGATTGACTTTCAATTAATTTATTATCGAGATATAAACTAGCTTTACATTTGACTCGTACACCCTTTAATTGCATGTATGCTGGCTTAGTTTTTACTTGAACTAGACTAGGATACAACTTTATCATCTTTAAATCAAGGTCCTTAACCAAATCATAATTATTTTCTCCTGATAAACAAGAAGCTGGTGACCCTGTTGCAATAACAACATTATCACATTCATAATTACCTTTAGTACTTTTGACAAGATATCCTTTTTGTTTTTTGATTATTTTTAAAGCCTGGCACTCTTCAATCAAAGCAACCTGATCAAAATTGTTCATCAACGCATTCTTTATCGTTAAACTCTGATTTGAACGGGGATACAATAATGTCCCAACCTGTCTAGTTAATACTCCAATTTGATCAAAATAAGTCTTCGCATCAAAATCATGAATAATTTTTTCAATTCGTTTATCATTTGTGTTATAGAAACGCATATCTAAATTAGTATTAGAAAGATTACAGCGGCCATTACCGCTAGCTAAGATTTTTCTTCCGGATTTATTCGACTGTTCAAGAATAATTACATTAGCATGATGATCAGCTAATTCATGGCCACATATCAATCCGCTTGCCCCAGCCCCAATAATTACAGTAGTTTCCATCGTTTATCTCCTTGTATAATGCCTAGATTATAGCATAATCTATAATCTTTTAAAATAAATGGTGCTAATAAACTTTAATTATCTAAAATGAACAGTTAATTTCCACTTTAGATGATTATAAGTAATAAAAAGTATACTTGATAATATTAATCGATAAGTGTATAATTTAGAAGGATTTATCACTTTAAGGAGGAATTATTTATGGGTAGAGCACATGAAGTGCGTAAAGTTGCAATGGCAAAAACAGCAGCAAAAAAAGCTAAATTATATTCACGTTATGGAAAAGAAATTTACTTGATCGCTAAAGCTGGAGGTCCTGAACCAGAGGGAAACTTAGCTTTAAGACGAATGATTGAAAAAGCCAAAAAAGAACAAGTACCTGCTGATGTCATTAAAAGAGCAATTGATAAAGTAAAAAGTGGTGTTACTGAAAATTATGAAGAAAAAGTATTTGAAGGATATGCTAACGGTGGCGCTACAATAATCGTTAAATGTTTAACAGATAATATTAATCGTACTATTTCACAAGTACGTCCTGCCTTTACTAAATCTAAAGCTAAATTAGGAAATGAAGGATCAGTTACTTATTTATATGATGTCATTAGTGTTGTTAGTTTCAAGGGATTAGATGAAGAAACTGTTTTAGATGCTTTAGTTATGGCTGAAATTGATGCAAAAGATATTATTAGTGAAGATGATGGTTCGATTAAAATTATTGGTGAGCCAACTGATTTAAATAAAATCAAAGAAGCAATCGAAGGAATTAAAGCAGATGTTGATTTTGACATCGATGAAATTCAAACTTTACCTCAAGATACTGTAGAACTTGCTGGTGAAGACATGGAATTATTTGAACGCTTAATGAATAATTTAAATGATTGTGATGATGTTGACCAGATCTATCACAATGTTGCAAACTATGATGAGGGAGAATAATACTCCCTTTTATTTATATAAGGAGCTAAGATATGAAAATTACTTATTTATATAATAGTGGTTTTATTGTGGAATTAGAAAAACATATTTTATTATTTGATTACTTTAAAGGAAAGCTTCCTAAATTAGATCCAAATAAAGCTTTATACGTCTTTGTTTCCCATTTACATTATGATCACTATAATCCTGTTATTTATGATCTTGATCATCCTAATATTACTTATATTATTGATCATGAAATTGATAATAAAGGCATCAAAGTATATCCTCATAAAACTTATAAGATCGATGATCTTCATCTGCAAACACTACTTTCAACCGATGAAGGAGTCGCCTTTGTAGTCAAAGTTGAAAACAAATATTTATATCATGCTGGTGATTTGCACTGGTGGCATTGGCTGGGAGAACCAGAAACGGATAATGAATACCAGGCCATTACTTTTAAAAAAGAAATTGCTAAGCTGGTTAATATAAATTTTGATCTAATGATGATTCCTTTAGATCCCCGTCTTGAAGAAACAACCTGGTGGGGCATGAATCATATCTTGAAAAATATTAAAACTAAATATGTTTTACCGATGCATTTTGGTGATGATATCAATAAAATGCTCAATTATCTTGACCATGAACCACTGAACCAATATCATAATATTATTAAAATTCATCACCCAGGTGAAATCTTTATCTTAGGAGAAGACTATGAACATTAAACCATACCAGCATCTTGCTAAATACTATGAAACTGATCAAATGGGCATCATTCATCATTCAAATTATATTCGCTGGTTTGAAGAAGCACGAATTGATTTTATGAATCAAATCGGTTTAACTTATAAAACAATGGAGAAAGAGGGCATTATTTCTCCCGTATTAGAAGTATCTTGTAAATACTTGCAAATGATGTATTTTGATGATATCGCTACTATTAAAGTAAAAATTGATGAATACAGCAGTGTTCGTTTTGCTTGTAGTTATGAAATTTATAATCAAAATAATATTCTTTGTACAACAGGCACTTCAAAACATTGTTTTATTAACAAAGATGGTAAACCCGTTAGTTTAAAGAAAATCAAACCAGAATATGATCAGTTATTTAAAAAAGTAAAAAATAAAAATGCTTATCCGTTATAGAATAAGCATTATTTTTTTGGTAAAATTTCAATCCAATAATCATCAGGATCATTAATAAAGTATAATCCCATCGCTTTATTTTCAAAACAAATACATCCCATCTCTTTATGTAATTGATAGGCTTTTTCATAATCATCAACTTCAAAACAAATATGACTTTCATTTTCTCCTAGATCATATGCTTGGGGATGATCTTTTAACCAGGTTAACTCAATTTGAAAATTACTTATCCCATCTCCTAAATAAGTAAGAATAAAACTTCCATCACTAGCTTCTTTTGTTCTTTCTACTTTAAGTCCTAAAGCTTTTTGATAAAACGAAACACTCTTTTCAATATTTGTAATATTAATATTACAATGTACACACTTAAATTCCATAAATTTCCTCCTTAATAAACTGTTTTATAATTTGCATCATCAATATCTAATTTACCAAAATATTTTTCAAAATCAACACCAACAAAATTAGATAAATCTTTCATTTCTAATACCGTTTTTACATCAACTGCAATCCCATTTTCCATCCGATCTTTAACCGCTTCAACTTCTTTTTGACCATGAGTATAAATCCGTGTCTGTCCAGCTGCTTTAGGAGCATCTCTTAATTCCTGTAAAAAAGTTGAAAAATGCGCCTCAATATCTTGAGGATCACCAAATATTTTTGGATCTATAGCAATAAAACCATGACAAGTTCCCCCAATACCATCGGTATGTGTATGATTTGACGTCAATCCTTGAGATAAAATCGAACAGAAAATTTCACAAAACATACCATATCCATATCCTTTATGGCTTCCTAATTGTTCTGTAGAACCACCAAGGGGCATAATACCACCACCAACTTTATCTGTAATATTAGTCAAAACATCAGGTGCATCAGTTGAAGGATTGCCATCTTTATCCAAAGCCCAACCTTGAGGCAGCTGTTTTTCAGCCTTTCGGTACATTTCCAGTTTTCCTCTTGTTACAACGGTTGTCGAAGCATCGAAAAAAAACGGATATGGTTTAGCAGGCATAGCTAAAGCAATGGGATTTGATCCTAGCATTGCTTTACGCGCAAAAGTTGGAACCATGATAGCTTCAGAATTTGTAAAAGACATTCCTATCAGCCCCTGATCACAAGCCATCTTAGCATAATATCCCGCAATCCCATAATGATTAGAGTTTCTAACACTTACAACTGCTATTCCTACATTCTTAGCTTTTTCAATACATTTTTCCATTGCAAATTTACTTATTAACTGACCCATCCCCGCATTTCCATCAATTACTGCAGAAACAGGCGTTTCAAAAACTATTTCCGGCTTAGCATCAACCTTGATCATTCCTTTTTCGATCCCCTTATGGTATCTTGAAAGTCTTTGCATTCCATGAGATTCAATTCCATAAACGTCTGATAATAACAAGACATCGGTAATAACCTTACTTTCTTCTGGAGTGAATCCAAATTTTTCAAAAGCTTCATTACAAAAAGCATTTAAAACATCAAATTTAAACTTTATATGTGCCATAATCTACCTCATTTCTTTTAGATTGTATACATTCTATCATAAACTGTTTTTTCTGTCATTAATAAAATGAAGTAGAACAACAGCTCTACTTCATTATCCTTGATTCATATTAATAGCACTATAATGTACAGATCATCACTGACATATTACCATCATAGTCAACTTCTTTTTGATCGGCACATACAATGAAATTATCACCAATTTTTACATCACTACCAGCAATTTTTCCTTCACCTTTAATTACTGTCACTAATTGGAATGGTTTATCATTAATAATTGTATTTTTACCTGTTAAGTCATATTTATTAACTGTAAAAAATTCACTAGCAATTAATTTTGTAACAGTTCCATTTTCAATTTCTGCAACTACTTGATTCTCATTTGTATATGGCTGATATGGTACTTGTGTTACATCAATTGACTGTTGTACATGCAATTGCCGCTCATTACCATTGGCATCTTTACGATGATAATCATATACACGATATGTAATATCTGATGACTGCTGCGCTTCATAAATTAATGAACCACTACAAATCGCATGAATCGTTCCAGCAGGAATGTAGAAAAAATCACCTTCTTTGATTCCAAACTTATTCAATAAATTATCATAATCATCATTTTCAATTGCCGCTACAAATTCTTCTTTAGTCTTAGCATGATGTCCCATTACCATTTTGGTATTTTCATCAGTTCCTAAAACATACCAGCATTCTGTCTTACCTAAAGAATTTTCATGAACTGCCGCATATTCATCATTAGGATGAACCTGTACTGATAGATCATTGCAGGCATCAATAATTTTAACTAACAACGGAAATTGATCACCTTCGATATTACCAAATAATTCCCGATGTTCAGCCCATAATTCAGATAATTTTTTACCTGCAAATTCACTATTAGCCATTGTGCAATCACCATTTTGATGTGCTGATATCGCCCAGCATTCCCCTGTATGATCACTTGGAATATCATAGCCATAAATATCTTTTAGTTTATGTCCTCCCCAAATCATTTCTTTAAATACCGGATTAACTTTTAAAATATGTCCCATTTTCTACTCTCCTTCTTTCTATAAATTTAAAAAATTCATCAATTTTATCCTCATTAAATACTATTATGCCATGTTTCTCCAATAATTGGCAAGTAATTCCATCACCATTAATTAAAGCATGGCTAAAACTGCCATCATAAATCTTATTCTTTCCACAACTAGGACTATTAGCTTTTAGTAAAACAACATCAACATCATGTTCTTTTAATATTTCTAAAGCCCTTTTAGCCCCTAATTCATATTCTTTTGTCCTGTCTTCACCAGTTATATCAATAACTCGATCTTTTCTGATTTCACAAGGATTTCTAGGAATTCCCAATCCTCCTAATACCTCTGGACAAATCATAACTGCTTTTTTACGATTAACCATTTCTTTTATGATTTCAATTAAATTATCATCTCCACGATAAGTACATTTAACTCCTGCTAAACAACTACTTACTCCAATCATCGAGCACCTCCAATATTTCATTAGCATGATAAACTACATGATCCGCACCACATTTTGTTAATTCCTGGGCTCCTCTAAATCCCCACGCAGCCCCAATTGATTTAACTTTAGTATTTTTTGCTGTTTGAATATCAACATCACTATCACCAATATAAACAACCTGATCTTTTTTGACATCAAATAAATTAATGACAAGATTAGTTAAACAAGGATCGGGTTTTTTAGGATGTAGGTCACTATTTCCAAAGATATATTTAAAACAATCAGGAAATAATGTCTTAGCAATTTTAGAAGCATGAACCTGTGGCTTGTTAGTTACAATAGCTAAATTATAATCATTATTTTTTAAATAATTCAATAGCTCAATAATACCAGGATAGGGTCTCGTTTTATTTAAACAGTTTTGAGCATAAATCTCATCAAATTCCTGCTTAATATCTTTTACTTCATTTTTATGTTCTAATGGTAATGCCCTTTCAATTAATTTAGCTACTCCATTTCCTACAAAATAACGATACTGCTCAAGTTCAAAAATAGGATAACCTCTCTTTTTTAATAACAAATTGGTTGTATCAGCTAAATCCTCTAATGAATTAACTAATGTTCCATCTAAATCAAATATAACTGTATTAATCATCTAATCAACTCCGTAATACATTATAGCATATATTTTGCCTTTATGCGTTTTTGGCGCAAGATAATTTTATCAGAAAATAAGCAATCGATCATAACCGATTGCTACATACTAATTAATTTACAACTATCCAATAAGATTTTTATAATATAAATTATTTCTAACTAGATAATAGATCTTGGAGTGCTTTACCAATATCAAATTGAATACAAATAGATTGTTTTTCAATTTGGACGGGACAAGAAGCATCCTGATAATTGATACAAGCATAAACAGCATGGGGATTATTCTCTGTCATCTTCCAAAAAGGATACTTTATAATTACTGGCGTATTATTCCCAACACCTAATTCTAAAAATAAAATATGAAGATTTTCATGTCGTTTTAAAAAATCATGATATCTGTTGAAAGCTTTATACCAGCCCTCATCTTGAACAAATTTATCATCAATACGTAAATTCATTGTCATATAAGAACCACAACGCGAACAATATGGAATTAAATTAGATGGAATCTTCATTTCTTTTTGTCTCAAAATCATTTCTTTGACTTGCTTTTCATTATCATAAGTCACTTGATGACAGCCCTTAGAACACTGCCAAAGCCCATAATCTCCTTGAGTATAGAATAATCGTTGTTTATCAAAACCGGCTTTTTGAAAGCAATGATCGACATTAGTAGTTAATATAAAATAATCTTTATCTTTAACTAAAGAAAGAAGATCTGTATAAGGCTTTCCCACACTTTTTTGATAGCGATTCAATTCAATATGTCGACTCCAATAAGCCCAATATTCTTCTATCGTTTCAAATGGATAAAAACCGGCTGAATACATATCTTGTAAGCCATATTTTTTAGCAAAATCTGAAAAATTATCAAAAAATCTTTTTCCACCATATTCTAAGCCAGCTGAAGCCGATAATCCCGCACCAGCTCCAATAACGATCGCATCTGCCTGTTCTATCAATCTTCTTAGATTTTTGATCTTATTCCAATAATCGTTTGTAGATCTGCCAATCTGTTTCTTTAAAAACATTAAAAATCACCTCTATTTCTGAGTGCGTTTCATTTAAATAACGCGTGACTGTATCAACTGCAATATATCCAGCAATATCATTAGGAAAGTGAAATTCTCCTGTTGAAATACAGCAAAATGCAACTGATTTTAACTGATATAGGTCTGCCAATTCTAAACATGATCGATAACAAGACGCAAGTAATATTTTATCCTTTTCTACCAATCTTCCATTGATCATTGGGCCCACTGTATGCAGCACATATTTTGCAGGAAGATTGTAGCCTTTAGTAATCTTTGCTTTTCCGATTGGTTCCGGCTTATTTTGTTGTGCCATGATTTTTTGACAATCTAAACGCAACTGGATTCCAGCATAAGAGTGGATGGCATTATCAATACAGCCATGACAAGGAATAAAGCAGCCTAAAAGAGCACTATTTCCAGCATTTACAATGGCATCTACTTTTAATTTAGTAATATCACCTTGCCATAAATATAATCCTTTTTGCACGGGAACTAATTCTTTTATAGAAATTATTTTTTGTTTTTTTAGTTCTTCTTGTAAATATCGGTCTTGGATATTTAAAAATTCTTGTGAAATTGGTTTTGGTAAGCGCACATTCATAAGCGCCCGCAAAAGTTTTTTCTTCTCTATTTCTGTATCCGGAATATCTAAAATATAATTCTGTTCTTCCTCTAACAAATATCTAATTAAATAATCTAAGCGCTCTTCTTGTAACATTTTTCATCTCCTAATTAGTCAAAAGCCCATAATTTCTTATGAGCTTTTATAAATACTTTATTCACTAACAACACTGATTCTTTCTTGAATATGCGTTCCTTCTATAGCTTCATCAACCATAGCGATTGCATAATCGGCATAGCTGATAGTACTTTCCCCTTTAGAATTTAATGTTAACTCTTCGCCACCAAGAATATATTTTCCAGTTCTTTTTCCTTCAGGTTGAAAATCACCAGCTGGACTTACAAATGTCCATTTAACATCAGTTCTTTTTCTTAATTCATCTAATGCTTTTCCTTGAGCATGTGCCAATGGTTTAAAAATATCTGGGAAATCAGGATCATCCATAACCTGCATTGTATGTTCAGGATTTACATACAAACTACCAGCACCACCAACAACTAAAAGGCGTTTATCGGTATTACTAACCAAATCACATAATTTTTCTAATGAAGTACTATGAAGTGGTAATTTTTCTTCACTCCAAGCTCCAAAGGCATCAATAATAATATCAAAATCCGCTAAATCTTCTTTTGTTAGAGCGAATAAATCTTTTTCAATATAATTTTGCGCTACACTTTCATTAGTTCCTCTTGCAATAGCGGTAACATCTAAGCCTCTTTCTACGGCTTCTTTTACAATCAATTTACCAGCTTTCCCATTTGCACAAACAACTGCTATCTTCATTTTAATTTCCTCCTAAATTTTATTTGTTGTAATCTTTATAATTACAACCACAGCATATAACAAATATGTTGCAATTTCAATAGTTACAACTAAATTTTTAAAAAAACTATATACTTTTTGTATATTGCTTCTCCCTATTCAATTTTATACCTGTTTTACACAATTCAAGTAATTTTAATTATATGTAATATTTTCAAGAATTATTTTTTCTTTCTACCATTGCCATCTTTAATGTAATTGTCTTCAACTTTTCCTTATAACTTAATTCAGCTTGATTAAAAGCCTCTAAAATCATTGCCTGCTTCTGTTCTTTTACCTCTTTTAATTCATTTAAAAATACTCGTTCAACTAACCCAGTTGCCTTGGCAAACGGTTCTTTTCCCTCAATTGCTTCAAATATATCTAACAAAGTTATTTTTTCTGGTGGTATTTTTAAAGAGACACCACCCTTTTTACCCGCTTCAGAAGAAATTAAACCCGCTACTACTAATTGACGAATAATTTTTTTTAAATAAGAATCTGAGACCCCAAGACTCTCAGAAATATTATAACTTTTAAGTGGTATTCCCTCATCACTATGCGCAATCATTATTAATAAGCATATTGCTTGTTCGACACTATTTTTAACTTTCATCATTTCTACCCCTAACTTATAAATATTATTAACTTTTCCCTATCATATGCATATATCGGCATTTGACATTCTTGATTATCGCACTTTATTTTCCTTAATCATCTCATTTATATTGTGACATTTTGCATCTACAATATATTGTATCATAAATAAAATAATTTCTGTAAAAATAATTTATAAATTAATTGACAAAGCATATCTATGTGACTAAAATATGTATTTGTTAATAGATAAACTTTATCCATGGATAAATTATATCCATTAATTATTTAGATTTCAAGGATAAACTAAAATCTAATGGAAGGAGAAAAATTTATGATAAAAAAAGAATGGTCAACGTTTTTAAAAAATCGATGGTTAATCATTGTCGCAATAGCCGTCGTTGCAATTCCAAGTATTTATTCGGGGATTTTTCTTGGTTCGATATGGGACCCTTACGGCAATACAAGTAATATTCCCGTAGCAGTAGTAAATGAAGATCAAAAAGTAACATATAATCAAACTGTTTTAGATGTAGGAAAAGAATTAGCAAGTAATCTTGAAAAAAATGATTCAATGAATTTTAGTTTAGTTAGTGCCACTAAAGCTAATCAAGGACTAAAAAATGGCGATTATTATATGATAATTACTATTCCTAGTGATTTTTCTAAAAATGCGACGACATTATTAGAGGAAGAACCGGAGAAAATGGTTTTAACATATACAACTAATCCCGGAACTAGCTATATCGCTTCAAAAATGGATGACTCTGCAATTGCAAAGATCAAAGAAGAAGTCTCTGCAACTGTTACCAAGACATATGCTAAAACTATTTTTGAACAGATTAATAATATTGGTAATGGTATGAATGAAGCCGCTGACGGTTCAAGTCAAATAAACGATGGTGCTAGTCAACTAATTGATGGTAATAACTTAATCACAACAAATTTAAAAACATTAGCTGATAGTACCCTTGTTTTTAACGATGGAGCAACATCACTAAGTTATGGACTTTCTTCTTATCTTGATGGCGTTAGCTCTGTTAATAATGGTGTTAAAGATTTAAATAACGGTTTAAATACATTAGACAGTAACACTCAGGCCATTTCTGGTGGTATTAATCAGCTTGATGCTGGTGTTGAGCAATTAAAAGAAGGTAGTAAACAGTTAGAAACCGCTCTTACAAGTGCTAAAGCAACTTTAGACAATCAACTAAATAGTGAAACAGAAGCTGGTATCAATGCTTTAATAACCCCTAATCCAATAACTGGTAAAACAGCTTTAGAAACTTTAAATTACGGTATTCAAGCATTAAATCAAAGTCTTGAAACAACTAGTAACGACAGTAATAATCCTAATGTAAAGGACTATCTTAATAACATCGATAACACTTTAGACAGTGCTCAAACATCGATAACGGAAATAAACAATGCTTATAATCAAGCCTTACAAAACGCTTTGACTAGCAACGCTGGTAAGATACTTGATCAAGAAACAATCGATAACATTATTTCAAGTATAAAAAACGATCAAAATATTAATGATGCTAATATAAAAGCAGTTACAAATGTAAAAACAGCTAAAGTTACTATCGATACTGTATTTAACAATCTACAGCTTACTGTTAGTTCTCTTGCTGGCGGCTGTGCTCAGGCTTTACCAGGTGCCAATCAGGCAATCAAACAATTATATACTGGTTTAAAAACAGTTCAGGCGGGATTGGGTGACCAAACAACATCAAATACTTTAATTAACGGTGCTAGCTCAATCTATCAGGGAAGTTTAGCACTTAATCAGGGAACAACAACTTTAAGTAATGGTTTTACTGCTTATAGCAATGGTGTAAATAGTGCTAAAACCGGTTCTAATCAATTATTAGCTGGAACTAACACATTAATTAGCAATAATCCAACTATTTTTAATGGTGCTCAGCAGTTAGCTGACGGTGCTAAACAAATCACTTCTGGAGCTAATCAATTATATGAAGGTTCAAATACTTTAAATGATGGCTTATCAACTTTAAAAGATGGTACTACAACTTTAGCTTCATCATTAGGTGATGGTGCTAAACAAGTCAGTGAAATTAAAAGCAGTGATGATACATTTGACATGTTATCAACGCCAGTAAAACTATCTCATCAAGAAATATCTACAGTAGAAAATAATGGTCATGGTATGGCTCCATATATGATGAGTGTTGGCTTATATGTTGCCTGTATGGCATTTACTTTAATGTATCCATTATTTAATGATATTGAAAAAGCTGAAAGCGGCTTAAAATACTGGTTATCTAAAGCAACTGTCTGGTTTACTATTTCTACTATTGCAGCCGTTATGATGATTGGATCATTAATGTTATTTTGTGATTTTGCTCCACAACAATTATTAATGACATTTATCTTTGCTGTTATTGTTGGTGCTGCATCAATGGCGCTAGTAACATTATTAAGTATTGTCTGTGGAAAAATCGGTGAATTTATTTTACTTGTTTTTATGGTAATCAACTTGGGTGGTTCTGCAGGTACGTATCCATTGGAAACATCTTCAGCAATTTTTAAAGCTATTCATCCATTCGTTCCTTTCACTTATAGTGTTGATGGCTTTAGAAAAGTAATTAGTATGCCTAATGTTTCAATAAGTTATGAAATTATTGTATTTATTGGAATTATTGTTATTTGTAGTCTTTTAACGATTCTCGTTTATAATCATCGAATAAAAAAACCTACACCATTAATTCCCCAAGCATTTGAAAATGTAAATGAATAAATTGATAAGAGGCTGTAATTAAAATTGGTTCTTTCTTACTTTAGGGTAAATATGAAAAAAGGAGATTTCTCAAATGATTATTAAATACGATCATTTTTGAAATCTCTTATTTTTAACTACCTATTATCGAGTTAAAACCTTAAAATTATAGCTTCTTTTTATATAAAGATAAAAATATATAATACTATTACTGATTTATTTTACACCCATTTAATTTTAAATACTGACCATTTCGAACTGTAATATATTTTTCTCCAGAAAAATTATCATTACTTACAATTGATCCTAAAGTATGGCTTGATGAATTTGATACTTCACAATATCCTGATGATCTAGTGGCAACTAATTTATATTCACCCGCAGGAATATGAAGACCAACTTTAAACATTCCTTCTCCACTTGTACTTACATCTGGATTTAAATTTATATCATAAAAAACTGCATCCCTTACTGTCAGATATTGTCCTTCACTTACACTAACAATAGAGTTACCACTAAAATTATCATTAGCTATAATACTAGATAATTGCCCACTTGAATCTTTATTAACTGAAAAATATCCACTACCAATCAATACATATTCACCTGCGGGAATATCTATCCCAACTTTATACATTCCTGCACTATGACGATTATTTTCTAAAATTTCTTTTCTTTGACGTTCTGCCTCTTCAGCTGCTTTTGTCACAGCTATTTGTTGTTCTATTTCCTGAACTTTTGTCTGCCATTGATTATACTTTTCTTGATAACGTGGTGCACTGTCGAAGCATGCAACAATCTTTTTCATTTCATTTAATTCCGTTTCTGACTGCTTTTGTGCTATCTCTTCTAAAGCCTCATCAATAGATTGATATAACTGTTCTACCAGTTCATCTAATTGTAGCGACAATTCTTCTACATATTTATCTATCTTCTCTTTATCTTCATTTATTAATTTAGTTATTTGTTTTTTGTCAGGTATATCTTTTTGCTCATATGTTTTGTCTTCTAAAACTGCATCAAAAGCATTTTTATACTTTTTAGCTACCTTTTTATCAACACTTCCAGAAATGATCAATAAAGCATTTCCATTTTTATAAACATGATTTTCTTTAAAGTTATTATCAAATAATGTTAAAAGTTTACTAAATTCTTCACTTTCATAGTTTTCATTAAGTTTTTCATCACTATAAGTAATATAACTGTTGCCGGATCTTAAGATCTTCTACATTGTTAAAAACCTCAATCACACCACTACAGTATTCATCATCTTCCGTTACAGTCTCGTCAGATGAATCCATAAATTTAACTTTTGAAGTATAACGATTATCTTTTCCCAGCATTTCGAGACTATCATCATTAATATTTGTTATTTCAATATCTGAATAAATCATCCCTTCTAATTCTTCATTTTGTTTCATAGCTGTTAAGATCTCGTTAGCTGTTAAATTATCATCCTTTTTATTTAATAATACAGCTATAACAATTCCAATTATAACAATCACACCAGCAATTATTATAGTTTTTTTATTCTTTTTAATAGTTTCCATAATTTTTCCCTTTTACTTACGATCAGTTATTACGTAACCTTTCTCTATTGATATCATTTTTATATATTAATATTATTATTTTCCTTCTAACACCTTATGATTATCAGTATATAATGATATTTCCCCGCACTTAGGACAAACTGCTGCTTTTACTTTACCAAATTCCTCAGTCATAATTCCTTGCCCTTTAGATAACAATACCGGTGCTACTCCCGCCATTAGCGAACTTATTTTCAAGCCATGTTCTTCCAACATTTCGCTACCACAACGATAACATTTTCTCATCTTCATCCCTCTTTTCTTAAATTATTATCATTCAATAATCAAAAATATCTTTTTTAATATCTCTACTTAAAGTATATCATATTTAAAAAAAAGTAACAGTCTTACTTAACTGTTACTTTTCGATGTTTTTTTATTTTAGAGATAAAGAAATAAAGAACTACTAAGAAGATCGCTAATCCATAAGGAAAAATAAAATCCATTATTTTCCCCTTGATATCACTTACAGCATCACGTTCAATCATTATATCATTGAAATACTCTTCTTGATACAATAAATAATCACCATAATAAATGCTTAAATTTCCAACTTTGGTTCCTTTTTTTAAAGGTGCCTCAAGCTTTTCAAAAGAATACTTATACTCTAAATCATCTTTATTAAAATCATTAGGTAAAAAAGCAGAAACATCATTTTGATTTTCAATCAAAATCTTTTGATTATCTTTTGCCACTTTCACATCTAAACTTTTAACTTCCGTTCCTTTAGCCAGAATTGACTGCATTGAATAATTTTGACTAACATAATTTACAATATCTAAAGTATCTTGTACTGCCGCACGAGGTTTAAGATCATTATTGATCGACTTACCTACGATAGTAATAATTTCATTATTACCTACCATATCCAAACTCGATAAACAGTTTTTAGCAGCATCAGTATAACCACTTTTACAACCTAAAATACTGCTAGTATCAATATTGCTTCTATTAGCATTATATATCGATTTATTTACCCATTGATGTAACCCATTTGAAGAAGTAGCAAAACGTTTTGAATATATTTCTCTAAATTGTTCATTTTCAACAGCATATTTAACGATCAATGCCATATCATGAACCGTTGTATAATGATTCTCGTCATGAATTCCTGTCGTGTTAACAAAATGAGTATCTTTTAACTCTAATTTTTCAGCCAACTCATTCATCTTATTAACAAACTCTTCTTGACCACCGCACAAATTATTTGCTAAAGCTCTTGTAGCATCAGCACCGCTTGGTAAAATTGCCCCTAACAACAAATCATTATATGTAACTGTTTCACCTACTTCAAAATTAGCTGATGAAGCCCCTGTTTCCCAAACAGTATCAATATCACTTTGAGTGATTACAGTCGTTGCATTAAAATCTTTGATCATCTCAATAGCAACGATCGTAGTCATAACTTTTGTCATGCTAGCAGGATACATCCGTTCATCCATATTCTTATTGTAGAGTACTAATCCACTTTTAGCATCGATGGCAACTGCATATTGTGCTGTTAAACCAATATCCGCACTATTTTCAAGAGCCTGCAGCGGGGTAATTAAAGCAAGTAAACATAATCCAGCAACAATAAAACTTACAATTTTTTTAAACATTTAATTCACCTTCCCTGGCTTTTATCTTTAAAAAGGATAATTTTGTCTCTGATACAATAATCGCGACAAAAATTATAATAAATCCCAAAAATACTTTTAATGTTAATATCTCCCCATAAAATAAAACTGAAAAAAAGGCGCCAAATACTGATTCTAAACTTAATAATATTGCGGCATTGCACTCACTAACTAAATGCTGTCCTACATTTTGACAAAGCAAAGTAACTGCTGTAGCAAAAAAAGCTAAATAACCAATCTGTATAATAATACTGCTATCAATTTGTTTGATCAGTGAAATATCTTCAAAGAACAAAGATCCTAAAAAAGCTAATACTGCTGTCATCGCAAACTGCAAAGTTGTCAATTTTATTGGATGCATCTCTTTAGAATACTTCTTGATTGCAAGAATATGAAATGCATAAAAAAGACCTCCTATAAGTGTCAATAGATCTCCCATATTAATGGATAAATCACCATCTAAAGAAACTAAACCGACACCTAAAACACATAATACAGCTGCCATAAAATTATAATTATCAGGTCGTTTACGATAAAATATCCAAACCAGAAATGGTACAATTGCACAATACACTGCTGTTAAAAATGCATTTTTACCAGGAGTTGTCATAGTCAAGCCTAATGTTTGCACTAAATAAGCCAAAAATAGACATGTACCAGTAATCATTCCTCCTTTTAGATCTTTTAATTTCGTATCTTTAATATATTTATAAAACATGATACTCATGATTACTGTAGCTAGTGAAAACCTAATAAAAAGTAACACATTAGGTGTTAAAAAATCCACGGCACTTTTCATCACAATAAAAGAGCTGCCCCAAATCATTGCTGCTAATACTAATAACAATGAACCTTTAACCTTATTACTCACAATCACCCCTCCAATATACTTGTACATTTTAACATTTTCGACATCTTTCAACAATATCTATTTTAAATTAATTATTATTTCTAATTTTGATAACTTACATTCCATTTTTAAAATTCAATTCGTTATCGTCTTATCTTTATTTAAACCATTTGGAATCATCAATAATTTATGTTTAATATTTCATTAAACAAAAACAATAAATATAGATATAATCAGCATTTTTTTAATTTTAGGTATTTTCAATTGCAAACAGCTCTAAAATATGTAATAATAATTATAAATTAAATAATTATTTTATATTAAGGAGATTGGTAAACATATGATTAATAGTATTGTAGAAGCTTCTAAGGTATTCGATTCAACTATTAGAATTCAAATTTTAGCTAGTCTTTCTACTTCCAGCTTAACTTACAATCAATTAAAAAAAGTTTGTAAATGTGCTGATGGAGCAATGACTAATCACACTAGCAAACTTGAACAAGCTGGTTACATAACCGTGAAAAAAGAATTCGTTAATAGACGTCCACAAACTACTTATAGTATTACTGAATTAGGTAAACAAGAACTTATAGATTTTGTAGACATCTTAAATAAAGAAATCAGGGAGAAATAATTTTAAATAAAAAGAATTGATAAAAACTATTTTATCGATTTTTTATTTTAAGTCAAAAAGACAATGATTAGCATTGAAGGTTCTTACTCGCTTATGGGTAAATGAACTTATTAGACAGCACAAGAAATTGTGCTGTTTTTGTGTTCTAAAATATCAATTAGCTTAAAATCTTTATTATTCATTAAAAATGGTATGTAACATTTCCTAAAAAGATTGACTATTTTACTTCTTCCATATAAAATACGTTTGATGAGTTTGAATTTGTTGTTGTTTCCTTCAACAAATCCCGAACTATATGGATAAGATATTGCGTTCTTGATCGGGGCAATATCTTTTTCTATACCTTCTATAAATCCTTTTAATACTGATTCTCTATAATTATCAATAAACTTATCTAGCTGATCAGTATCTGCCTCCTTGATCGTGCTGTAAAACGAATCATATATTTTTTCTAGTTCCTTTGAATTTGGATCGATTTTTAATGCCGGAACCTTTTGAGGTTCCTCTTCCAGTACCTTTCCATCTTTTATGAATACTGTTTCCGGTATTTCCGTTTTAAAAATATCTTTTATTCTGTCAATTAAATTTTGAAGAAGATGAAATCTGTCTGCAATCTGGATACATTCAGGTAAAACTTCACTGATTGCAGAAGCGTATGCACTTGCTCTGTCACGTGTGGCAATCTTTATTTTTTGATGATTTTTTAGCCATTCAACAACTGTTTCCTTATCTCTTCCATCTAAAAGCGCAATAAGATGATGATCTTCCATATCATATATGGCAGTTGCATAAGCCTTTCCTTTTCTCATCGCCACATCATCTATTCCAATAGACTCGACATCAGGGTCATCTTCAATAATGATCTTATCAGTCAGGCGTTTGATAGAGTCATTGCTTACATTGACCCCAAGAAGTTTCAGTACTTTACTGGCACCTTCATTGCTTAAAAAGAGAGAAACTGCAAGGATAAGACAGTTAAGCTCATATGTTCTTCTTTGAGAGGGAGAAACAAAAGGAAGATTCTGCATAATAACCTTTCTATTGCATTTGTCATTAGTACAGTCATATTTATAAGCAATCACATCAATAAAAGTTGTTTTATTTCTAACAGGATAAGCCTGAATCATTCTATGATAGGTATTATGTAAAGAACTTGTAGGAGAACCACATACAGGACATACATCATCATGAGAAGTCGCTTTCACATATATTATGATTTTATTATCTGATTCTTTCCAGTCATAGACAATGAAGTCATTACCAAAGATTTTTTCATTCAAACTGATTTCATTATATTTCATATGTATCACCATCCATACATATATTGTATCAAAATGCCCAAAAATAAGAAATATAAACTAAAGAAAAACAGCACAATTTCTTGTGCTGTCTAATAAGTTCATTTACCCATAAGCGAGTAAGAACCGCATTGAATCATTGCCTTTTTATTTATAATAATTTTAACCATTAATTACATCATGACAACGATGACATAATTCGCCTTCCATTTCATCTTCTTCAAAATGATTCCAACAGCGTGGACATTGATGTCCATCGAATTTTTCTACCTTAATATAAGCACTGTCATATTCTTCTAAAGATGAATCATCTACTAATTCAACTTTAGCAACAATAAATAACTGTTTTAAATCATTTAACATTGAAGCCATATCTTTAAATTCATCTTTTAATGAAATAGTTACTTTAGCTTCCATATTTGATTTAATTACTTTTTCATTACGTAATCCTTCTAACGCTTTTAAAACATCTTTACGTAATAATAAGAAACGATCAAAATATTCTTTCAATTCATTACTATTTTCAATTACTACTTTTTCTACATTTGGTTCTAAGAAAACAGATTCAGCTTTTTGATCATCACAATGGAAATGATCATGTAATTCTTCAGCAGTAAATACTAACACTGGTGAAATCAATTTCATCATAGTTTTAGCATGATAATATAAAACTGTTTGTACTTGTCTTCTACGTAAACTATCTGCTTTTTCAATATAAAGAATATCTTTGGTAAAATCCATATAGAAAGAACTTAATAAATTAGTAAAGTAATTTAAGATCTGTTGGTTAGCATCAGCAAAATCATAATTATCATAAGCTTGATGATATCCATCAATTAAATTATTCAATTCTACTAACATATATTTATCAACATCAGTTAATTTTTCAACCGGAACTAAATCAGCCTGTTTAAAATCATTTAAGTTTCCAAGCACAAAACGCATAGTATTTCTGATCTTACGATAGTTTTCAGAAATCTGTTTCATGATTTCATCACTAATACGTACATCCTGCTGATAAGCTACTGATGTTGCCCATAATCTTACGATATCCGCACCATACTGATTAACCAATTTAATTGGATCAACTGTATTACCTAAAGACTTAGACATTTTATTTCCTTTACCATCTAAAACAAATCCATGTGATAAAACTGTTTTATATGGTGCACAGCCATGAGCTGCAGTACCAACGATCAATGATGAATTGAACCAGCCACGATATTGGTCACTTCCTTCAAAATATAGATCTACAGGATATGGGTATCCTCTTTCTAACATACATCCGGTATGACTTGATCCAGAATCAAACCAAACGTCCATAATATCTTTTTCTTTTTTAAAGATACCATTTGGTGAATGTTCATTCGTATATCCTTCTGGTAATAAATCTTTTTCATCACGTTCAAACCAAACATTTGAACCATATTTTCTAAATAAATCAGAAATATGTTTAAATACTTTTTCTTCCATGATTGGTGTACCATCTTCACAATAAATAATTGGAATTGGTACTCCCCAAGATCTTTGACGAGAAATACACCAGTCACCACGTTCTTTGATCATATTATAAATACGAATATGACCCCATTCATTTAGCCAGTTAACTTTATCGATTTCATTTAATAATTTATCTCTAATTTTATCTAATGAGCAGAACCATTGATCAGTTGCTCTAAAGATAATTGGTTTTTTAGTACGCCAGTCATGAGGATAACTGTGAGTAATAAATTCAAGTTTTAATAAAACTCCTAATTCATCAAGTTTTAAAGTTACTGTTTTATTAGCATCATCAACATATTGACCTTCTAACCACTCACCACAATCAGCCATCATGCAGCCATGTTCATCAACATTACAATAAGCTGGCAATCCATATTTTTGACCAACAAAGAAGTCATCAGCCCCAAATCCTGGTGCTGTATGAACACATCCAGTACCAGCTTCAGCAGTAACATGATCACCTAAAATAACTAAAGATTCACGATCATATAAAGGATGTTTACAAGTGATCATTTCTAATTCTTTTCCTTTAAAATGATCAATTACTTGATATTCTGTAATTTCAAATTTTTCCATCAAAGAATCAACCAATTCCTCTAGAACGATCAATTTACCCTTATTTGTTTCAACTAAAGCATAGTTATACACTTCATTTAAACAGATTGCAAGATTGGCAGGAATTGTCCAAGGAGTAGTTGTCCAAATAACAAAATATGTATCATTGTCTAAAATTCCTTTACCATCTTTAACTTGGAATTTTACGAAGATAGTTGGGCTTTTGATATCATGGTATTCAATTTCAGCTTCAGCTAATGCTGATTCACTTGATGGTGACCAGTATACCGGCTTCAACCCTTTAAAAATCAAACCATCCATTGCCATTTTAGCAAATACATCAATTTGATTAGCTTCAAACTCTGGTGTTAAAGTTAAATATGGATGTTTATAATCAGCAAATGTTCCCATTCTGATCAATTGTTCTTTTTGTTTATTAACCTGTTCATGAGCATACTCATCGCATTTTTTTCTAAATGCAGCTGTAGACATTTCTTTACGATTAACACCTAATTTTTGAATAGCATTTTCAATAGGCAAACCATGAGTATCCCAACCAGGAATATATGGTGTATAACGCCCTTCCATGTTATTGTAACGACAGATTACATCTTTGATGACTTTGTTTAACATATGTCCCATATGCATATTTCCATTAGCATATGGTGGCCCATCATGGAAAACAAAAGCATCTTTACCTTCATTTTGTTTAATAACCTTTTCATACATGTTTGCTTCTTGCCAGCGACTTACATACCCAGGTTCTTTTTTAGGAAGATTCCCACGCATTTCAAAGTCTGTTTTTGGCATTAATAATGTGTCTTTGTAATTCATTTTTTCTCCTCCATAAAATTAAAAAACGCCCTTAAAAAAGGACGAATATTTCGCGGTACCACCTTAATTCGTATTTTTCAATACGCACTTTAAAATCTTAACGCGATCAACGGCGACCTCTACTTGAGTTCAAGGCGCTACTCCAGAGTGATTCATTATAATAATAGTTACTGATTTACACCAGCCATCAGCTCTCTATAAACATCTTATTATAAACAGTCTCCTTCATTGTATTTACTCATCTTCTTCATTGATAAGATTAAAGACTTCCGAATTATCGATCGTATCTAAGATGTCCTGTGACATCTTTTGAACTGATGAACGGAATTTAATTGCCTGATCTTTAAAATCATTCATTTCACCTGAAAGTGAACGTACATAATCTAATGATTCTTTCAAAATCATATTGGCATTACGTTTGGCTTTATCAATTAAAGCACTAGCTTCTTTCAAAGCTAAACGAGCTATCTCTTCATTTGTCTTTTCAGTAATGTTGACACGATGCTGCAATAAAGAGTTTTGCTCTTTGGCATGTTCAAGTTCATTCGTTAAAGTGGCTACCTGCCTTTTTAACTTATTGATTTGATCTTCATAATCGATCATCAAATTATCAACTGTCTGCATGTCATAGCCTCTAAACTGCTTTTTTATTTCTTTCATCGTCTCACTCCCTTACTTATAAAAATACCCTTCTACAACATAATTATCCTGTCTTGTTTTTCTTTTAGTATCGATAAACTTAACACGACCATAACGTCGAAGCGATATCACATCACTATTATTACACAAATAACTTATTTCTTCAACTTCTTTGTGATTAACTTTTACAAAACCTGATCGAATATAGCTCACTGCTTTGTTGCGCGGCAGACCATAAAAGCTGCTAACTACCTTATCAAGACGAAACGAAGAAATAATAAAAGTTTTACTCGTATACTGATGAACGATCTCAATTTCTTCATCAGATAAAGATAATTTTACCTTACTTTTTTTAATCATCGTAAGATTATCTTTGACATAATCATAAATTTTTAAATCCATCGCAACATAAAAATCATCATTATATTCGTAAATATCCCCAAACAACTCTCTTTTAATCCCTAAAGACATTAAAGCTCCTAAAATATCACGATGACCTAATTTACCAAAAGGCTTCGCATATGTAATTTTAGCCAGCGCTATTTCAAAATCTGCTTTTTCAATTTGATAAAATGCTGGTGCGATGATCAATCTCTTAGTCTCACTATTGATCAAACCACCATCTTCTAAGACGATTAGATCATCTGATTTACCAATAATACTATAAACAATTGACTGATGATACGGGTTTAAAAACTTTGTTAAAACAATTCTCTGTCGATTTAAAGCTTGATCTTTAAATTCTAGAATCTTTTTAACAAAAACTTCTTCACCTTTGAAATGTTCAAGCATAATTAAAAAGTATTAGTTAAACTAATACTTATAATTCTTCTGAGTCCTCTTCATCTAAATCAATTGTTCCAGAAACACCAATATTTTTAGGTGTACATAAGAATATTCTAGGCCCGATCCGTTGAATATCTCCTTCAATTGCAAAGATTACCCCGCTTAAGAAATCTACAACACGTTTAGACTGCTCTTTTTGTAAACGATGTAGATTTATTACCGCAGCTTTTTTCTGTTTCAAATAATTAGCAATATCTTGTGTTTCCGCAAAAGCTCTAGGTTCAAATAAAATTAATTGACTATCTTTATTAGCATTTAATGCTTTAATGGCATCACTAGTTTTTGAAAATTTAGCTTGTTCAAACAAACTGGTTTTAGGCTCAGTATCGATTTCTACTTCATCATATTCTTCAACTTCATCACCGTCTTCATCAAAGAACCATTTTTTTACTTTTTGTCCGTATCCCATGAAGTGATCCTCCTTATTTCATTACCAGCCCATTATAGCACAAAAAAACGTATCATAAAAGCATAATTAACGCCTCTATTCTAAAAAAACTTAAATTCACATTATCTTTAAACACAAAATCCAAAAAGACAACATAATTTTAAATAAAATTACATTGCCTTCAAACATTTATGGTTCAAGCGAAACTAAAATAACATCACCACCAATACTTACAACACAATCAAAAGGAATAACAATACATGGCGCTTCTTTAAAAAAACAAAACAATTTAAAAAAACTGTATTTTTCTACAACTATTGCCTGGATACTTCTGGTACACCAGTCAATTTCAATATCACTAATAAAACCAACTTTACAGCCATCAACTACATTGACTACATCTTTAGATTGCAGTTTTACAAATCTCATCAAATCACCATTAAAATATATGCTTATTTTAGGTAATTATGTAGATTGTTTAACGCCTTTTTTTCAATTCTTGATACTTGTGCTTGTGAAATAAATAATTCTTTAGCTATTTCGCTTTGTGACAGCCCTTCAAAATATCGCTGTTTTATTACCTGATGTTCTTTTTGATCAAGTAATTTCAACGCATCATACAAATCAATCTTTTCATTAGTTCTTGATACAACCGTTTTATCATCACTTAGAGAATCAATCATCTTTAAATTATTACCATCATCATTTTTCACTTCTTCTTGTAATGAAGCTACACTATTAGTTGATAATAGAGCTTCAATGACGGCATTTTGTTCAACTTCCAATTCATCAGACAATTCTTTAATTGTCGGTTCACGTTTTAATTTAACCAAATACTGATCTTTTACTTTTAGTATTTTATAAGCCAGGTCCCGAATTGATCGTGATATTTTAATTTGGTGATTATCACGTAAATAACGCTTCATTTCACCAATAATCAATGGGACTGCATACGTTGAAAACTTTAAACCATAACTAGTATCAAAGTTTTCAATAGCTTTAATTAAGCCAATCATCCCAACTTGGAACAAGTCATCGCTACTATCATTTCTACCATAGAAACGTTTTGTCATAGAAATGACCAACTTGGTATTATCATTAACTAATCTCTCTTTAATTTTAGGATCTTTAGTCGCCTGATAACGATCTATTAATATATATGTTTCTTCAGTTGTAAGTTTCTTTTTTGGTTCATGATAACCATTTATAATAACTTGATAATTGTTCATATTTGCCTTCTTTCACCCTTATTTTTAGCAAATATGACAAATTTATACTTATTTTATTTCATTATAATTCAATTTATTTCTTAATTTTTTTATAATTTTCTTTTCCAATCTTGATATATATGATTGTGAAATTCCCATCATTTTAGCCACATCTTTTTGTGTCAGTTCATCATAATTCATCAATCCATATCTAAACATCAAAATCTCTTTTTCACGTTTTGATAAATCTTTAAAAGCTTCGTAGAACATCGTTTTTTGATCGCTTTGTTCCAATTCATTTTTAACAATATCACTATCAGTACCAATAATATCTGATAACAGCAGTTCATTACCATCATAGTCAATATTTAACGGTTCATCTAAAGATATTTCATGTCTTAACTTATTATTCTTTCTTAAAAACATCAAAATTTCATTTTCAATACAACGCGATGCATAAGTCGCTAATTTAATATTTTTATCAGCTTTAAAAGTATTGATTGCTTTCACCAAACCAATCGTACCAATACTGATCAAATCTTCGATTCCACCATTTTGACTAGTATCATATCTTTTAGCAACATAAACTACTAAACGCAAATTATGTTCAATCAACAAATCACGAGCTTCACTATCACCTTTAGACAATCTATCCAAAGCTTCTTTCTCTTCTCCGTTTTTAAGCGGTGGCGGTAAAATATCATGTCTTCCGATATAATAAAGATACTTAGTTTTATTTAATAATTTTAAAATAAATTTTATCACTACAAAACTCCTCCCATTAATGCCTTATTTAATAAACAATCATAATGAATCCCAGTAATAATTCCTGCATAAACATCTTCTAAGACTTGATTATTGATGACTAACTGTTCAACTTTAATTATTTCAATCAAATCACTTCTTAAATCATTCAGTTCTAAAATATCAATCATCTCATACTGTTCTATTATCCCCGTTTTTATCAAAATCAGTGGAAAACCTTCATAATAAACTTCATTTCCACTATCCAAAAAACCATCAAATAAATATTTCTGGCCTTGATAACTTAACTCAATTGGATATAAATAACTATTAATTCTTACTTTTCGACGCAAATAAATAATAAACATCACCTGCATCAAAACAACTAATAAGCTAATTATAAATAACATCATTCCACTTGATTTTAATGGTGTGATCAAAATGCCATTATAAATAAATGCTTCAGGGATAAGAGAACTAGCAAAAAATAAAATTGAAAAATAAATAAAAATAAAGCTGGGATAATATAAAAACATCTGTTTATGAAACAAACAATAAAAAATTACTAACCAAACAACCAAAATAAGCCAATTATATTTATCAACATATAATAATAAAACAACTAAACTCAATAAAAAACTTTGTTTCAACACCTCTAAATAAGTCATCTCTTTACTAAGTAATATTCCCATCATTTCTAATGCTGCTAAAACAATCAAAAAATTACTTATATAAGTAAACTCTATATATACCTCCATCTCTTCACCCCTTAGATATCATAGCGCTTCTAAGTTTAAAAATATGTCAGTAAAAGAAAAAGTATCCTAAATAAATAGGATACTAATTCGATTCTTTTATCGCTTTAAAGACAGCATTTCTAAAACCATTTTCTTCTAATGTTTCCACACCTTTGATCGTAATCCCGCCTGGTGAACAAACTTGATCTTTTAAAACCCCTGGATGAAGTCCCGTCTCTTTTTGCATCATTCCAGAACCAATCAAAGTCTGACTAGCAAGTTTATAAGCAACATCACGTGGTAATCCCAAGCTTACACCACCATCTGCCATTGCTTCAATAAACATATATACAAATGCTGGACCACAGCCGCTGATACTTCCCCCAGCTTTCATTTGATACCCTGGCAATATCACTACTTCACCAATACTCGAAAACATTGCTTCAGCAAACTCTAATTCTTCTTTTGTCAGTGAATTTTCTTTTTCAAATAAGGTCATTCCATTTAAGACTAAGGCTGGTGTATTGGGCATGATCGTTAAATGACGTGTTGCTGGTAACAATAATTCATTATATTTATCATTATTATATCCCGCAACGATTGAAATAACAGCTTTATTTACCAAATTATTTTTTATTTTAGCAATAACTCCTTCAACGATATTAGGTTTAACAGCCATAACTACTAAATCTACCTTGTCAACCAATTCACTTTCACTATTGCAACATTGAATTTGATATTCTTCATTCATTTTCAATAATTTTGTTTGATCAATATCAAAAGCATAAACATTTTGGCCCTCAATAAAACCACTTTTAATAATACCACCAGCAATCGCACTAGCCATATTACCCATACCGATAAAACCAATCTTTTTCATTTTATATCCCCCTTTTTAAGAAAATAAGCTAACGATGTTAGCTTATTTAAATTCTTCTATTTTTGATAAACGCTGGTGGAAAGTCTCCATCATCGTCATCATCATCCATATCAAAACGTGCAGATAATGGAACAACATCCTCACTACTGCGTGATTTTAACATATTGGCACGTTGCTCAAATTCATCCTCTTTTTCTTCTTCAAAACCAGTTGCAATTACAGTAACGATAATATCATCATCTAAATTGTCATTAATTGCAATACCTAAATATGTATTAATGTCATCTCCAACTTCTTGAGAAATTGTTTCTAAGGCAATATTAGCATCAAATAATGAAATATTTGGTCCCCCTGTTACATTGATGATCGCATCTTTAGCTCCAGCCACAGATACTTCTAATAAAGGTGAAGAAATAGCCCGCTTAGCTGCTTCTTTAGCTTTATCATCACCAGAAGCCATCCCAATACCAATCAAAGCATTGCCACGATTTTTCATAACTGCTGAAACATCAGCAAAGTCAAGATTGATAAACGCTGGAATTGCAATTAAGTCAGTAATCGTCTGAACCCCTTGACGTAAAACATTGTCAGCCTCTCTAAAAGCTTCCTGCATTGGACGACCACCAATCAACTGTAACAAACGGTCATTTGATACTGTAATAATTGAATCGACATTAGCACGCAACTCTTCAATTCCGGCAATTGCCTGTTTCTTTCTTTTCATCCCCTCAAAAGTAAACGGTTTAGTGATTACCCCTACTGTCAACGCCCCTAATTCACGAGCAATTTTAGCAAAAACAGGAGCAGCACCAGTTCCCGTTCCACCACCCATACCAGCAGCGATGAACACCATATCAGCACCTTCAAGAACTTGACGAATATCAGCCTCTGATTCAAGAGCTGCCTTTTTACCGATTTCTGGTTCTCCACCAGCTCCTAATCCTTTAGTCAAATCACGACCTAATTCAATTTTATTTTTAACTGGTGAACGTTTCAATACTTGTAAATCAGTATTAGCGACATAGAATTCAACTCCTTCTACCCCTTCTTCAACCATTCGATTTACAGCGTTGTTACCCCCGCCACCAACACCAATTACTTTAATTCGTGCTACTTGTTCAAATCCTAATTCTTCACTCATGATAACTTGTTTCCTCTCTTTTTATATTAATCTTCACTAAAAAACGAATCTAATAACTTTGATACTTTGCCATTTTGATTTTTAGGTGCTGTTTTTGTTAGACCCTTAAACCTTATTGACATCGTACTTGTAATATCTGGTAAAACCAGTGATGGTGTATATTCACCAATAATTTGTTTTCTTTCCATCAAATAATAAATCATTCCAATTGCTGCCACTAATGACATGTCACGAGCCCCAATTGTTTCTGGACGATAAATTCTAACTGGACACCCTAGCACTTCGCTAGCAATCGTATCAAGCATTTCTAACTCACCGCCACCCCCGACAATTAGGGTTTCATATTTACCACCATCATCGATCACAGCAATTTTTTCTTTAATTTTATTCATTACTTCATATGCAGTCTCATTTAATAAATCTGCCAGATCCTGTTGCGTATAATCATGTTTTTTTCCATCAATAACAGTAGTATGAATAATATCATTTTGGCCCTTAGTGATATCTAATGAGCCATACTTGATTTTATAAGCTTCTGCCTGATTCATCGAAATTTGCATATTTTGGGCAATATTTCTAGTGAAATCATACCCTCCAACCTGACATACTGTCAAGTATTGTAAATATCCATCTTTATAAAATGATACTGTCGAAGTCTTATAACCCATATCAATCAAGATTGCTCCTTCTTGAAGATACACTGCATCAAAGGCCTCTTTAGCACAGGCAAAAGCATTAATAGTAATATCAAGTACTTCAATTCCACATTTTTCTACTACCGTAATGTATGGATAAAGCAATTCTTTACTAGTTGTAATAACTAAAGAATCGACAATAAGATTTCTCGATACTTCTCCAATTGGAGCTTCGATCGTCGCTCCCTTATCACTATGATATCTAACGGGAATGATCGATACTACTTCTTCATCTTTAGAGCGTTTAAACTTAGATGATAAACGCAATACTCTAACAATATCATCACTTGTGATCTTAGAACCAGCCTCTGAAAGACTGATACTGCTATCACTTTGATATAATTTAGCTTTTATCGTTGGGATCGTTAAAGCAACGCTTGTAATCTTAGTTTCCAAAAAAGCCTCTGCTTCATCAATCACTTTTCGTATATCTCTTGTTAAGATACGATCATCTTCAATAATTCCTTTTTTCACGCCATGACTAGGAATTGTTTTGACAAATAATACATTTACATTAATGTTACTTATTTCGGCAACAAGAAACTTTAATGTTGCGCTACCAATGTCTAAAACAGCGTAAATATCTTTCATCACGTATCTCCTTTTCTTAATATATACACAATTCTAGCATAAAAACAACTATTTTTAAACTCCTTTAATTATCATAAATAAAAAAATTACTTACTGCGATACACATATTTTCCTAAAAAATCATAATATTTATCATCTGGGTATTTTTCCATCAATAAAGCATAATTATTTCCTTTTAACTGCTCAGCCATATCATCATAACGTAAATATAATATTTTAGCATCATCCATAATAAATTCACAGCGGGTTTCATCTGCTGATAACGGTGCATAATTTATATCTGAAATCTGATTGATAACTTGTGAAGGCAGTTTGATAAATTCTTTACTAAATTCCTCTAAGTGTTCATAATCAAAATTATTCAAGCGCGGACATCGCTGGACATAACTTACATATTTACCAGCTTCATCTTTTATGATCCGCCCCGTTTCATCAACAACATATAAAACATTATCGATCGTACATTGGGCAATCGGATCTGCTTCTACTATCTTAATCGTAACATCACCAAATAAATTTTTAGAAACACGAGCACTTTTTACTAAAGGAACTTCTTTTATTCTTGAAACGATCTCATCAGTATTTGTAAAAAAAGTATAATCCTGATGCAGATTAATTTTGGCAGCATCGATAATTTCTTGACGTTCTACCCGATTATTACCACTAACAGTAATCGATTTTAAACGGCTATAATCACTCATAAAAAAGGCAATAATCAAAATAATAATTAAAATTATCAATAATATTTTTAATCTTCTTTTTCTACGTTTTACTTTTCTCTTTTTTAAAATTGCTTTAACTTGATTACGATCATAGTCATTATAAATTGTCTGCTGCTTTCTTGCCATACTTTACTCCCAATTAATCAAACCAACCTCACGTTTTAATTCAACATTAAACTTTTCATGTACTTTTTGCTGTACCAGCATAATTAGATCATAAATATCTTTAGCACTAGCATAACCGTTGTTAACAATAAAATTAGAATGTTTTGGTGATACTTGAGCGCCACCAATTTCATAACCTCTTAATCCACATTCATCAATATACTGCCAAGCCGCCTTATCTTCAGGATTTCTAAAAACACTGCCAGCACTTGGCATATTCCAAGGCTGGGTTGTCATTCTTCGTTCTTTTCGTTTGTCTAAAACAGCTTTGATCTCATTTGGATCTTTAGCCGCTAATTCAAATTCAGCCTCAAGGATAATTAATTTGTGATTATCTTGACAAATAGAATGACGATAAGAAAATTTCATTTGTTCTTTATTATAGGTTACTACTTCACTTTTTTCATTTAAAAGTGTCACTGATTTTACAACACTAGCAATATCATATTTATAAGCACCGGCATTCATAAAAATACCGCCTCCAATAGAACCAGGAATTCCGCCCATAAATTCAAAACCGCTAAGTCCAATTTTAGCTGCCTGATAAGCTAGAGAAATCATCGACACCCCTGCCTGAGCTTTAATAATTGAACCATTTATCTTAACTTTATTAAAATTTTCATTTAAAGAAATAATTATCCCTTCATATTCCTTATCGGAAAACAATAAATTAGATCCCCGTCCAATTATCATATATTTGATACGATGTTTACGACAGTATTTAATCGTCTTTACTAAACTTTCAACATCTTTAACTGCTAAATAAATTCTTGCCGGTCCGCCTACTTTATAAGTAGTATGTTTATAAAGTGGTTCATCCTCAATTATCTTTCCAACATCTAAATCAACCAAATCATCTTTTATTTGTGAAAACTTCATTTTAAGCTCCTAACATTTTTCTTATTAATTTATATATATCATCAAGAGCATTAGGTTTTCCTAATGCTTTAGCATTTTTCTGCATACTTTCTTGAACTATCTGATCATTTAAAATCCGATCTACTTTTTCTACAAAATCCTTACTATTCAAATCATTTTCAAGAATCATCATCGCCGCATTACGATCTGCCAATTCACGAGCATTATATTCTTGATGATTAGCAGCGACATAAGGACTTGGAATTAAAATCGCCGGTATTCCAATTGAAGTAATTTCTGCAATCGTTGAAGCGCCTGCCCTTGATACAACTAGGGTCGAATTCTTTAAAACAGAAGGCATGTCATCTATATAAGGAACCAGCTTAATATTTGGTTTTAGCTTTCCTAGCTTAGCAGTCATTTCTTCAAAATTAGATTTACCTGTAACATATAATACTTGATAATCTTTTTTTTCAAAACTATGCAATGATTCTAGCATCTTTTCGTTAACTGATTTTGAACCCAAAGATCCCATTACGATCGTTACTAATGGTTTGTTTTTATCTAGATCATATTTTTGGAAAATATCTTTAGGTTTAATTGAAGCAATAACACTTGCTCTTGGATTACCTAATTTATAAGTTTTATCTTTAGGAAAAGATTTATAAGCTAGATCATAACAACAAACGATCTTATCAACATGTTTAATTAAAATCTTATTAGTTAAGCCAACGATTGAATTTTGTTCATGGATCATTGTTTTATAACCCAATCTACTAGCAGCCTCAACAACACTAGCACTAGGATAACCGCCAAAGCCAATAACAATATCAGGATCGAATTTCTTTACTATTTTTTTAGCCGTAAAAATAGATTTTACAAAAATAGCTGCGGCAATTCCCTTTTTGATCGGGTTACCTACTAACCCACGTACATTTAAGCCAATATAATTATATCCTTGTTGCGGAACGACAACTGATTCTAAACGATCTTTTGTTCCCACAAATAAAAATTCGCTATCTGGTTCTTTTTCTTTTATATAATCAACTAGTGCCAAAGCAGGATACAAATGTCCGCCTGTTCCACCAGCTCCAACAATCACTTTCATCTTCTCACCTCTATGCAATAGTATATCATTAATACATCGATTTTGAAATATTTAAAACAATTCCTACAGCAATAAGCGTAATCGTCAACGACGATCCCCCATATGACATTAACGGGAGTGTAACACCTGTTACCGGAAATAATCCTACCACAACTCCAAGATTAATTAAAGTCTGAATTCCAATCATTGCAATAATTCCAATCATTAAAAAACTTCCAAACAGGTCTTTTACCTTGATTGCCTGATTGAACACAGTTACAAACAGGTAACCATAAAGACTCACTAATAAGATTCCCCCAATCAAGCCAAATTCTTCTAAAAAGATTGCAAAAATAAAATCTGTCTGGGGTTCTGGTAAATAAAAATGTTTTTGCACACTATTATTAAACCCCACTCCTAGTATTCCCCCAGGGGCGATGGCATATAACGATTGAATAATTTGAAAACCACTTCCTAAGGGATCAGCAAAAGGATTTAAGAATGCTACGATACGAGCTAATCGATAAGGAGCCGAAGCAATCATCAAAATGATTCCAACTACACCAACGATTCCTAACATAATAAAATATTTAAAAGGAAAGGGACTAACGATCAACATCACAATAATTGAACAAGCCATAACTACCCCGCTGCCAAAGTCAGGCTGTAACATAATCAAACCAAATCCTAAGCCTAATATCAACAATAATTTGAAACTGGCTTTTAATTTTTTCAATTCATGATAATGATTACTAATAAAATTAGCACTATAAATAATTAAAGCAATCTTAAATAATTCAGAAGGTTGTAAAGAAATTATTCCTAAATTAAACCAGCTTCTTGAACCCCCTCTTACTGCTCCAATTCCAGGAATCAAGACTAAAATCATTAAAATAAAAGAACCAATTAAAAGCTTATTAGCATTCTTTTGATAAATATGATAATCAATCTTAGAAAAAACAAACATTGCGATTATACCAATTATTGCAAAGATTCCCTGTCGTTTAATGTAATACAATGAATCATTGAATTTATAGCCAGCCCAAATATTAGAAGCGCTATAGACCATCATTAAGCCAATTACTACAATTATCAGTACCGAGATGACTACTCTTTTACTTTTCATATTCTTACCTCCAGTATAAGTATATGACTAATGATTTTAATAAATGAAAGAAGCTTTTATCCAAGACATTTTTATTCTAGTACCTTTTAATACTGATTCTTTATAACTATCAATAAACATATCTAATCGATTAGTATCTGTTTCCATGAACGTGTAGTAAAATGAAGTATATATTTCTTTTATCTTTTTTGACTAGATATTTTTCTTTAATGTTTTTTCAACAGTTTCGTTTATTCTTTTTTTGTCTTTGGCTGTTATGTATTTTAATATTTGATTTCTTTTTATAGCAGTAATATCTTCAACATATCTATATTCAATATACCATCCCATTGAAATAAGGAACGCTAAAATTATTTTTTAATAAATATTATCCAATGCCTTCCATGTACCTTGATATCCTTTTTTATGACATAACTAAAATGATTTCTGGTTTTATTTTATCTAAAAGTATTTTATATATCATATTAATATAATCGTCAGTAGCAGTTACTCTTTGTTTGTATTTTTAGGATTATCTTTTAATTTCTTCTTCATTCATACAAATATATTTTTTACGGTAATCGGGCATATCAGCTGGTATTTAAATATTTAGAAGGATTCTATAAATACAGTAAGAATCCACTCACATTGTGAGTGTTTATCACCGAATGAATATGAGAGGAAACCAGCTAAATTTCTTACATTTAGTTAGTCCGAAATCTTAACATAGGATCAACTTCCGTGTTTGGCAATGTTTTACTTCTGGATTTGGATTTATTTTACTTCTTGATTTGGCAAGAATTTATTTCTGTACTTAGTATTACTTTATACTTTTTTTACATATTTTATTTATGCTTACTTAAACTATTTAAATTTTCTAACTCTTATTACTTTAGTATCATTACTATAAAACAATGATGTAAGATTTTAAATATATTGACAACCGTTTCTAAAACTAAACAATGTTTCAAAGCAGTATTTAAAAAAAGTATCCATATTTAAATTTATATCCTTTAATTATACATTTATTTTAATACTTATTCTCTTTAAATATTCTATTTATAATTAAGATCATATTCATAGTACATTATCACAAACATCACCTATAAAACAGTTAGTATCAATTAATCACCAACATATGATAATCTTTATTTTCTAAATATTATTTCCATTTATTTTTAGCCTATTTATTATACTTTTTTCATAGATAAAAAATTTTTTCTCATATTGATTTCATTATATTTTATATGTATCATCATTCATATACATATCAAAACCCTCAAATATAAATCAAAAAAACAGCACAATTTTTTGTGCTGTCTAATGAGCTGACCAACTTATGTTGCTATTAAACTGGCTGCCCAGATCATGTTGGCATTGTAGAAAAAGTATTTCAATACATCCTATGTTGATATTAAATATGATTTGGATATAGATCTTAATGATATTGATACTGCATTTCAATACATCTGCCATTATATTTATTAAGTTGTAACATATATAATTTATTTACTGATCAGCCTCATTATTTTTATAGCGATAACTTCCCCACCAGTCTGGTAACAGCTCTTTTAATTTAACTGTTTTTCTTTTATCATAATCAACCATGATTTCCATATCTTTATTCTTAATATTTAATTGCATAAAAAATTCTCTGCAGGCACCGCAGGGCATGCCACTACCTTCATCAAAAGGAGCTTTGTCCCTAAATACAATTAATCTTTTAACGATCGTTTGTCCACTATTTACATACATATTCAATGCTGCTGTTCTTTCAGCGCATAGATCAAGAACACCACCGCAGCTTTCAATACAAAAACCAGTATAAATTTCACCATTATCACTTTCTAAAGCACAAACAACATGGTGTGCATATATAAAAGGTGACACTTCTTCAGGATGATATCGTTCTTTTGCTTTGATATATAATTTTTCCCAAATATCCATTATATCACTTTCCTTTTTTATATTTTATGGATTACATCTACTGCAAGGACGATAGCCTTGTGAAACTGCCGCTGCTTTAGATATCGAAATTTTACTTCTAGATAGATAGCCACAATTACTACTATGATAACAATCTCCTGTTTTAGTAATATAGACTGTGTATGAGATATTATCATCTTTAACAGGTGCCGCTTTAGATTCTTGTTTGTCTTTAACAGTAACATCACAAATCACCGATCTTTCATTGATTCTAGCAGTTATTGTCGTATTACCGGCCTTTAAAGCTTTTATATTTCCATCATTATCGACACTTGCTACAGATTCATTACTTGAAGAATATTGTACTGGTACATTGCTATTTGTTTTTATATTTATTTTATTGCTTTGGTTAGCCTCTAAATTTAATGAACTGGCTGAAATTTCCAATTCCAATTTATTAATTGTAACTGGAAGGGTAAGATCTGAGGCATTACCATATTTATCTGTTATTTTTATATTTGCATTATATGTACCAGCTGATGAATAATTTACCCCACTATCATCAATATCAACTTGATAATCAGATAATTCATCTACATCAATATAATTTTCATAATTTACACTATCGTATTCAACAATACTAACATCATTTAATTTGGTCAGTTTTGGTGCGGTAGTATCTTTTACATCTATTTCTAATTCTTTAGCTATTCCATGATATTTATAAGTTATTACATGTTTACCAACTTCAGGATAACGATCATTTTTATCAATTGTATCACAACTATACGAAAGATCATCTAAATCATCTACTTTAACATACGATTTTAAATCATCTAATCTTTCACCATATTCAAGATCAATTACGTCTTTTTTTAACTCCAGTTCAGACTGTCCATTACCTTGTCCAATTATCCCCACTAATAAAACAACTAAAATACATGTCTTAAATTTATTATTTAAGATCCAATTATAAATTTTTTTCATTTCCTTTATCCCTCCATTTAAATTATACAATTATCATCAGCATAATTCTATAATTTAAAACAAAAAAAATAAAATCCTGTAACCTTTGTTACAGGATCATCCTATATCTTATTAACAATATCCTTAAATACTCTACCACGCTGTTCATAACCAGTAAATTCATCAAAACTGCTTGTTGATGGTGATAATAAAACAATATCACCTGGCTGAGCATGATTAATTGCCTCTAAAACTGCTTCTTCAAGATTTTTTACACAAATACTATTTTCAATCTTCATCTCATCTTTAAATCGTTTACCAGCAGCACCAAAAGTAACTAAACGTTTAATTTTATTACTGTAAGTCGCCATCTCTTGAAGATCTAAACCTTTATCGAAACCGCCCATTAATAAAATAACAGGCTGATCAAAAGCTTTTAAAGCAATAATACTAGCATCAGTATTTGTAGCTTTGGAATCATTATATATTTTAATTCCGTTTATTTCTTTTACAAATTCAATGCGGTGTTCAACACCAATAAATGAAGCGATTTCTTGATTAATAACTTCGTTAGCTACACCACATTTTTTTGCGATACAAATTGCAATCATAATATTTTGGATATTATGATTACCTACTATTTTAATATCACTAAGATCGATAATAAATTCATTTTGATAATAAATTGCATTATCTTTGATCATACAATCAGCTTTATCAGTTAATGACATTGTAATTTGTTTACATGGAACTGGATATTTTTTTAAATATTCTGATAAGACAGAGTCGTCTAGATTAACAACAAAATAGTCATTTTGATCAGTATTTTTATAAATATTTGTTTTTGAAGCATAGTATTCATCAAGTGAAGCCATATAATCTAAATGATCTGGTGTTAAATTAATAATCGTTGAAACATATGGTTTAAAAGTATCAATATCTAATAATTGAAAATTACTCATTTCAATGACAATATAATGATTTTCTTCTTCCAATAAATTATGTTCTAAAACAATATCACATAAAGGCGTTCCCACATTACCAGCTAAATGAACATTATCATACTGCCCTTTTAAGATTTTATCAATTAAAGTAACTGTCGTTGTCTTACCATTAGTTCCTGTTACTCCAATATAATTTTGTTTTTTAGCTACTTGAAAAGCTAATTCAATTTCTGTATAAACTGGGATCTTTCTTTCCTTTAGTCTTAGGATAAACGGTTTATGATAATTAATTCCCGGATTTTTAATTACAAAATCAAAATCACGTTCAAATAATTCATCGGGATGTGATCCCGTTATCATTTCAATTCCCATATCAACATAATGCTGATAATCAGGAATATCTTTAGCTTCTTTAAACTCATTTACTGTAATCGTTGCATTTAGTTTATTTAATAACTTAATTGCTGCCCTACCACTTTTAGCAAGACCGATTACTAATACTTTTTTTCCTGTCAACATCTTATAACACTCCAATTACTATTGATAATATTCCACAAATAAATCCAATGAACCAAAATGAGATCGTTACCTGCTGTTCCGACCAGCCTAACATTTCAAAATGATGATGGATCGGCGCCATTTTAAATACTCTTTTTCCACGTAGTTTAAAAGAAGTTACCTGAATGATTACAGATAAAGTTTCCATCAAGAAAACACCACCAACTAAGATCAATAATAATTCCTGCTTAGTAAGGATCGCTAATACCGCTAAAAAACCACCTAAACCAAGAGAGCCAACATCACCCATAAAGATTCTTGCAGGGTGGTAGTTAAACATCATAAATCCAAGTAAAGCTCCTACCATTGCTGTTGCATAACTTGCAAGCGTATAATCTTTGGTCATAATTGCAAAGATGATAAATGGCGCAATCGCCACCATCGAAAGCCCTGTAGCCAAACCATCTAAACCATCAGATAAATTAACACCATTACTTTCACCCGCAAACATAATTAAAATTAAAAATGGGTATAGATATCCAAAATCAATACTTACATCTATTAATGGAATAGTTACTACTGATGTAAATCCTGGAATAAAATTCATTGCATAAAAATAACAAATAACCGCTAAAGCAATTTGTCCTAATAGTTTAGCTAATGGTGGTAATCCTTTATTGCTGTGTTTAACAATGATCAAAGCATCATCGATCAGTCCAATCAAACTATAACCCACTAAAACAATTGTTGTTAAAATCAATTCTGGATTAAAGATATTATTAATATCAAAAATCAATGTACTAATTAATGTCCCTAAAATAGCTGCTAAAACAAAAACAATACCACCCATAGTCGGTGTTCCGTTTTTAGCTTTATGGGACGCAGGTCCTTCTTCACGTTCAACTTGACCAAATTTCATCTTATGTAGAAACGGGATTACTTTAGGCATAGCGATTAAAACTATTACGAATCCTACTCCAAAAGCAAAGATTAATTTTAAAAAATTTTCCATTTTATATTCCCCTTTTTTTAAATTCGCCTTTACTATACCATATTATCAAATAATAGGCAAAATAAAAGGGACAAAGTCCCAATTATTCGACAGTTTTATTCACTAATGCCTAATTCTTTCATTAATTTAGTCACCTTATCAATAGCTGCCTCTTCATCTTCACCATCAGCAATAATTTCAATTTTTGCTTTAGTTGGAATTCCTAAAGATAAGACCCCCATCAATGATTTCATATTCACCGTCTTAGAAGCATAAACTAATTTAATATCGCTGTTAAAAGCCTTCACTCGATCAACCAGTTCGGTTGCGGGAGTAGCATAAAGACCAACGGGATCAGTCACGGTAACATTAATTCTTTTTACCATATTGCTTTCCTCCTTCTGTTACTTTTATTATAACATTGTTTCATAATTATTGCATTATTAATGATAAACTTTAACTACCTTTTCTCAATCTCAATTACATATGGTGCCTTTGCTTTATTCATCATTTTAAACAACGCTACATTATAAATCATATGATCTAAACTACTAACATATTCATCAATTTTTAAACTTTCTTTTTCCCCCTCTGGATGTCCAATATAAACCACAATAAAAAGATGTCCCTTTTTATTTAAACATCTAACAGCTTTATCAATAGCTATCAAAGAAGTTGATACTTTAGTAGTAATTTGATGGTTCCCTTGCGGTAAATAGCCTAAATTAAAAACTCCCATATCAAAACTCTGAAGATAATTATCAAAATTTTCATGACTATCTAAAATAAGTTCTACATTATCAATATCATTGATCAATTTTCTTGTATTGATCAATGCAGCCTCCTGAATATCAAAACTATATACTTTTTTAGCTATCTTACTCAAAGTTAATGTATCATTACCATTTCCCATCGTAAAATCGATTGCCACTTCATATTTTTCATCTAATAATCTGCTTGTTACATATTCTGTCATCGTTTTCATAATTTCACCCTTTTTATATTAACATAAAAAAGACTCTTTTGAATCACCAAAAAAGTCATTACTTATAAATTTTCACAGATTTATTATACTTTTCTAATCCTTTCACCATTTTTTATAAGATATCCTAATACTTTACAGCCACTTAATTTCTCTATCATTTTAAGATTATCGCGATGAAGCAAATTATCTTCTTCAAAATAATTCATTATAAAACCTAATATTTCTAAACCTTGACTTTTCGCATATAAAGCAGTTAAAACCGCACTATTGATACTTCCAAGACCTGATGAAGTGACGATAATCAAAGGATATCCGGCTAATTTCATTACATCGGTCAACATAATTTGTTTATCATCATCACGTAATGGACAAATGATACCACCACTACCTTCAATAACTACTATGTCATGATTTTTTGATAAATCATGCAGGTCTTTTTCTACTACAGTCAATTCAACAGGATCATTTGTTTTTTTAGCCGCTAAATGCGGAGCATAAGCATCTTTATAAAGATAAGATACTTTACAATCTGTTTCTTTTAAATTGGCATATTTAGATACATTCTCTTTATCACCAGGAATCATTATACCATCAACTATCTCAGCCCCGCTTAAAGCTGCTTTATAGTAGCCTACATGATATTGTTGTTTTAATTCTTTGATGATTCTAGATGTCACATAAGTCTTACCAATATCAGTAGCTGTCCCCGTTATAAATAATCCCTTGATCATAATTTGACTACCTCAAAGCCTAATTCTTTAATGATTCTTTGATCTTCATTGATCGTAATCCCCTGAGTTGTAAGCATATCTCCAGTAATTGCAGCATTAGCACCACTTTTAAAAACACTTAGCCCCTGATCCTCTAACAAACCTCTGCCCAAAGCCATTCTAATTGCGGCATCAGGAAGAATAAATCTAAAAATTGCAAAAATGCGTTCAACTTCTTCTTTTGATAAAGGACAAAGATGTTCTAAAGGAGTCCCAGGAATAGGATTTAAAATATTGATGGGAATCGACTTTACCCCTAATTCCTTCAATTCAAAAGCTAAATCGATGCGATCCTGCCATGATTCATTCATCCCCATAATTCCCCCACTGCACACTTCTAATCCGGCCTCTTGCGCCGCTTTTATAGTTTCGATCTTCTGTTGATAACTATGAGTTGTACAAATATTGGGAAAATAGTTACGAGAAGTTTCTAAATTATTATGATATCTTTTTACTCCCGCTGCTTTTAATTTTGTTAATTGTTCCAAATTCAATAGACCAAGTGAGGCACACAAAGATATCTCTGTCGTATCATGAAGACTTTGATATATCTTGATCACGTCTAAAAATTCTTGATCATTTAAACGCCGACCTGAAGTAACGATTGAAAAACGTTTCACGCTTTTATTTTCGTTATGTAAAGCCATATCTTTAATCGTTGCTTCATTAAGCAGATCATAAACTTCAACATTTGTGTGATAGTGAATCGATTGAGCACAGTATTTACAATTTTCACTACAGCGTCCACTTTTACCATTAATAATTGAACATAAATCAAATTTGTTACCACAAAAATGTTCACGAATCAAATCAGCAGCCCGTTTTAACCAAACTATATCAGCATCAACTAGTAAAATGGCATCAGACTTACTAATTTCATGACCAGCTAAAACATCTTTTAAAATCTTTTCCAACATTATCTTCTTCCCTTCTTAAAGACCTTTTCAAACCTAACTTCAGCCATCATCGCTAAAATACTTAAAAATATATCACCTGGTAAATCGATTGGAAAACATGATAATAATACTAACTTCCATGAAACGGCTGTACCTGTATAATAATTTAAAATCATATACTTATAACCTAAACCAATAATATAGGTCACTAGTAACCCTAAAAATACCGCTAACGCATATTTTTTTAAAGATGAAAAAGATGTTTTTTCAATAACTAAACCAGTAAAATATGCCCCCGCAATAAAGCCTAACAAATAACCAAAACTAGGTCTAACAATATACGCTAAACCACCACCGGCAGCAAAGATCGGTATCCCCAGTAAACCGATAACAACATACAATAAAACCGCTAAACCACCTAATTTTGATCCTAACAATATCCCTGCTAATAAAACAAAGAAAAATTGTAATGTAAAATAATCCATGTATGGCACGGGTATTTGAATAAAAGCCCCAATCGCAATCAAAGCTGTAAAAATTGCACACTGAGCCATCTTAGTTGTGGTTAAAATTTTATTTTGTTCCATAATTTCCTCCCACAATACTAACTTCACCAGAACTTAAAATTAATTCTTGATCATTACATTCAACAACTAAATTACCATAATCGTTGATATCCTTTACTACCCCAGTGAACAATTGTCCCTTAATCGTAAATTCAATATTTTTATTTAAAACACATGATAAATTTTTATATTCAACTAAAACCTGTGCAAAGGCTTCATCAATTATCTTAAATAACTGCTTTAAAATTTCTGCGATAAATTGATTTCGATTAGCGTTGTCTAAATTTAATGATGTTGCCTTATTCTGAAGTTCATCAGGAAATTCTTTAGTAGAAACATTTATCCCAATACCAATAATAACAGCTTCAATCATGCCACTTTCAAAATCACTAATTGCTTCTGTCAAGATTCCACAAATCTTTTTGCCATGATAATAAAGATCATTGACCCACTTGATTTCTGTTTTTATACCATATAACTTTTTAATCGCCCGATTTACTGCTACAGCGGTTTTAATTGTAATAAAAGTCGCATCTTGGATCATTTCCTGCCGTTTCAACAAAACACTCATATAAATACCTTTTTTTGCGGGAGAATAAAAACTACGACCAAATCGTCCGCGTCCGGCACTTTGTTTTTCAGCTACGATCACACAACGATCATTACCACCATCAACAGCCAATTTCTTCATTTGGTTATTAGTTGAATCAATACTTTTATAAGCATATATATCAATTTTTTCATCTAAATAACAGGCAATTCCTTCACTTGAGATAACATCGCTATTTTCCAGCAGGATATATCCTTTATTAGGTGTGGCCTCAATATGATATCCTTCATCTTTTAATGCTTTAATTGCCTTCCAAACAGCAGCTCGACTTACATTTAAACTATCTGCCAGTTCCTGCCCAGAAATTGCATTATTTCTATTTTTTTCTAAGATACTAATAATTTCGTGTTTAACACTCACTTTTTTCACCTCGTTATTAGGATAGCAAAACCAGCTACAATTGTAAACTTATTTTTTTATAAAGTTTACAATTGTGACTAATAATAAAAACAGCACTAATTACACCAAAATATTTAAAAATTATTTTAGTATAATTATTATTGATCAATACATGATTAAAAAAGCACAAAAAATCAGGTATTTCATTCACACCTGATTTTTGTTTAAACTAAGATTTTATGCTTTTTTTGTAAGAATTGCTTTGATTTGAGTAGATTATCTAATTAATTTGTGAAATATAAATTTAAAGACAAACGCACATACTAATAACTAAATCATTAATAAGCTTATACCACAAATATGTATTGTAGTACTGTTATCATTTGTTCACGCTGAATAATACTTCTTTATAAACATGTAATTTTCTGATTTTTATTAGAAACAAAGCTCTTATTTATCACTATATAAAGATTTACCAATATCCTTGATTGTTTTGGATCTTACCCAAAATATAAAAGCTAGTCAATTTTCTAAAAACATGATTATTAAAAAAAGCCTATAAATTATTAGTACAACATAATACAAAATGAATATTTATTTTTGCTTATATATATTTGTTTTAGATTTTTACCAGTTGCAATCATAACAAGATCTCTAGCATATCTTTTAAAACTAAAATACATGTTATAATAAATTCTCATTTTAATCACAAGTAAGAACAACTATTTTACTAAGTTACCACTATATCTATAACATTTATTTTTCGTACTGTCTGTACTTGTTTTTACAATTGGAATTCCATGAAATGCACCATCTTCTAAATATTCACAATATATCATTCGTTAATATTAAATTTTAATCCACAAATTTCAACAGGACTAAAGATTAATAAACTATTTAAAAAACTTTTCATTTCTTTTCTCCCCACATATTTTATTTTTCAATAATCTCTATTTCTTTATGCAAATTTGATTCATTTTTTATTTCATCAAGTTAATTCAATCTATACACCTTAAACATAATCACATAATAATTAAAATTAATACCACTCTGTTTTCTTTTTAATAAAACTGTCTGTATCAATTTTTATGATCATGTATCCCATATGGTCTATAAATCTAAAATTTCGTTATTCAAAAAATATTTTTTTGAATTGACGAGTATGATTTTTAATTTCATTTATGTATAGCTTACTCTTCACCTACATTACCTTTTTCACCATACTCTAAAATATCAAAAACACCCTGAATATTTTTTCTAAATTCTTCTCTAACAGTCATTAAATAATCTTTACCTGATTCTTCTAATTTATAATATACTCTGATTCTCTTTCCTGCTATAATGTCATAACTGCTTATATATTCCTTTTTTAACAATGTATGGACAACTGGATATAAAGTTCCTTCTTTTATATCCAAAGCACCATGAGAAATCTCTCTAATCATTTTACAAATCTCGTATCCATAACAATCTTTAACATTTAGGATACTTAAAACAAGCATATCAAAATTAAAAAAAGTATTTGCCTTTGCCATTTTCATCACCCACTTAAAAAATATCATAAATTTCAAATAATAACAACATAAATCGCTTTAAAACATAATAAATATTTGAATATTAATATTATTATATAATTCAATTTTTTGATTTATATCATTTTATACACATATAATAATAGTATTAATGAAGAAAAAATTGTATGATAATAAAAAATATAAAACTAATTTATAATAGATCAACATATAAATTTAAAACTAAATAAAAATAATTTTTCTCAAAATTAAAATCAATTATAAAAAATAGTTTAACAACAATATTAAGATAACATTCTTAAAAATAGATAAAAACTAAATAAATCAGCAAATATTAAATTATATAAAAATTCTTCTTAATCATCAAGGATAAAACCAAACTATGATCGTATATTCTATTAGAAACATTAAGCAAATTATATCAACTTTTAATTCATACTATAAAAAAGCGATGTTATACCCTTTTCAAATTGAAAGATATTTTTTATTAGCATATGTAATATTTTATCAAAACCAGGTACTAATTTATACCTGGCTTTTTGATTTTATATAACTGTCATAAACGTTTTAATATCAAATACAATTTATTCTCTCTTATTATTAAAATATACTGCTATTATCGACATTTGAATAGATAGTGTTAAAGCACTACATAATATCCAAAACAGCTCTCCTGTATAATTCATAAAAGGAATCATCAATATTGCAAACAATGATAAAAAACCGATTATAGTTATAAATACTGCTGCTATATATTTCAACATATAATTCTCGTCCTCTCTATAATTCAAGATTACAATATTATTATTCTGGCTTTGAGTATCAACTTTTCATCACTTTAAATTATATATAATAAGCTAAAGCATATAATTGTTTCTTTTCTGGAAAATAAATTAAATAAAGCTTATCATCTCTATTTGAATAATCTATTTCTTTTGAATAGTAATCATCTGTAAATGAGGGTAAATATTTATTATCAATATCAATCTCATGCAAAATTTTACTTACTTCATTTTCAAATGAAGAATCGCTTTCTTTAACAAAATTTTCTTCAATATCTCCAATATCACTACTACTATAATCCAATATTAAATATCTTTCACCATCTCGATCAAAACCTTTTATGGTATCTACTTCATAAATAACAGATGCGTTTTCATCTAATGATGTTGCAAAAGATTCATTAATCAATTCTTGGATAGAATGATTTTTTAATACAAAATCATATGAGTTTGTAAAAAAGAACCCCACTACTAAAACACATACACCAGCCACAAATAAAATTATCCATTTAATTTTTTTCACATTTAAATTTCTCCTAAAATTATATTTTACTTTAAAACTATTATAAAAGTATCAAGAAATAATCCAATACTTAATTATTTATAATCTTTCTTTATTCCATAAAATATTTTATCTCTTACAAATACTTTCTTTAAATTTCAATAAAATATTCATCTTAAAAATATTTCAAACAAAACTAACAATCGTGATATAAAAATCTTCCCTCCTAACCTATCAAATTAATTGTTGAATTGCTTTTATTTCTTTTTATTATCTTTACATTTATATTATAATCACTAATCATTCATGAGTCAACATATACATTATTTATAATATCATTTTATATATTTGATTATTAAAATCATCATAAAATAAAACATCGAGAAAATAAGTAATCCTTCTCTCGATATTTTTATAACCATTTTTCTTTTTTAATACCACATATTATTCCTATCATATCAGCTAAAAACCAGCCAATTGGTATCGACCACCAAATTGCCCGCGTCCCAAATACCGGTGCTAATAAGTACGCAAGTAAAACCCTAGTACCTAAAGATACTACCGTCAATACAACAGATATCCCCGGTTTACCGATACCGCGATAATATCCATATAATAAAAATAAACAACCAATTCCTAAATAACAAGCACCTTCTATTCTAAGATATGCAACTCCCTCCCTAATTATTTCTACTTTAGATCCATCGATAAATATCATCATTAAATTATCTGCAAAAATAAAAACTAAAAAAGAAATAATTAAACAAAAGATTACTGCTGCTTTAATTGCTGCTTTTAAGCCTTTTTTTATTCTATCTTGTAAATTGGCACCTTTATTTTGAGCAATATATGTTGAAAATGCATTACCAAAATCCTGAACTGGCATATAAGCAAATGAATCAATTTTAACAGCTGCTGCAAAAGCAGACATCGTTATTATTCCAAAACTATTTACTAATCCTTGAATCATTAAAATACCAAAATTCATTACTGATTGCTGGATACACGTCAACAATGAATAATCTTTTATCTTTTTAAAGATTTCATAATCAAAATGGCAATGTTGTTTTTGAGGAATAAGTTCCTTTTTAAAAATCAAGACATATAACATAATACCTAAAGCACTAAAAATTTGGGCAAGTAATGTCGCTAGAGCCGCCCCTGATACTTTCATATTAACATTTACAATAAAAAAGATATCTAAAACAATATTAATAATTGAAGCAATTCCTAGAAATAATAGTGGTATTTTAGAATTTCCTAATGCTCTTAGTAATGAAGCAAAATAATTATAAATAAATGTAAATATAAGTCCAATAAATATAATAATTAAATAATCATATGTTATTTGATAAATATCTTTAGGAATGTTCATAAAAGTTAAAATAGGATGAATTGCAAATATACAGATTCCTTCTAATAATATAGTAATAATTCCTACAGCTATAAAAGAAACAAAAAAAGATATTTTCATTTTATCTATCTGTTTAGCTCCATATAACATCGAAAATAAAATACCACTTCCCATACATAAACCTAAAATAATCGAAGTCAAAAACGTCATTATTGTAAATGAAGATCCTACTGCTGCTAAAGCATCAGACCCGATATACTTACCAACGATAAAAGTATCTGCCACATTATATAACTGTTGCAGTAGATTTCCCAAAATCATCGGTAATGAAAATAATAGTAATGATTTTGTTATATTTCCCTTTGTAAGATCAATTTCCATATTATTACCCCAATCATTTTAAACTCTACTAATTTTGCTTTGACTATTATTAAATATATATTATCTAAGATCATTTGTTTCTATTTATAATATTATTTTATCTTCTGCTCAACATTTCTAATGATCTGCCAATGATCAATTAATTTTTCTAACGAATAACTGGCATTAGCTGGTGAAGATGATGGTAGTTTAATCACCGGCAAATCAATTATATCATCAAAATATCGATGATATAACTTATCTGCTAAATTACCGTTTGTATAAATATGCGTTATTGTGCTTTGGTTAATGATCTTTTCTAAATCATTAACCGTTACATTTTTAATACTACTGTCGCTAGAACCATTTATTTCACAACTAGCAATTACATCCCATAGGGCAAGATGATTTTCTAATAAAAATTGTTTTTTTTGAGATATTGTTTCTAATGGCTCATGATCATAGATATTAGCTAAAATTTTCCAAAAACGATTTTGAGGATGATGATAAAAAAAATTACCCTCTCTTGATTTTACTGATGGAAATGATCCTAAAATCAATATTTGTGATTCTTTATTATATACTGGTTCAATTAAATGATATTCTTTCATAATGCCCCCTAAATTAATTATTTTATACTGTCATAATACCACATTTATCGATTATGTATCAAATATTAAAATCATTGATTGACTGGAGTATAAACAGAAGTTAACCAGCCATCTAGTAAAGGATCAACTAATTCTGGCTTTGAAACTTCGTTATTATTTAAAACAAAGCTGGATAATATATTGGCATTTTTTACATATTCACAAATGTTTTTTTCATATTCTTCATAATCATCGCCCTCAAACCAATAAAATGATACATCTTTACCGTTAAAATCATATTCACTTAAAAAGTTTTTTAATTCTATCGAAATTTGATTATTTTGAATTACACTTCCAATTAAAATCAAATCATATTTTTCTAATGATAATGAATCATTGACTCCTATTTCATATAAATCAACAAGCAGCTTTTTTTGAATCATTGCATTTATTTCATCAAGTAAATCATAAGGATCATAATATAGTACTAATATTTGTTTATTTTCATTTATTTTTTCTAAAAAAATATTAGTTTGTTTTATCTGTTTTATAGCTGCTGGTGGTGTAGGATCTATGGTCCTGCACGCTGTCAAGATCATTAAACTAATAAATAAATTTATAATTTTCTTCATTATAACGCCCCTTTTCAAATGCATATAATAACATATCTTTATTTTAACTATTATTCTCTATGAAATTTGTCACTTGATTTTTTATTGTTATAAAAGATCAAAAAAAGACTAGAAGTCTAACGACATCTAGTCATCTACATATATTTTACATAACATCTGTTAATGATTTTACATAATCATACAATGGTTTATTAGCATCAGCACCATTTTCCTTGATGATATTAACTATCGCACTACCAACGATTACCCCATCAGCAATCGATGCAAAATGTTTTACCTGTTCTTGATTATTAATTCCAAACCCAACCGCTACAGGCGTATCAGTGACTGATTTAATTAATTCTACAATTCCTTCAATATCTGTAACGATCTTACTACGCATACCTGTTACTCCCATTGAAGAAACAAGATAAATAAAGCCTCTAGCCTGTTTTGCAATCTCTAATGTTCTTTCTTTAGATGTTGGTGCAATCATCGAAATTAAATCAACATCATATTGATAACAAATATCACTAACTTCTTTGCTTTCTTCAAAAGGACAGTCAGGAATAATTATCCCATCAATTCCCACTTCCTGGCATTTTTTAAAGAAGTTATCATAACCATAATGAAATACAGGGTTTAAATAGGTCATTAAACATAATGGTATATTGGAAACTTTTCTGATTTCTTTAACGATTTCAAATACTTTATCAGTTGTCATCTTATTTGTTAATGCTCGAATATTAGCTTCCTGGATAACTGGTCCTTCAGCAATTGGATCACTAAAAGGAATACCAATTTCAATTAAAGAGGCTCCTGCTTTTTCTATTTCTAAAATATATTCGATCGTTTTTTCCAGACAGGGATCGCCAGCTGTTAAAAAGCCAATAAAGGCTTTTTTATCTTTAAAAGCTTCATTAATTCTACTCATGAATATTCACCCCCTGATATCTTGCAATAGCTGCGACATCTTTATCGCCACGTCCTGATAAACAAATAATAACAATATCATCTTTTTTCATTGTTGGAACGATCTTACGGGCATGAGCTACAGCATGAGCACTTTCGATTGCACAAATGATTCCTTCTGTTCTCGCTAAGTATTCAAAAGCAGCTACTGCTTCATCATCAGTTACGGGTACATATTTTGCTCGACCAATATCATGTAAATGCGCATGTTCTGGTCCAATTCCAGGATAATCCAAACCAGCTGAAATCGAATAAACAGGTGCTATTTGACCATATTCATCTTGACAAAAATATGATTTCATCCCATGAAATACACCCAATGTTCCAGTATTGATCGTTGCTGCTGTTAAAGCTGTATCAACACCCTTACCAGCTGCTTCACAACCAATCAATTGAACTGAAGAATCATTAATAAAATTATAGAACATGCCCATTGCATTGCTGCCACCACCGACACAAGCCATGACCGCCGTTGGTAATTTTCCTTCATATTCTAAAATCTGGGCTCTTGCTTCTTTAGAGATAACACTTTGAAAATCTCTAACGATCATGGGAAAAGGATGTGGTCCCATAACTGAACCTAAAACATATAAAGTATCATCAACTCGTTTTGTCCATTCACGCATCGTCTCATTAACAGCATCTTTTAAAGTCATCGTTCCACTAGTCACACTATGAACTTTAGCTCCTAAAAGTTCCATTCGATAAACATTTAAAGCTTGCCGATCAGTGTCTTCTTTCCCCATAAAGATTTCACATTCAAGCCCTAAAAGAGCTGCTGCAGTTGCTGTTGCTACCCCATGCTGTCCTGCTCCAGTTTCAGCAATCACTCTCGTTTTCCCCATTTTTTTAGCCATCAACACTTGACCTAATACATTATTAATTTTATGAGATCCAGTATGATTTAAATCTTCACGTTTTAAATATACTTTAGCTCCACCTAAATCTTCTGTCATTTTTTTTGCATAATATAAAAGTGATGGTCTGCCGGCATATTCTTTTAATAATTTATCTAATTCCTGATTGAATTCCGGATCATTTTTATAAAACTCATATGCTTTTTCTACATTATGGATCTCATTCATCAATGTTTCTGGAATATATTGACCCCCATGTATTCCATATCTACCTGTCGCCATTTCTAACTCTCCTTACTATTTCATTAATTTTGTTACGATCTTTAATTCCCTTAGTTTCAACTCCACTACTGACATCTAAACTAAAACATTTTATTTTCAAAGCATCATTTAAATTAGTTAAGTCAATTCCACCAGCGAGAAAAAATGGTTTGTCCAATTGTTTGATCAATGACCAGTCAAAACTTTCACCACTGCCGCTAATTTTATTATCTAATAAATAATAATCAACATCGTAATTTAGATCATCTAAATCACTAGCGTGATCTACTTTGATTGCTTTGATGATGGGAACATCAATAAATTGCTTTAATTGTTGTAGATAAATGTTATCCTCACTACCATGAAGCTGAACTACTTCAATTACTTCTTGATTCACTAAATCGACAATATCTGCAATTGGACTATCAACAAAAACGCCTACTGCTTTTATTTGTTTATCTAACTTTGCTTTTAATTGTTTGGCCTGATCAAAATTTACTTGTCGCTTACTTTGAGCAAAAACAAATCCAGCATAATCAGGTTTGGCTTCATTTACATAATCAATATCATCACTTCTAAACAAACCACAAATCTTAATTTTCATGATCTGGTTTTCTTAACCCCTGTAAAATTTCAAAAGTTTTTCGTTTATCATGACTACGCATCAATATCTCACCAACTAAAACCGCATCAACTTTGTTTTCCTCTAAAATTTTGATATCATCATATGTTTTAATGCCGCTTTCAGAAACAAAAACAATATCATCAGGTACCATCGAACGTAATTCAATACTATTTTTCATATCTACTTCAAAATTTCTTAAATCACGATTATTGACCCCAATAATTTTTGCGCCTACTCGTAAAGCTTTTTTTACCTGCATCGAACTATGTGCCTCGACTAAAGCGCTCATCCCTAGACGCTCAGCTAAATTTAAACAACGCATCAAAGTTATTTCATCTAAAACGCTACATATCAACAATACCGCATCAGCACCTAATAATTTAGCTTCATAGATCATATATTCATCTACTACAAAATCTTTTCTCAACACTGGTATTTTAACAATTTTTGCAATTTCTGCTAAGAAATCATCATCCCCTTTAAAAAAGTCTGGTTCTGTCAAAACAGAAATAGCTGCCGCTCCAATATCTTCATATTCTTTAGCAATTGTTTTATAATCAAAATTTTGGGCAATCACCCCTTTTGAAGGTGAAGCCTTTTTTACCTCCATAATATATGACATTCCTGGTTTACGTAAGGCTTTTTCAAAAGGATAATCTTTGTTGATTGGTTTATCAAAAGCCAATTTTGCTAGTTTATCAATCGAATTTCTTTTTTTATTTTCAGCTACTCTTTCTTTAGTTCTTTCAACAATATCATCAATAATCATTTTCATAACCCCTTTATCTATTAGTTTCTTCAATGAACTGTTCAAGTTTAGCTAAAGCTTTCCCTTCATCAATCAATTTAGCTGCTAATTCAATTCCTTCTTGCATCGTTTCACTACGACCCGCAATATAAATCGCTGCTCCCGCATTCAATAATACCGCATCACGTTGAGGCCCTTTTTTACCATTTAAAATCTCACGCGTGATCTTAGCATTATATTCAGGATCTCCACCAACTAGATCTTCTTTTACACAACGTTTAAACCCAAATTGTTCTGGGGTAATTACATAACGAGTATATTTACCATCTTTTACTTCACAAACACTAGTTGGAGCAGAAAGAGAAATTTCATCTAAACAATCTTGTCCATATACTACCATGGCTCTTTTGACACCTAAATTACTTAAAACTTTAGCCAATGGTTCGACTAATGTCTCATCATATACTCCCATTACCTGTTTACTAGCTCCGGCCGGATTAGTTAAAGGTCCTAAAATATTGAATACCGTCCTAATTCCTAATTCGCGTCTTACTGGAGCTACATATTTCATTGCAATATGATAATTTTGAGCAAATAAGAAGCAGATATTAATCTTGTCCAATATTGTAGCACTTTTTTCAGGAGATACATCAATTTTTACTCCTAATTTTTCTAAAACATCAGCTGCTCCACATTTAGAACTAGCCGCCCGATTACCATGCTTAGCTACTTTCACGCCACTTGCTGCAATTACGATCGATGATGTCGTTGAAATATTAAATGAATTAGAACCATCACCACCAGTTCCAACGATTTCTAAAACATCTTCATCATTTAATAATTTTATACAGTGCTCCCGCATTCCTGCAGCACTTCCCGTGATTTCATCGATCGTTTCACCTTTCAAACTTAAAGCTGTTAAATAACTGCTCATTTGAATATCACTGGCTTCACCATTCATAATTTCATTCATACATTCATATGCTTCTTCTTTAGTTAAATCAATTTTTTTTGATAATTTAATAATCGCTTCTTTAATCATTTTCATTTACCTCCAAAAAATTTTTGATCATTAATTTTCCTTGACTAGTTAAAATCGATTCCGGATGAAACTGTAATCCATAAACCGGATAATCCTGATGCTTAACTGCCATAACTTCACCGTCATCACTTAATGCAATAATTTTTAGTTCTTCAGCTAAAGTATCTTTTTTTACTGCTAAAGAATGATATCTTGCTACTTTAGTATTTTTTTCAACTCCTTCAAAAATCTCATCATCAGTTACCTCAATAATCGAACTTTTACCATGCATTAATTCTTTAGCATAGGTAATTGTACTACCAAAAGCTTCACAGATAGCCTGATGTCCTAAACATACGCCCAAGATTGGCTTTTTATTATAAAAATATTTAATTACTTCTTCTATATTACCTGCCTCACTCGGTTTTCCAGGTCCTGGAGAAATAATAATCGTATCAGGATTCAGTTTTTCAATTTGATCAATTGACATTTCATCATTACGAATGACTTTAATTCTTTCATCAATTGATCCAATTAACTGATATAAGTTATAAGCAAAACTATCATAGTTATCAATTAATAATATCATTGTTCTATTCCTCCATCTGCCATTTCTAGTGCCTTAACAACAGCTTTAGCCTTATTTAAACATTCTTGATATTCATTTTCTGGTACACTGTCATATACAATTCCCGCTCCACTACGAACATGAACTCTATTATTCTTTTTATATGCTAAACGAATTGCAATACAAGTATCTAAATTTCCTGTAAAATCAATATATCCAACAGCGCCACCATAAATACCACGTCGATCATTTTCTAATTCATTAATAATTTGACAAGCTCGAATTTTAGGTGCTCCAGATAAAGTACCCGCTGGAAGTAAAGCGTCGATAGCATCAATAGCTACTAAGTTATCTAAAATTGTTCCTGATACAGTAGAACCAATGTGCATAACATGTGAAAATCTTAAAATCTCCATATATTTTTCTACTGTGACACTGCCAAATTTTGCAATCCGACCAATATCATTTCTTCCCAAATCAACCAGCATATTATGTTCAGCTAACTCTTTTTGATCTGTCAATAAACTTTTCTCAAACTGTTTATCTTCACGTTCATCTTTACCTCTTGGTCGAGTTCCTGCTAAAGGATAAGTATATAGAGTTTGATCTTCAAGCTTTACTAAAGTTTCTGGTGAAGCTCCGGCAATTTCTTGATTATCACTAGAAAAATAAAACATATAAGGTGAAGGGTTTGTGGTTCTTAAAACTCGATATGTGTCAAATAAACTACCAGATGCCTCAGCTTCTAAATGGTTTGATAAAACAATTTGAAAAATATCTCCTTCTTTAATATATTTCTTAGCTTTATTTACCATCGCACAATACTCATCTTGACTAAATAAAGGATTAAATTCACCCTTTAATTTTAATGGTTCAACCCTTGCCTTTGACCCTTTTATGATCAATTCATGTAATTCATCGAGCTTAGCAGTTGCTTTTTGATAACTTTCATCAAGATCTTTGACCTTGGCATTTGCAATCAAAATAATCTTCTGTTTATAATTATCAAAACAAATAACTTGATCAAATAACATTAAATCAACATCATTAAATCCTTCTTTGTCATCACTTTTTAAATTCAATACCGGTTCACTATATTTAAAATAATCATAAGCAAAGTAACCTACTAAACCACCCGTAAAAGTTGGTAAACCAGCAATTTTAGGACTTCGATAACGTTTTAATAATTCTTTTATATATATTCCGGGATGATCAACTTTAAACTCTTTACCATCAACATTCATAACATTATTTAAACAAGTTATTTCACTTTTTGGCTTATATCCCATAAAAGTATAGCGACCCCAGCGTTTTGTATCATCCACACTCTCTAACATATAGCAGTGCTTACTATAATTTTTTAAAATTCGCATAACTTCAATCGGTGTAATACTATCACCATAAATTTCTTTACTAATAGGAACTAAATCATATTCGTTATTTTTTATTATTTCTTTTACCTGATCTAATGTTGGATAATACATCGCTTTTTCCTCCTTCTTTTTAAATAAAAAACCGTCCCGACAGAAAATAATTCTGTCAAGGACGGATAATATAATATTCCGCGGTGCCACCTTGTTTCACGATACACTCGTGCCCTTAGTAGATGCTATCACATCTATGACTACTTACGTAAGTCTCACGTCAAAGAATACTAAGCTAATGCTTTTCACTTTGCCCTCCGTGGTCCATTTAATAGGCTGCGTTCTGCTTGTTTCCACCATCCAAGCTCTCTGTAAGTGCACGATCTATTTTTATCTCCACTTCATCGGTTTCTTTATAAAAATCATATAACTATTTTTTATTAGTGTCAATATTTTGTTGTTATTTTATCTAATGTTTTTATTTTAGTACATTTTTATATGATTTAAGATCATTACAAAACATTATATTTTACACAACGAATAAACTTATTGGATATGCAACAGTATGATCCTAATCAATAATTAATTTATCTTCATAAAAGAATATTTTCAGCTTACAGATCTGTTTCAATTAATTTTATCCTTTCTAACAATTAAAAAATGATTCTAATATTCATTTATTTCTTTATATTTTTATTATGATTTACTCTACGTTTATATTCATCAATCAACAACGGCTGTATTAATGGATATGTCCAATCAACAGGTAATACTTCAGTGAAAATTATTTTTTCCATTTCACTCTGTAAATCATCTGCAAATGTTTTGATATCTGCATAATAAAGCATCCCATATGTTTCCTCGCCCGTTTCATTCACTCTGTTTTTTCCTGTAACAGAATATACACAAATAGGCATTATTTCAAAATCAATAGCTCCGGTTTCTTCTTTTAGTTCTCTTTTTGCTGTATCTTCAATCGCCTCACCATCATTTCTATGTCCACCTGGAATTTCAAGTGTTTTTCTTTCCTTATGTTGACAAAACACCCATTTCCCTCTTGAGCGTGAAATAATGACTGCAAATTTTAACAAAGAATCTTCAATATCATCATAAAATTTGACTTTCATAAATTTTATTCCTCTTTCGTAAATTATAATTATCAAATTTCTTTTATCATAAAGATTTCCATCGGCTGTTCATATCCTCTAATATCAATTACAAAACCGCCACATTCTTCGTATCCTAACTTTCTATAAAAATACTATGCATTTTCATTAACTGACGTAGCTGTTAATACCATTTCATATCATTTTTTCAATATTTTACCATATCCCAAATTCTGATATTTTTCATCTATATAGAGCATTGTGCAAAATAGTGGATTGGCCCAAAAAATCATCTTTTAATAATCCTATTCCATCTACAAGTAAAACATAGTCTTGCTGGTTTGCCACCTTTTTTGCAAATTCTTCTACCGATAAATGCTTATCCAAGCTATACCAAAAATTTTTATCATTTCCTTGTACATATCTAATCTTAATCATCTTGATATTTCCTGTAAATTCTAATTTTACAATATATTTATATCTACTGCAATAAAACCAAAGTGTCAACTTATAGCTTGATAAATAATTTATTTTTTACAAGCAGCAAAGTCATGGTAATGATTGCTACACCAATTAAAAGTTGTTTTAAAATTTATTGATAAAATCAGATATTTTTTATTGAAAACGCTTTCATTTTTATGAGAAATGTGCTATTATAATAGTGAGGAAAGGATTAGGAGAAAGGAGTTGATAATATGAATGAAATGTATATAATTACAGTATTAATGTTGTATACATTATTAGTTTTAAGTGAAGCATTATTAAGTACATATCGCTTATTAATGAATGAAAGCAATACAATCGAAGATAAATATATTTATCCAAAAAAGAATTTTATTAATTTAATTCATATTAAGATCACTCCATTAATTCTTAAAATCAATGAAAAAAAGGATTATCGACTAAATATGAAACGTAGACCCCCAATTATATTGGTGGCCCACTAAGGCTGGGTCTTAAAGATAAAAGAATTGATTGATGTGAATCAAGCAGTTTAATATAATTAAACAAGTGAGAATTTAAATTCTCACTTGTTTTTATTATCCTCAAGATATTCTAAAAAACTATTTATATCATAATTAACAATTAATTCTTTAGGAAAATCAATTTCCTGTAAAATACTTTCAATTTGATCGTAATTAATAATATCAAAATGAATATGCGCATCGCTGCCTAAAATAACCTTAACTTGATATTTTTTACATAACTTAAGCATCTCAATTACATTATTACGTGAATTTAACCTTGATGAACTCCGTAACGCATTATTATTAACTTCTAATAAAGTATGATACTTTTTGGCTGCTAAAACAACTCTCTGATAATCAAGAGGACAATTTCCATCATCAGGATGTACGATTACACTAATATGCGGATTTTTGATCGTTTCAATTACTGCTCTTGTATTTTGCTCGATTGTTCCAGCTTGATAGCACTGTAAATGAATTCCGGCCATACAATAATCAACATATTTATATAAATCATCATCAATACTTAACTTACCATCATAATCAAGAATATTAATTTCGATTCCTAACAATAAATTTACACCATTGATCTTTCTAGGAACAACCCCAAGATTTTTAAAATATATGGGATCGCAGGTCCCGGGAATACCTTGATCATGTTCAACGATTCCAAGTAATTTTAACCCTTTATTTTTAGCCTCATTTACCATTTCGCTAATAGTTGAATAAGCATGCCCGCTAGCTAAAGTATGGGTATGTACATCTAATTCATAATTTTCCATCCTAATCCTCCTTTTATATCTTATAGAATAGCTCATTTTTAAAATAAAATTAGCTTTTTTCTATTTCAGCAAAGGTAAATCGCCCGTTAACTTATTAATTCTTTTTTTACTACCATATAAACAAATACCAGAATAATTTAATCTAACTTCACTTGTCACTTTCATCTTAGAAATATATTCAGGATAATTTTTACAGCTTTGAGCCAAATCACTAAAATCAATAACTGCAATCTCATCATTATAATCATTCGCTTTTTCTAATATATTTCTAATCAATCCTTGATTCTCTTTCAAAATTACAATTGGAAGCATGACAATACCACAATGCCTATTATTTTCTAAATCAAATACATCTTCACCGATGATCTTTATGTCCAGTTTAGCTAATGCTGTAGCTAAAACAGCTGTCGTATTAGCAATTAAACCAAGCGGTAAACTTTCATCAACGATCATCACACACTTTTTTTCTATCATTTTTTACTCCCTTGCGATAAAAATAAGCCCATTAAAGTTAACAATGTACCTACCAAAGACAGTATCGTTATGCGCTCATTTAAAACAAGAAATGACGTTATTACAGTAACTACAGGTACGATATAAATATAAATACTTGTCTTTATTGTCCCAAGTATCTTAATCGCAAAATTCCAGGTTACAAAGCATCCTGCTGAAGCCCCAACTCCTAAAAAGACGATATTTCCTAAATAGACAGGATTAGCAAATCTTTTCAAATTCAATTTAAAATCAAGGGGAATTAATGTAAACAGCATAAAAATAATTCCATACATAAACATTCGCCTCGTTACTTGGATCGTATTAAAACCATATTCACTGATTTTTTTAGTTAAGATCGAATAAACTGCCCAAATCAATGCTGCCAATAAAGCTAATAGATCGCCTAATGGATTCAATTTAAAATTAGAACTAGTATTAAAACTAATCAATGAAATACCAATCATCGCTAAAACAAAACCGATAAAAAAATTCCGCTTTAATCTTTCCTCTTTTAAAACAAGATATGATAAAACAGCTGTAAAAAAAGGTGCTATAGAAATAATTACCCCAACATTAGCTGCTAAAGAATACGTCAAAGCAATATTTTCCAATAAATAATATAATGTAATTCCCGTCAATCCTGCTAAAGCAAAAGTAATTTCCTGCTTCTTAGTTGTACCTGATATCTTTTTAGGATAGATAATAATAAGAAGCAGCAGTCCCAGCAAAAATCTGAAAAAAAGAATCTCTATTGGTTTAAAATCAACCAATAATAACTTTGTCGAAATAAAAGTCGTTCCCCAAATAAAAATAGTTATCAAAGCCGCTAAATGCCCTTTTAAATTCTTATTCATCATTATCACCATTAAAAATATTTTGATATTGTTTTGGTGTCAACCCAATTAATTTTTTAAAAAAACGTATAAAATGACTTTGATCACTAAAACCTGCAAGAATCGCTGTTTCTGTTAAATCAATTCCAGCTTCTAAAAGTTTTTTAGCTTGGTTTATTCTAATCGTTTCTAGATATTGATATGGTGTTATTTGCATTTCATGAGTAAAATTACGAATCAAAGTATACTTATTCATTCCCGAAATCTGACTTAATTCATGTAATGAAATCTGTTTTTCATAGTTATCGTCTAAAAATTGTTTTACCTTTTTGATTGGTTCTTTGAATTCAACTCTTCTATCTGTTTTTAAAACAGCATATTCTTTGATTAATTGTTCTAATAATAGATAGAATAGTTCTTCTTTAAAAAATTCCGTTTCTTTTTTCATGATCATTTCATGCAATAATCTTAAATTATCTCTTAAATCACTTGAAAAAATAACAGGCGCTTTAAATTCCGGCAAATAAGCTATCGTAAAGATTTCTTTAGCTATTTTTTTCATTACAGCTTTACTAATATTTAAACAACGATAATCCAAAGCTTTTCCATCTTCACTATCACAACTATGACTATCTAAAGGATTTAATAATAATATATCGCCTTCTTTTAAAACATACTCGTTATTGTTGCAAGATAAAATCCGTTTCCCCTTTTCAACAAAACCGATTACATAATAGTCATGAAAATGATTAGGAAATTTTTGCATAACTCCTATAAACTGGTAAGCTTCGATCTTCAACTGTTCATCATAAACAATAATTCTTTTTTCTTCCATCATCATCACCATCATCAATATAACATAAATAAAAAAAACTTACTTGAACGATATTGACATATTAAAAGATGTGCATAAACACATCTTACATCAATTCCTGGGTATTTTGCTTTAGTGCTTCAATAAAAATCTGACCTAAATTACTGCGAATAGTATCTTTATGAACAATATAACCAATACTGATCACTTCATCGACATCAAGGGGAATGGCAATGATATTTTTACCATTTAACTCCTCGCTAATAACACCTGTACATATAGTATAACCATCCAAACCGATCAATAAATTAAATAATGTTGCTCGATCACTTACTTTGATCATCTTTTGATGAATCATCGTACTTAAAATTTCTTCAGAGTAATAAAATGAATTATATTGTCCCTGCTCAAATGATAAATAAGGATATGGTTCAATATCTTCAAGTGTCACAATCTTTTTACCAGCTAAAGGATTAGTATCACTTACAAAAATATGTGGTCTAGCATCAAACAGTTTATTAAAAACCAAATCATTTTCTTTTAATAATTTATTTATTACTTTTTTATTAAACTCGTTTAAATATAAGATTCCAATCTCACTTTTTAACGTTTTAACATCTTCGATAATTTCATGAGTTCGCGTTTCTCTAATCATAAATTCATAATCATTATCACGATATTTTTTTACTAGATCAACAAATGCATTAACAGCAAAAGAATAATGCTGTGTCGAAATACTAAAACGCTTTTTTGTCACTTTATCTTGTAAATATCTATTTTCCAACAAATCCGCCTGTTCCACAACTTGGCGTGCATAACCCAAAAATTCAAGTCCTTCATCACTGATTACAATACCTTTATTAGTTCGTGAGAAAATGACGATTCCTAGCTCTTTTTCTAATTCTTTGATTGCATTAGATAAACTTGGCTGCGAAATAAATAATTCCTTCGCCGCTTCGCTTATCGTTCCTTTTTGAGCTGTAGTAATAATATACCGTAGTTGTTGTAATGTCATTTTTTCACTTCCTTTTTAGCTATTTTAACATTATTTTTTGATTTGTTGAAGTTTAAGACGAATATTTTTAGTCGCTGTTACCATATTTTCAAGACTGCTTTGAGTCTCTAAAACCCCGCGTGTCTTTAATCCGCAATCCGGATTGACCCATAATTTATCTACTGGTATTTTTTCAACCATTGCCTCTAATGCTGATTCAAATTCTTCAACACCAGGAATTCTTGGTGAATGGATGTCATATACCCCTGGGCCTACCTCACTCTTGAACTTAACTTTATTTAAAGTATCTAATAATGTTAGATTAGAACGAGAGGCCTCAAATGAAATAACATCACTGTCCATATCTTCAATTGCTTGAATAATATCATCAAATTCACTATAGCACATATGACTATGAATCTGTGTATCAGCCTGAACACTACTGCTAACTAAACGATAAGCTGGAATTGCCCAATCTAAATATTCACTTTGCCAGTCACTTTTACGTAACGGTAATTTTTCTCTTAAAGCTGCTTCATCGATTTGGATGATCTTAATTCCCTTAGCTTCTAAATCTAAAACTTCATCTTTGATTGCTAAAGCTAATTGTAAAGCTGATTCTTTTAAAGAAATATCAACTCTTGGAAATGACCAGTTCAACATTGTAACAGGCCCTGTCAACATTCCTTTTACTGGTTTATCTGTCAAACTTTGGCTATAGACAGCATAATCGACTGTTAAAGGATGATTTCTAGAAATATCGCCCCAGATCACAGGTGGTTTGACACAACGAGTCCCATATGATTGAACCCAGCCATTTTCAGTAAATAAATAACCATCAAGATTTTCACCAAAATATTCAACCATATCATTTCTTTCAAATTCTCCATGAACAAGTACATCTAAACCAATTTCTTCTTGATATTTGATCCATTTTTGAATCATTGTATGATTGAAATTGCGATATGCAGTTTCATCTATTTCCCCTTTACGATACGCCCGCCGATTAGCACGAACTTCACTTGTTTGTGGAAAAGAACCGATCGTCGTTGTTGGTAAAAGAGGCAGATTTAACTTTTCTTTTTGAATTTCACGACGCTGATCAAACAATGGCTGACGAATAAAGTCACTTTCTTTCAATGAAGCTAAACGAGCTTGAACACTTGCATTACTACGGTTAGCAGCTTCATTAAAAATATTCACGTTATCAACATAATAACTATGCTTTGTTCCTAATTCAGAAATTATTTTTAACTGGAATAATTCAACTAATTTTTCTTTTGCGAAAGCAAGATGTCTTTTATACTTATCATCTAATTTTTCTTCGTTTTCCAAACTATATGGCACATGTAATAATGAACAAGATGTACTAATGACAATATCATTGACATTTTCGTTAATTTCTTCTAGCAAAATAATCGTCTTTTGATAATCATTCTTCCAAATATTTTTACCATTGACAATACCTGCAAATAATATCTTATTTTGATCAAAACCATATTTTTTGATTAAATTCAAAGTTTCTTTACCCTCAATAAAATCAAGACCAATACCATCAAAATCTAATGTCATAATATCATTATAACAATCTCGTATATCTCCAAAATAAGTTTGTAATAAAACCTTTATCGTTCCTTTTTCCTTCAAGATCTTAGTATATATATTTTTAAATAATCCAATATCCGCTTCACTCATATCAAGTACTAAAGCTGGCTCATCAAATTCAAACCATTGTGCATTTAAATCATTAAATTTAGTGATTATTTCTACATACACTCTAATAACATCATCTACAATATCCTGAATAGTTAAAGTTCCTGTAAAACGTAATAATTTAATTAATGTATACGGTCCAATAATTACTGGTTTAGTATTTATATTCAAATCTTTAGCTTCTTGATATTCATCAAATATTTTAGTTCCATTTAATTCAATTTGAACATCATCTTCAACTTCCGGTACTAAATAATGATAGTTTGTATTAAACCATTTTTTCATCGCTAAAGCTTTTACATCACCTGCTTCACCTTGATATCCTCGAGCCATAGCAAAGTATTTATCAAGAGGATCAAGATCCAAACTTTGATAACGTTTAGGAATGATATTTAATAAATATGCTGTATCTAAAACATTATCATAAAATGAAAAATCGTTTGATGAAATAAAATCTATTTTTTGATTATCTTGATCAAGCCAATTTATTTTTCTTAATGCTTTGGCTTTAGTAATTAACTCACTCTGTTCTATTTGTCCTTTTAAATATTTTTCAATTGCAAATTTTAATTCACGTTTCAATCCAATTCGTGGATATCCAATTACTGCTGTTTTCATCTTTTACCCCCATAATTTCTTTTTTAAAGACGCAGCCGCCTTCTTTAGATATAAGAATACTAGATTATTTTAATATTGAAAAATACTTATAATAATTAGTTGAACATAGTTTTAAACTATATTTATTTAAAAAAAACATCTTGTCATAAGATGTTTTAATAAATGTATGTAAAAACTATTTAATACTATTAATAAATACATTTTTATCTAAAGCTTTATTTTGGTGGGCAACTATCGTTGTACAAACAGCATCACCAGTAATATTTACAGCAGTTCTTGTCATATCTAAGATTCGATCAATTCCCATGATCATTCCAATCGCCTCAACTGGAAGTCCTACTGAATTGAAAACCATCGTTAATGTTACTAAGCCAACACTAGGGATGCCCGCTGTTCCAATTGATGCTAGAGTTGCCGTTCCAATTACGGTAATATAATCTGTAAAGTCGAGATTAATTCCAAAAGCCTGAGCCGCAAAAACAACAGCGACACCTTGCATGATAGCAGTTCCATCCATATTGATCGTTGCTCCTAAAGGAATCGTAAAAGATGAAATTCTTTTTGAAACTCCCATTTTTTTAGCTAAAGTATCAATTGATAATGGAATCGTAGCATTTGAAGTTGCCGTTGAAAAAGCAAATGCCATAACCGGAAAAAAGTTTTTGATAAATTTTATTGGATTTAAACCTGTAAATAGTTTTAATAAACCTAAATAAACAAAGAAACACTGCACTGCCAGAGCCAACAAGACCCCAATCATATATTTTCCTAATGGTAAAAAAGCGCTAAATCCGATTCCAGCAAAAGTCCTTGCAATCAGGCAAAATACCCCAATTGGCGCAACAGCCATTACCATCATTGTCATTTCCATCATAATATCATTAAATTGACTGAAAAAATTGCCTACTATTTCTGTCTTTTCACCTAATTTAGCTAAGATCACTCCTACTAATAAAGCAAATACAATGATTTGTAACATATTACCATTAGCTAATGAACCAATCGGATTATCAGGAATAATATTTAAAATCGTTTCAACTAATGATGTTGATTCCACACTATCAACACTCGTTACATTTGCTTGAATCGTTGACATATCTAGTCCCATTCCCGGATTGATCAAGTTTCCTACTAATAAAGCTACGGTTATTGCTAGTGCTGTAGTTAGAAGATAGAAAATGATCGTTCTAACGCCTACCGATCCTAATTTTTTTGTATCGCCAATTGCCATACTGCCACAAACTAATGAGCAAAATACTAATGGTACAACAAGCATTTTCATCAACTTTATAAATCCCTGGCCAACTACATACAAAATCCCATCGATCACAATATCATCACGAACAAAACTAGCTGGTAAAGCATATAAAACAATCCCTAAAATTGCTCCTAATAATAAAGCAATAAAGATCTTGGTCGTTAAACCCATCTTTTTCTTTCTTTTTTCTAATGCCATCCTAGCCCTCCTTTATATCTTTTAAATATTCATCTAATGATGTTTTCCAATCTGGCATTTCAAATTCATTTACTAAGCGCAAGATAAAATTATCTAAAACTGCATATGCTGGTCTAACAGTACCTTTATCAACATCTTTAGCTTCGACTTTTTTTAATTCAATTTTCTTATCAGCTCTTTCTTTAAGATATTGAGCAAATTCATAGCGACTGCAAACACCTTTACAAGTAATATGATAAGTACCATATTCATTTGTTTTAATTAAATATAAAATAGCTCGTGCTAAATCTTTAGCACTAGTAGGTGATCCTAGCTGATCACCAGCAACATTTAAAACTGCCTGATCATAATTTAAAAGATCATTAACGAAATTCTTTCCTTTTTTACCATATACCCAGTTACTACGAATAATAAAATGTTTATGAGTAAATTCTTTTACATAGTCTTCACCGGCTTTTTTAGAACGACCATAAATAGTTTGGGGATTAGTACGATCAAATTCATTATAGGGCCGATCATTTGTCCCATCAAAAACATCATCAGTAGATAACTGAACTACTTTAGCCCCAATTTTTCGTGCAACAATACACAAATTACGAGGTCCTAAAGCATTTACTCTAAAAGCCTGATCTTTATCACTGGCACACTCATCAAGATTCGTGATTGCAGCGCAATTAATAATTACATCAGGACGATTTATTTCTCCAAAGCGGATAATATCATTAGTATTGGCAATATCTATTTCTTCTTTATCAGTATTAAATACCTCAATATCCAGCGGTTCAATCAATTCATTTAAAGCTGTCCCTACCTGGCTATTTGAACCAACGATCCATAATTTTAGCATTCTTTTTACCTCCTCATAATAAAAGCGCTGAATAATCAACGCAATGATGACATTATATCAATTAACTCTATTACTGTCAAATCAGCTGTTATCATCCTTAAGTAAAGAAAAAAGTAAATCATCATAAATGATCCCTTGAAATCCTTTAACGGCTCTTCTTAAATGTCCTTCCAAAACAAATCCTAACTTTATTAATAGTTTTTTTGAAGCCGTATTATCAACAAAGACTCTACCACTAATAACTTCAATTCCCTGCTCAAATAATTCTTTGATTATAAGTTTTAAAGCCTCATACATATAGCCCTGACCCTGATAATTTTTATCTAAATAATATGAAAGACAAACAGCCTTTACTTGATATCGTAATTGATCTTGACCTACAAAAACAGCCCCAATTATGCGTTTAGAATCAGGTAGCTGTAAATAATAAGTATTTTTACGATCATCAATAATATCTTTAAGCATATCTTCGCGACGATAAAGTTTCATCGCATTATAGCGCTGCACATATTCACTATTATGAATTTTTAAAATTTCATCAACATCTTCTATTTCCGGTCTTTTAAGAATCAACCGCTCGCTCTTTAATATCATTAAATCCTCCAAATAACTCTGTTCCACAAGCAATAAAGTCTAATTTATCGATTCGTTTATGATGTTTATATATTAACACAGTAACTTTAGAATTTAAACTCTCTTTTACATCACTGTTCATCATTCCCAGTTGTGGCGCTTTCAACAAATAACTATTACCAGGAATAATTTTAATATAAAAACTGTAAGGATACTGTTTAATGATTAAATAATATTGACCTTTTTTAATCAACCATCTTTTTAAATATGCGCCATAATAACTAGCAACTCGATATTGTTTATCGTCTATCATCAAAACCATAATAATTCCAGTAAAACTAGTAATTTTAATGGGAATATTAGCTATGGCTAAAAATAATGAGGCTTTACATTGGTTGCAATCATTTGATTGTAACCATAAGTAATCTTTAGGAAATGAATATCCCCAATCTTTTTCCATATAACCAATTCCATTTATATTTATTTTTTGCTGGTTAATGATCAAACGACCTTTTATTTGATGTGATAAACTAATGATCCCGTGATTACATTCCATCTTCGCTAAATAATGAAAGGGACCCATAATAGTAGGTGCATATAATGAGGCTTTTAATGGTGTAAAAGCATCATTTTCTAATACTCCTCTTATTATGATTGTACCCTGATCCAGATTTAAAATAATTTTTTCTTTAGAAAAATAATTATTTTTTATTCTGATAAAAAATGGAGCATTTCCATATTCAAACTCATTCAAATCAAATTCAAGCATTTGACTAACATTAGTATACGTATCGATCGTTTGAATAAAAGCCATTGTCTCACTGACTCCCACAATAACCGCTAAAGAAACTTTCCGATCACTAACTCTAAAATACCAGCCTTCAAACATTCCTTTGTCTTTTAAATGTAATTGTATTTCTTGTTTTCTTTGATGCATATTTTCACTCCTTCAGTTCATATTTTACTTTAATGATCTGGATAATAATCATTAATATTGTCGGAACAATTATTAATCCTGTTATTCCCAAGATTTTCATTCCTAAATACATTCCAATCAATGATACTAATGGACTAACTCCTAAATTTTTAGCAATTAATTTAGGTTCTAAAATATTTTTAGTAATAACGATTACCATATATATAACTAATAAGCCTAAAGCCATTGACATGCGATTTGTTAAAGCATTGATAACAATCCAGGGAATCATGATCATATCAATTCCTAAAACCGGCATAAAATCAAAAATAGCAATAATACATGCCAGCATTATACAGTTATCTAATTTTATAATCATAAAACCAGCCCATAATTCAACAAAAGTAATGATCATGATTATAAAATATGCTTTAAACAGATTACTTAAAACATCTTTGATCATATTAATAACTAAAGAAACCATGGGATATCTTTGAATAACCAAATTATCTATTCTTTGATAATCTAATAAAATGAATAGCGAAGTAATGATCATAAAAATCAAATCAAACAAAATACTAGGAATTTTCATAATAACGGTAACTAGACCCGTAATAAATCCACTAGAAATACTTTCAACGATACTCATTGAACCATTATAAATAATATCGAGAAATCTAGCGGTATCAATGATATAGTTATTTTGACTAAGTAAATTATATAGATTAAATAAATAATCCGGTAGTAATTCTAAAACTGTATAAATTTGGATACAGCAAAAAATGATTATGGCGATAATTACAGCAATAAATAATAAATAATTAAACACAATTATGCTTTTAGCAAAAAAAACATTTTTTATTTTCAGGACTTCAATTTCCTTATTCAATAACGGCTGTAAAATCAAAACGATCAAACAGCTAAAAAAAAGCGGAATTAGCCAGTTGATCAATACATATGTAACAATAACCGCAATAATTAAGAGCATCAAATAATATCCATACTTGATTAATTTTTCTTTCATCTAATCACCAATACATTATATGTATAAAAATAAAAAGAATTCTTATTAGAATTCTAATTATTTACACTATGATGAACTACATAAGAGCTATCATCGATACCTTTAAAAACATAGCCTTTTTTTTGATAATACTGAATTACTGGTCCTAGTGCTTTTAAAGAGTTTTCCTTACCATTAGCATCATGAAATAATAATATAATATTATTATCATTAGAAGCAGTTGCATTTTTAATTAACTGATTAACTGATAATTGCCCCGAACCATCTTCACTATCTTCATTCCAATCGTAATACTGATAACCGCGGTTAATTATTTCCTTGGTTAATTTAGTCATAATTTTATAACAATATTTTTTTGACACATTATTACTGCTGCCTCCAGGAAAACGAATATACTTAGGAATTGAACCTATTTGACTATAAACAAGATCTTCGATTTTTTTTAAATCAGCAAAATAGGCTGACGAAGAATTATAAATCTGGTCATATTCATGAATGTAACTGTGCAAGCCGATAGTATGACCAGCATCATATGCTTTTTTAATTAAATAATAATACTCTTCATTGGTTCCGGTAACAAAAAAAGTAGCTTTAACATCATAAACATCAAGAATATCTAAAACTTTTTGAGTATTCTCTGATGGTCCATCATCAAAAGTCAAGTAAACAATTTTTTGATCACTTTGTTCAAAAGTACCAATTGTTTTATTTTCAACGACACTAACAATACATGTTTCTACAGTAGTATTTAATGATCGATCTTTGGCATGATAAGTTATCTGATAATCACCTACTTTTGAAATATCAAGATTTGAACTATCAATCGTTAAAATTGGACTATCATCTTGATTGTCTTTAACACTAACACTCGATAATAAATCAATATCACTATCTTTTAAAACCGTCAGATTACGGATCCCTAAAATTTGTGGTGGGGTTGTATCTTTAGCTAACACATGAACAATTGTTTTTTTTGAAATACGATTATTTCCGCGACAAATAATGATTTCAACTTCATGATCACCAATTTGATCAAACTGATAATCTTCTTTGAATTTAACTGTTGTTCGCTTAGAATCAAAACGGGTTTTGATCAAGTCATCAGCTGTTATTTTCATTCCTAAATCAATTGTTAGTTCTTGAACTTCTAAATCGGGTATGATCGTATCTTTTAATTCAATCGTGATTGTTGTTTTAATATTATTATAAGTGTATGTGATTGGATATTTACCAGTTTTATTGAAATTAATCTTGCTTGTATCTACACTTACATCATCGATTGAACCGCCAATGACTCTTTTAATATTAGCTTTAGGATCAAATTTATCAGATATTTCTATTGTCGGATGATAATTATATAAAATAATTTGATTTGTTTGATGAATGGATAAAGTTATTAATGAAATAATTAAAATTAAAACAATCAACATTAACTTGTATTTGGACACTTTTATCCCCTCATCAAACCATATTCAAAGTAAAAAAAAATAGAACTCATCAGAGTTCTATTCATCTTCTAACTGTTTCAATTCTTTTTCACCAGTAATATATTTAAGAATTGCAATAGCTGCTTCTTGAGGACCTTTATGCTCATTTCCTTTAATACCTAAACGAGTTCTTAACTGTCCTACTTTAATTCCTTGATCAAACATATGATTAAAATAATCCACTAAAATAGGCTCTGTTTGTTCCTGACGTTGTACTGGACCAAATGGATTTGCAAAATAACTTCCAACTAATCCATATTCAGTAGTTGTTCCTTTAGCCATACGATTACCAGCTCTAAATACGGTTAAAGCATCATCAACATTATCAAAGAAACTTAATGATTCGCCACCTTCTTCATAATTATTAGCATATAAGAAGAAGTCAACATCATGTTTAGCAACTACATCTTTATAATCTGTAATTGGTATTACGATTCGCGCATTGATTTTATCTGGATTCATAAATACTGAACGGTCTAACTCTTTAAAACTATATCCCGCATCTAAATCATCAAGTCTGACAAAAGCTCCAATTTCTGTACCAGAAGACTGTACTTTACCATCTTTATCTAATGACAATACCCCCATATCATCATAGACAGTAACTAAATCACGAATATATGCTGCACCAAATACTTTGATTTGTTCAATTGTTTCAGATTTACCAGCACCACTATCACCCATGACAACAATATTTTTAACCTCACCACTATGCAAAGTCATTTTAACCATTGCTCCGTGGATAGGTAACTGATGTTGATTGATTTTACGAACATTGTGTAAAGTTAACATCATTTTCTTCATATATCCAAAATAATCAAATTCATCACTTGCTGATAATAATGCTACCATCATATCATTTTCATCATCTTGATAGAAGCTTTGATTCATTTTACCATCTTCATATCCATATACATAGATAATATCTGGTTTACGATTACGATATTCTTCTTCGCTTGCAAGTTCAAACAAGTTACATAAAGCAACCCCTTGAGCCATGAAAGCAACATTGAAATATACAAATGCTAATAAATCTCCAACTTTAGCAGGATAACAGAACCATTGTTCAGGATCAAATTTTAAATCCTCGATTGGATTATGCTTCATTTCTGGGAAAACCCCATCACGTTTATTACGTTTTGAATAAGTAATAAATGGTGGATGTATAATAACTGTTTCAATAAATGGAATATCATCTAAATTACGATACTCATATGGTAAAAAAGAACGCATATTTGTTACTCTTAAACCAGCATTAACACCAGCAGTAATTTGACGATATACTTGATGACGATATCCTAAAGCCGTTTCTTCAATCGTACGATACACTTGAAGAACTAATTCTTCAAACTTAGCCTGAGCATCTGCAAATTGAACATTTTGATACCCACGACTTGTACTTTCATTATAAACGACACTATAACGCTGTAGCTTTCTCCAAAAAAGATATACTTCTTCAATGACTTTAACAAATTCATCACGATTTCTAAAATAACCAGCAAACTGTGGATAAGATTGTAATACTTCTTCTACTGACATAACTAGTAATAATTTAAAAATCGTTCTTAAATCAGCAACAATATCAACACTTTCTGATTTTACTTCTCTTAAATACGTATAAGTAGTATTTTCTTTTCTTTTACATACATGTATAAACCCTTTTAACACTCGTGCAAATGATTCACTTTCAATTAATTGACAACGAGATTGACAATATTCTTCAGAAAAATTTAAGATTGCGTTCCCGCGTGTAATTTTAAATTTGTAACCCATGTAACCACCCTTTCTTTATTCAATAAGTACTTCCCCCACTTATTGATTTTTGTCATTTTAACATAAAAGTCATATTGTATACAATACTTATTGCAAAAAAAATTAAATTTATTGATAAATCAAAAAAAGTCGTTAAGACCACGTAAATTATATGTAAACGATCACAAATCGAGTATTAACGGCTTTAGTTTTTATCTAAAATTATATCTGTAATGAATAAATTTTATAACAGCTATCCATCGTTTTTAAAACACCATCACAATATTCACATCTTGTTTGTAAAATATTTTTGATCGGCGCCCCGCAAAAAGGACAAACAGAATTATGATTTATTAACCATTCTGTTAAAAAATATTTATCTCGCATGATCTTCATTCGATAATTAGCATTTACTTTTTGATCGATCTTGCCTGATAAAACAATGCCATTACCTTCTTCCTGGTAATAATCAATTAAATTTACAAACATTTGAACTGTTATTGCTTCACAATCACTCAATCGTTCAAAATCAATGATTTTTGTTTCAATAATTTCCATTTCTTTAACAACATTTACAACTTTGTTTTCTTTCATTGTATTTAATTGTTTTTCATGAAGTTTATAAAGCGTTGTTGTTTCATAATATTTTAAAGTTTCTAAGTCTTTTTTTGACCAGGCTTCCTGCAGTTTTTCTAATACCTGATTACACCACTGTTTAAATTCCGTTTTATTAAAATTAGGATCGTCTTCATGAATTTTAGCAACAATATTCTTTTCAATCATTTTTTCACCTACTTTTTACTTATTCGAAGACTATTATAATTCCATACTATATATTGACCATCTTTAATAGTAATTGTTTTAGATTCAGGTCCAACTTCATATTTTTCTGCCGTTGATACATCAATCACACCATTTATTTCATCTAAAACATATACATTAACATAATAATCATAAGTAACTTCATATTCACCAGCTTCAATATGTTTTCCAACCTTAAAAGTATTTGTGATTTTTGATTTAATTTGTTCTGAATTATCAATATGGTACATTGTCGTCCCATTTAAAACTATTTTTTTACCTATAAAATCATCACCACTAGCATTAATAATAGTATTACTAGAAACATCTTCTTGATGTTCAAGAAAAACACGGCCTTTTTCGATACCATCATTTTTTACAACTACGTATTCACCTGGTAAAATATCTACCCCGATAATATATTCTCCTTCAGTATATACCATTTGTTTATATGCATTGTTTTTTTCCATCATATCGGGAGAAATCAAACCATTATCAAGATTTTCTTTAGCTGTTGTAAGCAGTTTTTTCCAATGCAAGTATTCTTGTTGATATTTTGTTACATCATAATATTTCAACTCATCTAAACAATTAGTTACTAAATTATTGTTATTTGATGCATAAGCAAGATCAACCTGTTTATTCATATTGTTTACTAATAAACTGATGCCATTAAGCAAACTATCTTTTGGATATTTTTGTTTCCAAACATTTAATTCACCATCATAATACTCTTCAAGTTCATCAAGATCTTTTGAAGCAGGAAAATCATTTTGTTCAAAATTCATTTTATCAACCGCTTTATATAATATATTGCTGTAAGTTAGAACCAAATCAGAACTAATACTATTATCAACACTCATTAAAATATTTTTTCTAGTATAAATAATACGTTTATTAGGTAAATCGGCCATATTTGGTAAATTGCCATATTTTTCATTTTCATATATTTCATCTAAATAATCGTTTTGAGCCTTTAAATATTCAACACGTAATTTTAAATCATCAGTATTATTAAACACTTCGATCGTAACAGCCTCAGTATTTTCAATATAATTTCCAATTTTTGCTCCTACTATTGCTTTAGCAATATATTGATGATTATTTTCGATGTTCGTATCCAGACGATTTTCAGATATTTTTAGATATTTAAAAATATTATCTTTATCATCATCTTCTTTCAATAAATTAAATAACTCATTGATTTCTTTTTTATTATTTTCATTAACCTTTTGTTCTTTTCCACCTGTAAAAAAAGCAATAACAACTATTACTAATACAATAATTATAAAACAGGAAAAAATTTTCAATGATTTATTCTTTTTTTTAATTGGAGATGGCGAAAGTATTGTTGTATATTTAGTAGAACCAATCATTTATATCACGTCCTTAGTTTTAGAATAACATATTTTTTCGTTAAAAACTACCCATAATAAAAACAGGCACTATGCCTGTTTTATCATCTTTAAAAGAAAGGAACTGTAAAGAACACTTTACCAATTACATCATCTTCAAAGTCAAAATAACCTAGTTTTCGAGAATCAAGACTATTATTACGATTATCCCCCATAACAAATACTTTACCTTCAGGGACATCAACAGTCATATCCTCACTATTAGCCATTACGCCATTGATATAGTCTTCTTCCAATAACTTACCATTTAAATAAAGTTCATTATCTTTAATTTCAATATGATCGCCACCAATACCAATAACTCTTTTAATTATAAATGTTTCTTTTAAATTAGCATCTTTATAATCAACTACAACAATATCATTCCTTTTAGGCTCACTATGCTTATAAAAAACTTTATCAACTAATACTATATTTCCTTCATGATAAGTAGGGAGCATTGAAGTTCCATATACCCTGGAAATTTGAACAAAATATAATATACCATATGTAATTAATAGTGTAACTACAATTACTTGAAAATATTCTACCCAAGCTCTTTTTCTTCTCACCACTATTTTTCTAACTTCTGGTTTTTCACCGCTGACTTCTACTTCTTCATTCATTTTATCACCTGATGACATTATAACATGTTTTATTATTCGTTCAAGTGATTACGTAATTTTGCGATAATTTTCTTTTCTAGACGGGATACCTGCACCTGTGAAATATTTAATCTTTGAGCCACCTTTTCTTGATTAAAATCGAGCTGATAACGCATATATAAAATTAATTTTTCTTTTTCATCTAGTTTGTCAATTTCCATTTTTAAAGCAATTTTTTCAAACCACATTTTATTATGCTTATCTTCAACTCTTTCTTCCATCGAAATAGATGATCCATCTTTTTCATAGATTGGTTCATTTAAAGATGTTGGATAATATGATGAATCAATTGCCTCAACGACATCTTGAACATCAACCTTTAAATATTTTGCTATCATTTCAACTGTGGGCTCCTGTCCACTTTGATTGATCAATAATTCGCGTACTTTATTAATTTTTAGATTCAACTCTTTTAAAGAACGACTTACTTTAATCGTTCCATCATCTCTAAAGTAACGTTTGATTTCACCCATAATGATTGGTACTGCATAAGTTGAAAATTGAACCCCATAGTTAGTATCAAAGTTATTAACGGCTTTCATTAAACCAATACAGCCAATTTGAAATAAATCCTCTTTATCATAGTAGTTATTTTTAAAACGATGTACAATCGACCAGACTAAACCTAGATTTTGACTTACCACTAATTCTTTAGCATGATCATCCCCGCATCTTGCTTTTTCAATTAGTTCAATTGTATTTGTTTTAGTCAACGCTGGAATCTTTCAATTGCTTTTTAATAGTTAGTTTTGTTCCTAAATTTAAAGTTGAATGAATTTCTAGATTATCACAAAGGGCTTCAATAATCGTTAGACCCATTCCGGCATGTTCTAACTCTTTTAATGAAGTATACATAGGCATTTTTGCTTCCTCAATATTCTCTATTCCTTTACCATAATCTTGGATCACAATTTTTATTTCCCGATTTTCTTTAATCGATACCTTAATGATTACTTTACAGTCAGCATTATTTTGATACCCATGAATTATTGCATTACTTACCCCTTCAGAGATAATCGTTTTTATTTCGGCCAATTCATCAATAGTAGGGTTTAAAGATGTGATAAATGACGCAACGCTTGTCCTTGCAAAGGGTTCGTTTTCAATTTTAGCATTAAAACTAAGTTCCATTTGATTCATTATTCTTTTACCCCCTCTACATATTCCATCAAATCAAACATTCCTGATAACTCAAATACTTTATACGATGTTTTTGATAAGTTTGCAAGAACTAGTTTTCGTTTTTCATTATTTAACTGGTTATAGCGTCCTAATACTAAACCAATTCCTGAACTATCGATAAAATTTGTATGTAAAAAATCAAAATATACTGTGCCGCCACTTTTATCCAAAATACTATCTAATAGGCTGCGATACTTAGCTGCATTACTACAACTTAGTTCGCCATAAAAATAGATAGTAATTTTATCATCTAAGATCTTATATTCTATTTTATTTTCCATTATTTCATCTCCTCGAAGCTATCATACAACTTTTAAAAATATGAATAAATGCTTTCGACAAAACTAGAATAATGGTAACAAAAATAGAAGTAATTTAACTAAATGAGCTTAAATATGATTTTATTTATATTATTCTTTTATCTTTATATACATGTACTAATATTTTCTAATTGTTTGATGTATTTTTATCAATCTTGGACATATTATTTATTGAGGCGATCAAATTGATTAAAAAAACACTAATAACCTTACTAATTATCTGTTTATTACCAATAACTAATGTAAAAGCATTAGATAATGATGTTACCCCTAATGCTAGAGCAGCCATTTTAATCGAAGCTAATTCAAGACAAGTTTTATATGATAAAAATTCTAATGAAAAATTATATCCAGCATCAACAACAAAAATAATGACCATGATCTTAATGTTTGAGGCCATTAGAGACAATAAAATATCTTTTGATGATCAGATAACTACATCAAAATATGCTGCTAGTATGGGTGGCTCTCAAGTGTATCTTGAACAAGGTGAAACCATGTCTTTGAAAGATATGTTTAAATCAATTGCTATTGCTAGTGCTAACGATGCTAGTGTTGCTGTAGCTGAATATATTGCTGGAAGTGTTGATAAATTTGTTTCGATGATGAATGACAAAGCTCAACAATTAAATTTAAAAAATACACATTTTAAAAATGCTACTGGTTTACATGATAATGATCATTATACATGTGCCCATGATCTAGCCTTAATGGCTGCATATTTGATTGAAATTGGTGGTGATGATTTATTAAGTGTCACCTCACTTTATGATAGTTATATCCGTGAAAATACCAAACAAAGTTTTTGGCTGGTTAATACAAACAAACTTTTAAAATTGTATGATGGTGTTGATGGATTAAAAACTGGTTATACTAAAGAAGCTGGATATTGTCTAGTGACTACTTCGAAACGTGATAATCAAAGAATAATTGGGGTTTTAATGAAGGAAAGTGCTCCCAAAACAAGAAATGAAGAAATGTGTAATTTGCTTGATTATGGTTTTAATAATTTTAAACAGGAGATTATTTTTAAAAAAGATGATATTATTGAAAAATATGTAATTGATAAAATGGATAATATAACTATTGATGTAAAATGTAAACAAGATATTGCTTTTACTAAAGCTAAAAACAGCGATAGTAAATATTCAACTGAAATAACTTATAAAGATAATATTTTACCGGTTAAAAAAGGAGATATTATTGGCACTTTGACTGTCACCGTCGATGGTACAGAGACTGCAAGTTATGATTTGTATAGTGATAATGATGCTAGTAAAGCTACCTATTTTTCTAAACTGATCAAAACATTTAAAACTTTATTTTAAATAAAATGTCTGAAATATTTTTTATTTCAGACATTTTATGATTATTTTACATAATAACAAAATATTCTTTGACTACATCTTAATACTGCTATATTTTTGAAAATTTTCTCTACTATTAATATTCTCCTTAATAACAAATAATTAATTTCTATTCACATACTATTATGTCATTTTACGTAATCTAAATTCATGTTATATATATTTCTTTTTATATATTACTTTATGGTCATTATCTATAAAAAGTTTATATCTATTTTTGCTACTTTAAACTTATTAACAATAAATATAATTCTATAAATAACAGTTATTTAATCAGTGTAAATTGAATTATAGCAATGATCTTTAACTAATTTTTTAAACAAAAAAAGAAATAATCGGTAAATTATTTCTAGATTAAAATATTTTTTATCTAAAATAAACTCATATAAATATCTCATTAAATCATCTTAATAAAATCGTCACTAATTTTCTTATCTAACTTAAGGAATATCTTTTCAACCTGTTCAGTTACTCCTTGTGTTAATTCCTGAATAAGCATCAATAAAACCATTTCAAATATATCTTTATCTAAAACTATTTGATTGATTTTATTGTATAAAAGCAACACTTTATCATTACTACAAATAATTATAGGCACGTATGGGAAAATCCCTAAATATTTGCAATACTTAAGATAATTTTCATAACTGATCTGTCCACCATTTTCAAAACGATAAACAGAACTTATACTCAAGTTTAAGATTTCAGCAATTTTCTTCTGTGAAATCTTTTTTGATTTTCTAATCTGTTTTAAGATTAAACCTACTGGTAAAATAATATCACCTATTTAATTAACTTAAGTCGTTTCATACATTCATATATGCCATCATGATCAGGCTCCTCAAATGTATCATCAGCAATTGCTTTTAACTTTTCAGGTGCTAAATATGAAACTACGCCATAACCAGCCGTTTCAATCATCTGATAATCATTCATACTATCACCAAAGGCAATCGTATCTTTCATATCAGCTTTAAAATAATCTATTACTCGTTTTATTGCATCTCCTTTAGTACAATCCTTGAGAATAATCTCACCATTAATAAAATCGTCTGACTCTTTAGAAAAAATAACTATATTAAAAAACTCGTTTAAATATTTTACACAATCATAAAATGCTAATTTATCTTCAGAAATAAAACATACTTTAGTTACTTTAGTCTTTAAAATATCAAATTTACTGATTGGTAATCTAACTTCCTCATTTTTCCGTTCTTCCATAAAACGTGCTAATTCAAGATTTTCTTTTACAACGTTTTTATTCTTTTTATCAAAAAAATCTTGAACTCCCGGAGTCTGATATAAAGCTTCTTTTGTTTCTAAACTAAATAAAATTCTAGCATTAGTAAATAAAAGCATTACTTCAGATAATACATATTGATTAATAAAATTCTCAAATATATATTTATCTTTTATACTAATAAAGCCCCCTGCCGATGAAATAATTCCATCAAAACCAATATCTTTGACATCTTTCATGATTGATATCGGTGCTCTTCCAGTACATAAAAAAGCTTTATGACCTTTTTTACGGGCCTGACGAATTCCTTCGATCGTTTTTTGGCTAACACGCTTACTTGGACCTATCAACGTACCATCAATATCAAAAAATAAATATTTATACATTTTCAACCTCCATTCATCTATATTATACAAGAATTTCATCAATTAGTATTGGCTTTTTTACAAAAAAATCAACTATTTTATAAGCCTGATAAAACTCTTCAATTAATTCTTGAGCAATTTCATCATTTCCATGAAGATAAGCTAAAACATCTCCCCTATCACATTTATCACCTACTTTTTTATTCAAAACAATTCCTACACTATGATCTATAATATCATCTTTTACCAATCTTCCTCCCCCAAGTTTCATTGAAATTATTCCTAATGCTTTAGCGTTTATCTCTTTAACATACCCGTCTTTTCTAGCTTTGATAGGAATAATAAACTTAGCTTTTTTAAATAAATCAGGATTATCTATATAATTAACATCACCATTTTGATAGTCAACCATTTCTCTTAATTTCTTTAATGCTGTTTTATTTTCTATCGTCTGTTTTAATAATTTTACTGCCTCAGCTTCATTTTGACATCTTTTAGCTTGAACTAAAATATTACTACCAGCTTGTAAACATAATTCTAATAGATCTTGAGGTCCTTCGCCCTTTAATGTATCGATTGCTTCGATTACTTCCAAAGCATTACCAATCGCATTACCTAATGGCTGATTCATATCAGAAATAATTGCACGAGTATCTTTACCTAATCGCTGTCCTATTTCTATCATCGTATGCGCTAATATTATAGCTTCTTCTTTAGTTTTCATAAAAGCACCTTGACCATATTTTACATCTAATAATATTACATCACTTCCAGAAGCAATTTTTTTAGCCATGATTGAAGAAGCTATCAAAGGAATGCTATCAACAGTAGCTGTAACATCGCGCAAAGCATACATTTTTTGATCAGCAGGAACAATTTTAGTACTTTGACCAATAATAGCAATCCCAATTTCATTAACCTGCTTAATAAAATCAGCTTTACATACTTGAATGTTAAATCCGGGAATTGACTCTAATTTGTCTAATGTCCCGCCAGTATGTCCCAAACCTCTTCCTGACATTTTTGCTATTTTGACATCACATGCTGCAATCATTGGTCCTAAAACCAATGATGTTTTATCCCCAACACCACCAGTTGAATGCTTATCTACTTTAATTCCTTCAATATCCTTTAAATTAATTATCTCACCACTATGAATCATTTCATCTGTCAAAATTACCGTTTCTGACATCGTTAAACCATTGAAACATACACTCATTAAAAAAGCACTCATCTGATAATCAGGTATTTTCCCTTTACAATAACCATCAATTATAAAATGATACTGTTTTCTTGTTAAAGAGTGATTATTTTTCTTTAAATCAATTAAATCTACCATCCGCATAAATATCTCCTCCAGTATTTAAATTAATTAAAGCAAAATATTAACTAAAATTTCTTCTTCAATAATTAATTCTTTTTTGTTTCCTAAAAAATACAAAAGGAAGTATTAACTTCATTGCCGATAATTAAAACTTCCTTAATTTCGTTTGTACATTAGCTAATAAAAACTTTTTCTTTATCATTTAATCATATCTATTTTTTGCTTAAAAACTTTAAAATCAGCTTCTTTAAAAATTAATTCAATTATTTCTTCTAATTGCTTCCCTGTTAAGCTCTCTACCCATTCCTGGCAGTCTTGATGATATTGCTTTTTAATCAATTTAATACATGTTTGCTCAATACCTTTTTCAATACCCTGTTCAACACCTCGCTCAATTCCTTGAGCAATACCTTGTTCAATCCCTTGTTCGATACCCTGCTCGATGCCTTTTTTGATTCCTTCTTCGATCCTTTTGGCTGTCTTTTCTTCGCGTTCCATCTCTAAGGATTCAGTTCTAAGCTTCGCTAACGCTAACTGGTTCGCTAATGACCATATCGGCTCATTACTTCTAAACTTGTCATACATCTTTATCACCATCTCCACTATATCTTCTTCTCTTTCCTTCATTATAGCAGTGTATTCATTTTTTATAAACAAATAACATAATCTTTCTAGATCATTTAATCCTGCGATTCCTTTTTCTTTGATGATCTTATCGATATGTCTCATCTTGATAAAATAGCGATAGTTAAGATTTTCTTTTTCCAGCTCTCCCTGATCATCTCGAAACGCATAATCTTTGATCAAACGATCATCATCTTCATTGATAAAGATGATTTGATATACTGGTCTTAGCTGATGATATTTTTCACCGGTATCGATCTGTTCTACTAACAGTCTGGCCCCATAGAACTGAAAGCGGGTGCTTTCGCTATTACTGTTGCCGGCCATCTGCATTTCGATATCAATGATTCGACCCTTTTCATCAACAGCACAGATATCGAGGATAATATTTTTAGCGAGGACCGTATTTTGATTGATTTCCGGATTTTTAACGATCATCTGCTGGCAGTCAAGATGGGTGACAGATTTAACGATAAACTTTCTCAGTTTTATAGATTCTAAAGTATCTCTGGAAAGCAGGTATTTAAAGAACAGGTCATTACTAAAGCGAACATTATTATTATCGATAATAGTTTTTTCATGAATCATATTTTTTCCTCCTCATTATCTTTTACAATCTAAAAAGGAGAATTACTTTAAAAAAAACAGCTTTTTTTGAAAAAAGCTGCTATTCAAACTTAGTATCTACTTTAAAAACATTATTACCATTTAAATAATCTTTTACAAACATTCTTTTTTTACCAGCAATCTGTAATTCCGTAATTAAATAAATGCCTGCCCCTGTTTTTACACCAATAGCATCTTTAAATATTTTAACGATCGTACCATTTTCTTGATGTCCATGGTGTTCAATAGCATTTTTACAATGATGAACCTTACCAGCCCAAATTTTAACTACCTTATCTTGATAAGTAGTATAAGCACCAGGCCAAGGATTCATCCCACGTACTTGATTATAAACCTGCAAAGCACTCTTATTAAAATCCAGCTTTTCTTGTTCATGGCTAATTGTTGGAGCATATGTAACAAGATTTTCATCCTGCTCAATAGAAGCATTTGTTCCTTCAATAATACTTGGTAAAGTTTCAATTAATAATTTTGCTCCTGCAACACTTAAGCGTTCGTACAATTCACCAGTTGTTTCTGCATCATCAATATTAACTTCCAACTGACTAATAATATTTCCTGCGTCCATCATTTTAGCCATATACATAATTGTTACTCCAGTAACTTTTTCACCATTAATGATAGCATAATGAACAGGTGCCCCACCACGATATTTAGGCAACAATGAAGCATGTACATTAATACAGCCGAGTTTTGGTGTGTTTAAAATTATTTCTGGTACGATTTGACCATAAGCTGCCGTAATTATCAAATCTGGTTTTAAATCAATAATTTCTTGATATTCCTGCTTGATTTTCTGCGGTTGAAACACTGGAATATTATTTTTAATAGCTACTTCTTTTACCTCTGGCATCGTTAAAACCTTTTTCCGTCCAACAAAACGATCAGGCTGACTAACAACACCAATAACATTAAAATTATTTTTTAATAATTCTTCTAATACATGTCTAGAGAAACTTGCAGTTCCCATAAATAATATTTTTACATCTTTCATTTAATCACCACTTTCTTATAAAAGTGTACTAATAATATTAGAAATAATCAATACTAAAGTTTCAATTACTTTAATACATCCATCACTAATTTTTTTTACTACTAATGATAATGCATTTTCATCATTATCATTAGTAGTTCCATAATCAGTTGTAATAGTTCGCTGTTCTTTTATATCTTCTTCAAACTGTTCAATATTTTGTTCAAACATTGCCTTTTTAACACTAAAATCACCAAACAAACCATTGATCATAAATAAAAGCATTCCCACCAGGCATAAATCAATTAAAAAATTTTTCATCAGCCTAAATATTCTCCAATCGCTTTTGCAATGATTTCAACTGTTGCCTGGATTTCTTCTTTAGTGTTACTTTGAGCTCCAACTTCAATTAATACCATGTTATCACTTGTACCTTGATTATAGTGCGAGTTTTTAACATAAACACCCCTACTGATTTTAGGAATCGTAGCATTCGCTAAATCTGATAATTTTTGCGATAATTGATTTACAGCATCAAACTTGCCACTGCTTTTTCCTACTACAAACATAATTTTAGCATATGATTTACCATTATAACTAATCGTCGACAATTCTTTTGAAATTGAATCCCGATGAAAATCAATGATCAAATCATATCCACCATTACTTTGTAAACTTTGTTCCAAATACATCTTAGAAACCGTATAAGATTTGTTATAAGCAATATTATGCACAGCTTTATAGCTTTCAAAATCATTACCTTCAACATCACACTGATAACCCTGACTATTTAAACAATCCTTTAAATAATTCGCCCCTAAAACAACATTATATCCATCATATTCTTCACTTTGATGAGTATTGTAGATATGAACCTTTTTATCTTTAGTAATTGTAAACTCTGTAGTTTGGGGATTAGCTGCTACAGGGGTAGAACTAGTAGTATTATTAATAGCATTAATAACTTGTGCATTAGGAGAAGTTGATACTTTACTTGGAAGATATACGATCAAACCAACTATAACGGCTAATTTCAATAAAATCAAAAAAGTATTTTTTAGTCTCATCTTCATCACCCACTATACTATACAACTAATTGTATGCACGAAATGTAGGATTTAGTACCTTAAAGAATTAATACTTTTACTAATTATTTTAGACATTATTTCACACTGTTCATCAATCTGTTTATCACTTAAAACAAAATTACAATCAATAGGATCTAATACTTCATTAAATAACATTTCAAGTTCATTATCATTAAGTTTTCCAATCTGTCCTAACATCATTTCCTTTTGCTGCTCATTTAAAGTCCCTTGATAGCTTTCTCTTTTTCCTACCTTTAATCTATTTACAGGATTTAAACTATCGCCAAAATAATCAATAGTATAATTTAACACATCACTAACAAGGCTACTGGCATAGATTACTGTTGGTATTCCGATTGCAATGACTTTAGTTCCCATCGTTTGTTCATTTATTGCTTGACGATAATTACCTATTCCACTACCAGGATTAATTCCCACATCATTTATTTGGATAACATGGGCTAATTTACGATAATTTTTAGCACATAAAGCATCTACAACAATTACTAAATCAATATTTTCTTTATCAACTATAGCTTTTACAATTTCACTTGTCTCCATTCCCGTTTGGACTTTTACTCCTGGAGCAATTCCTAAAATATCATAATAATGATTCAAGAGTTTATCTTCATCATCAAGAAAATGCGTAATTCGAATATCTCTTAAAGTTCTAGGTCCGATTGCATCATTAGTTAAATATTGATTTCCTAGACCAACGATTAAAATTTTGGGATAGTTGATTTTATCAATCAAGGGTTTTAAATTATTTACCAGTTCATCAATAATGATTTGTTGATCCATGTAGTTTTTAAAACTAATTTCAATATATGTCCCGATTCCTTGATTAATACTTTGATGAGGTTGGAGAATTGATACTTTTTCTACTTTTACACCATTATTAACATATTCTTCTTTATTATAATGTTTCCCTATTTCTAATTGTTCTAATGATTCTGTCGCTAAATCACTACGTATATTCTTAAAATTCATCATATCACCTACCATAAATATCACCAATTCTTTGATTTTAATACATTTTTATCTAAATAATGTCTTATCAATTTAAAAAAAAGTTGCATTTAATCAATTATTTATATATAATGTAAAGGCAAGAATAAAGCGAGGTGAAAAATCATGGCAAATATGAAACAACAAATCAAACGTTATAAAAATGATAATGTAAAAAGAGCAAAAAACGCTTCTTATAAATCAGCATTAAAAACTGCAATTAAAAAATTATTAGCTGAAGTTGAAGCTGGAAATAAAGATGGAGCAGTAGAAGCTTATAACATTGTTGCATCAAAATTAGATGCTTCTGTTTCAAAAGGAATTCATCATAAAAACTATGCTAGTAGACAAAAATCTAGATTAGCTAAATTAGTGAACTCTATCTAATGATAGGGTTTTTATTTTAAAGGAGAAAATTGTATGGAAAGAAAAGATATTGATATTAAAGATACTTGGGATTTAAGCACCATTTATCAAAATCATAATGACTTTTATCAGGATTTAGAAAAAGCTAAATCTTTAATTGATGACATAGTTAGTTTTAAAGGAAAAATATGTAATAGTATTGATAGTTTCTATAATTTTTTATCAACAAAAGATCTAGTGGAACGATTAATTAATAAATTATACTGCTTTGCTCACTTAAATTGTGATGTCGAGCCTAATAACCAGGAATATCAGACAATGATGGCTTCAACCATCGGTGTTTTAGAAGCTTCATCGGTAAAAATCTCTTTTATTGATAATGAAATTATTGAATCTAAAGATAAAGTTTTAGAATATATCAAAGATCCAAAACTTCAAAAATATACTTATAAAATTAATTCATTATTATCATTTAAAGATCATATTTTACCTAAAGAACAAGAAGAACTTTTAGCTAAAGTTGAAAGTATCGCTGATACTTCCAGCCAGGTATTTGATGCGTTGCGCCTTGAATATGATGATGTTGAAGAAAACGGTGAAATGAAAACTTTAAACAACGCTACTTTAAATCAGTTTTTAAAAAGTAAAAATGATAATGTACGTAAACAGGCCTATACTAATTTTTTTAAGGAATACAAAAAATTTGAAAATGTTTTTGCCCAAACACTATCTGGGGCAATGAAAAAAGATGTTTTCTACGCTAATGTTCGTAAATTTGACAATGCCTTAGAAGCTAGTGTTTTTGATGATGATGTACCTAGTGATTTATTCTTTAAAATTTTAGACAGTGCTAATGTGAAATATCGTCATTTATTTCATCGCTATAATCGTCTAAAAAAAGAGCTTTTAAATAAAGATGTAATTTATAATTATGATTTAAATATTCCTTTAGTTTCATCAATAAAAAAAGAATACACGATCGATCAATGTTTTGAAATCATCAATGAATGTTTAAAACCATTTGGACAAGAATATTTAAATATTATTAATAAAGCTAGAAGTGAGCGCTGGATCGATTATTATCCAACTCCTGGTAAAAGAATTGGAGCTTATTCTAGCGGCAGCTATGATACCAATCCATTTATTTTAATGAATTTTATTGGTGATTATAATTCTCTTTCAACTATGATTCATGAATTAGGACATAGCGCTCATTCTTATTTATCTAATCATTATCAAGATTCTGTTAATGCTAATTATCGTATTTTTGTTGCCGAAGTTGCATCAACTGTAAATGAAACATTATTGATTAATTATATGATCAATAATGCTAAAGATGATCAAGAAAAAGCTTATTTTATTTATGAGCAGTTAGAGAATTGTGTAGGCTTAATTTTTAGACAACCAATGTTTGCTGATTTTGAATATAAACTGCATACTATGGCTGAAAATAATGAGCCCTTATCTTCTAAAGTAATTACTGATTTATACGCTAAACTAAATCAAGAATATTATGGAGATGATGTTGTAATGGATGATCTAGTTGGCTGGTCTTGTTACTATGTTCCACATTTCTATTACAATTATTATGTTTATAAGTATACATTAGGAATGACCGCTGCTCTAGCAATTGTTAATCGAATCTTAAAAGGTGATCAAAATCAAGTTAAAAATTATTTAAAATTCTTAAAATCTGGTGGTAGTATGGCTCCAGTTGATTTATTAAAGAAAGCTGGAATTGATCCTTTAGATGATCAAATTTATGAAGATGCCTTTAATTATTTTGAAAATCTATTAAATCAATTTGAGGCAATTAAAAAATCATCATAAAAGTATTTGCGCTATTTATTATAAATAGCGTTTTTTATATGTTATAATAGTTTAGAGGTGAGTTCATGAAAAGAAATGAAACAAGAGCTATAAAAGTAGGTAATCTTACTATTGGTGGTAATGATGAAGTAGTTATTCAATCAATGACAAATACTAAAACTAAAGATATTGAAGCAACTGTTAAACAAATTAATGAATTGGCAAATACAGGCTGTCAGCTAGTTCGTTTAGCTGTTTTAAATATGGATGATGCCTTAGCGATTAAAGAAATCAAAAATCGTGTTAATGTTCCTTTAGTTGCTGATATCCATTTTGATTACCGTTTAGCCCTACAGGCAATTGAATCGGGAATTGATAAAATTAGAATCAATCCTGGTAATATTGGTTCTATTGATAAAGTCAAGTTAGTAGTTGAAGCTTGTAAAAAGAAACACATACCTATTAGAATTGGTGTTAATGGCGGTTCTTTAGAAAAAGAAATTTTAGAAAAATATGGTAAACCAACTGCCCAAGGAATGATCGATAGTGCTAAAAAACACGTTGAAATTTTAGAAAGTCTAGATTTTTATGATATTTGTATCTCATTAAAATCATCTAATACTTTACTTACGATCGAAGCTTATCAATTAGCCAGCGAAACCTTCCCATACCCTTTACATATCGGCGTTACTGAAGCGGGAACAAAACTAGGCGGGACAATTAAATCTAGTTTAGGAATTGGAACTATTTTATATCAAGGAATCGGTAATACTATAAGAGTATCTTTAAGCGATAGTCCATTAGAAGAAATAAAAGTAGCTAAAACATTATTAAAAGAATTGCAGTTAATTGATAATGTTCCGACTCTAGTTTCCTGTCCTACATGCGGACGAATCCAATATGATCTAATTCCTATCGCTAAAGAAATTGAAGATTTCTTAAATACGATCAATGCTAATATCACGGTAGCAATCATGGGCTGTGCAGTTAATGGCCCAGGTGAAGCAAAACATGCTGATATTGGAATTGCTGGAGGAATCAATGAGGGTTTATTGATCAAAAAAGGTGAAATCATTCGTAAGGTTAAACAAGAAAATATTGTAGATGAATTAAAAAAAGAAATTTTAGCAATGATTTAATAAGGATTGAGCTTATAATCAATATTATTAAGTTAAAAAAGTACACATTTGAAAAGATATAACGGTTGGAGTTAACAATTCCTGCCTAAGCGAATTAGCAAGTATTCCTTTAGCTATAAAATGTTCTATTGGTGGGATTTTCCCACCTTTTTTAGTTAGAAAGTGTCTTGTTATACGATCTCGTGAAGTTGATTTGGAAATATATATTTTATCACTTGTACGACCCTTTGACAGAAATTAGATAGAATACTTTCTTTAGAATGCAATATGTTAGCGCATATTTCACTTCTCTAAATGATGTTTCATGCCTCTTCTCTTTGACAATTATTCCAAAACTTGGGAATCTTTAAATAATGAATATTGTCAATACATGAAACTTTAACACTTTTACCTACTAATCCCAAACTGCTTTTTTATTCAATTCACCAAGTATATCTTTGACTTTTAATTCATGTCTTTGCTGGAACAGACACCATGTAAATGTGCAAACGCTTTAGTAAATGACGATGATGAATCATAACCATATTTATAACTTATATCAACTATTTTCATTTTTGTACTCTTTAAATCATATCTCGCTAAAGTTAGTTTTTGTAAATGAATATATTCTGCAAAACTGATTCCATTCATATATGAAAATATTTTTTAAAAAAAGCCAAAAGAATATCCTACAATCTAAACTATTTCGTCCTTATCAATAATCATCTATAGTTTTTCATACCAAACCATATATCCTCTCATCTATATAATATTTTATCAAATGATATCTTATCTTTCAGCTCATTTTAAACACTAACTAGCTAACTATTGATTAATATAATATTTATTAAAAATGGCAAATAACAAGTAAAATGAATAATTCTTTTGTATATATTAATAGGAGGTCTTTTTCATGACAAAAGAATTTTACAATGATTTTAAAAATGATATCTTATTCAAATATTTACTGCACGATGATTTAGATCCTGACTGTATCTTTATGTTAAAACTCTTTATCGAAAATATCCTCAATATTAAATGTGATCAAATCTCTGTCCTTAATCCTGATCTTAACCCGAAACATATATCTGATAAAGATATGATCCTTGATGTTAAGGTAAAAACAACTGATGGTGATATTATTGATATCGAAATGCAGAATTCTACCTTTTCTAAAAGTCATTACTATCGTTTCTGGCAGTACGGTGCAGCTTTACTGGCAGCACAAAAAGAAAAAAGCAGGAGTTATATTGAAATCATGCATTCTGTATATCAGATCATCTTTATTGATGATATTGATAAAGATAATCTAAAATTGATTGATACATATAGAAGTACTAATGAAGATGGAATAATAGAAAAGTATAATCTCATTACCAGGAGTTATGTCCAGCTGCCATATATCAATATAATCAGGAAACAGAAAAGTTTAAAAAAATGAGTCAAATAGAACTGGCTTTGTATATATTTAAAAACGGGATAGATAGTGATATAATTGGTTTAACGAACCAAGGAGTGGTAAAGATCATGAAAAAAAATTAGAAATGTTTAATGAAGACGAACTATTAAGAGATATGTATTATAAGCGAGATTTAAACAGGGCAGCAAATGAATCTGAAAAACAGGAAATATATGAAAAAGGATTGGCTAAGGGAAGAACTGAAGGTGCATTAAAAATAACTATTGATTTTATTGAAGCAAGATATGGAATAAGAGAAGAAGAATGGGTATTATCGCTAAATACTAAACAATTAAAAGTGATTGATAAAATAATCTTTGAAGAGGATGAGTATGAAAGGTTCAAACAAAGAATAGATGAGATAAAGGAAACAGAAAAATAAATCTGTTTCCTTTTTTATCGAAAATAATTTTGTATGAACGTTCTATTTATTTTATTTATGCATATTATTAATTATGGAGGCAAAATAATGAGTAATAATAATTATGATAATCTATTTGATTTAGATTTTAAAACATTTGAAAAACTTGTTTATGACCAGGATATCGAAATTGATGAAGATCAATTATTAATAATTTATAATTTGATTCAGAATAATCGTTATGCCTTAGTTGATAGTCATTACAATGAAGTACTTTATAACTATATAATTGAAAAGACAAGTATTGCTACTTGCCTTAAAATTAAATCTTTTTTAGCTAATTGTCCTAATTATTTTAAATTAGGATTAAAAGTTTGAGTTTTAAACATTTCTATTTCATCTTTATATGGTGCTCTTTTATCGATGTACGGTGTTTCTAAAATTTTAGGGACATCTTTTAATTTATCATGATGAACGATCTTATTTAAAATTTCAAAACCAATGTGACCATAGCCAATATTTTCATGGCGATCTTTTCCAGCCCCACATACATTTTTAGAATCATTAACGTGAACAACTAATAATCGATCTAAACCAATTTTTTGATCAAATTCCACTAAAATTTCATCAAATTTACTTAAATCATAACCTGCATCATGCATATGACAAGTATCTAAACATACTCCTAAACATTCATTATTATCAACATGTTCAATAATATATTTTATTTCATCAAATGAACGACCACACTCAGAACCTTTTCCTGCCATCGTTTCTAAAGCAATTTTAACATTGCCACAATTTTTAGTAGCTTCATTTAGTCCGGCAACAATTTTATCTAAACCTGCCTGTGCCCCAGCTTTTACATGACTTCCAGGATGTAAAACTAATCTTGTCATTTCTAAGGCTTTACAGCGTTCAATTTCCTGCTTTAAAAAGTTTACAGCCAATTCAAAAGTTTCTGGTTTGATCGTATTAGCTAAATTAATAATATATGGTGCATGAACAACAACATTATTAATATCAATGCCATTTTCTTCCATTAATTTTTTAGCTTCATCAAATCTTAACTGATCTACTGGTTTACGTGCTGTATTTTGTGGAGCTCCTGTGTAAAACATAAAAGTATTAGCATTGTACAAAAGAGCTTCTTTGACTGAACCTAACAGCATTTCTTTACCTGACATTGAGACATGACTTCCAATTATCATTAATATTCTTCTCCATTTCTTTTAGCAATTTGTGCAGCTTTTGCACGTTCTTTTTTCTGACGTTTAATATCGTTTTGAATCATTTGCCGTTTTTGTTTACGGACTACTTTTTCAATTTCTCTTTTACGTTTCTTCTTATAACCTGGTTTTACTTTTCTTGGTTTACGAATAATACTTTGAACTTTTTTTTCTAGTTCTGTTTGTTGTTTAGGGCGCTTAGTTCTTTTTAAACGTTCCCCTAGATCAACAAATTGACCATTTTTAATTGTCATATTTTTAAAAACAATGCCTTTTCTCTCTAAGATTCTTAGATTTTCTTCATCACTAGTATCATACATACTGTAACAAATACCTGTATATTTACCTCTTCCACTACGACCACTACGATGAATGTAAAAATCTGCTTCTTTAGGTAACTCCATATTAATTACGTGTGATACCCCATCAATATCTAGTCCTCTAGCTGCAATATCAGTAGCAACAATATATTGATAATCATTGTTACGAATTCTTCGCATCATTTGTTTACGTTCCCGTGGCTCTAAATCACCATGAATTTCTCCTACCTTGAAACCATCTTCACGTAATTTTTTTGTTATCATTGCTACTTCATCACGCTTATTTGCAAAAATAATACATATATAAGGGTCAATAGCCTTCATTATTTTCTTTAAAACATCATATCGATCCTGATGTTTTGTCGCAATTAAAATATGTTCAACATTATCAGTAGTAACTTTATCATCATCGATTTCAATCGTTACTGGTGTTTTCATATATTTCTTTAAAAACGGTCTTAACATTTGGGGAATAGTTGCTGAAAAAACCATCATTTTCAAATCATCTTTCATTTTACCTGCAACAGCATCGATATCTTCTAAATAACCAAATTCCAAAGTCATATCCGCTTCGTCAATTACAAGGATAGAAGCTGTCGTTATTTTTAATGCTTGTTCATCTAATGATAGATCTTTAATTCTTCCTGGTGTTCCAATAACGATATGAGGCTGGACTAATAATTTATTAACCGCTTTTTGGCGATCACTTCCACCAATAATTAAAGATACCCGAATATCCTGATTATATTTAATAAATAACCTGGCATTATTGTATATTTGCGTTGCTAATTCACGTGTCGGTGCAGTAATCACGGCTTGAACATGATCTTTACTTGTATCTATTTGATCCATAATCGGTAATAAAAAGGCATGTGTTTTTCCTGTTCCGGTTTGTGAAATACCGATTATATCATTATTTTTATATCCTAAAGGAATCACTTGTTCTTGAATTGGCGTTGGTTTAATAAAACCTAATTCATTAATTGTTTGATAGCAAAATTCCTGTAATTTATATTTTTCGAATGTACTCATCTTTTCCTCCTTTTCTTTGAGAAATTCAATTAATTTTATCATAACATAAATAAAAAGCAAATAAATTTATCTTCTCTTTAAAACTATCTTATATAATTGACATCACTACACATCAAATCTATCTGCTTTCTTAAATCTTTTCATTCATTATAATCATATATTTTCTTTTTATTGAATTTCACACTTTTACTTAGACATTGATTATATATTCATTTTAACATATGGGTAAATAAAGCAAAAGAATACACATAAATTATTATTGGTAAGAGAGCTTTAAAACTATTTTGATGTACTTATTAAAAAAAATACTTATTTATCTTTTGTTTCTGGCACACATACAAAAAAAACACATAAACTATAATAAAAGGAGGGATAGTATGAACCCATTTTATGATGAGAATTTCTACTATGATAACTTTAATCCACAAATCTATCCTATGAATCAAGTATATCCAATTAATCGTAAAATGAAAACCCGAGCTAATATCCAAAAATCATTACATTATGCTACTAAAACAATATATACGATCAACCAAATAATTCCATTAATATATCAAATCCGACCAATAATTAATAATACTAAAAATGCCTTTCGCGTTATTCAAGCAGTAAATCATATTAATGATATTGACTTTGATGAAGTAGAACAAAATATCACTCCGCTCAACGAAGAAAAAATAAAAAACTCTACTGATAATGACGTACAGTTTGAAAATATGATACAATAACTTTGAGGTGATATAATGAAAGTCTATCAAATTGTTCCTCGTGGATATTGTAAAGGTGTTATCAGAGCAATAGAAACAGCAAAAAAACAGGCACATCATGAAGATACTTATATATTAGGAATGATTGTTCATAATCAATATATTGTTGATGCCCTTGAAAATTTAGGGATTAAAACAATCGATAAAAAAGGTGCCTCAAGAGAAGAATTGTTAGAAGAAGTTAATAAAGGAACCGTAATTATTACAGCTCATGGAGCTAGTGATAATGTCATAAAAAAAGCGCTTGAAAAAAATCTAAACGTAATCGATGCAACTTGTCCTGATGTGATCAAGACTCATGATTTAATAAAAGACTATCTTAATAAAGGGTTTGAAATTCTTTATATTGGTAAAAATGGACATCCTGAATCAGAAGGTGCCCTATCTATTAATTATGAACATATTCATTTAATTGAAACTAAAACAGATTTAGATAAGTTAGACAAAAATTTAAAATATGTTATTACCAACCAAACAACCATGTCTTTATATGATGTCTATGATTTATGTGAATATGCTAAAACACAGATTCCTAATTTAATTATTGCTAAAGAAACATGCCAGGCAACTACGATCAGGCAAGAAGCCATTGCTAAAATTAACGATGATGTTGATGTTGTTTTTATTGTTGGTGATCCACATTCAAATAATACCAAAAAATTAGCTAGTATTGCTTGTAATAAAGCTAATAAAACTACTTATATGATTGAAAGTGTTAATGATATTACATTAGAAATGTTAAAGGATAAAAAAGCTGCTGCCGTAAGTTCAGGCGCTTCTACCCCTACTTATTTAACTAATCAAGTCATTAATTATTTAAAACAATTTAATTATAATGATTCATCAACACATCCAAAACCAAAAATTGATCTAAATAAAATACTCTAAAAAGCTCCTAGATTTAGGAGCTTTTCCAATACTAATTATTATTTATTAAATAAAAGTTAGAATTAATTTTTCTTTTTCTTAACATGCATTATTAAACTATATATAATCACAACTGCGCAGGGAAAACCTAAAATTTCATTTAAAACTATTGCAGTTGTACTATTAATAATAGCTTGATCATAACAATATCTAACTATCAGCATACCAATTATACAAACGATTAAAAAAAGTGCTATAAATAAATTTTTATTATTTTTCATAATTATAATGATCCGATCTTATATTCCCAATATTCAGTAATACATGGACCTGAATGTCTTGGTTCACATTCTAGAATAAACTTGCCAGTAAGTTCATAACGAGCTCTTGGTTTTGCTGATGTTTTTAATTTACTTAAAACAATTCGACAAATATCATGTCCTGATACATATTGAATTCTCTGACAATCATCAATAGGAGTGATAGCAATAATCAATGAACATCCCGTGAATAAACAGCTAATATGTTTTAACATAATTTCCTCCTTTTCTGTCTAACTTCATTAATAGACGCAAATATTTTAATAAAGCAGAAAAGAAATTTTTCTAATACTTCAAATTCATATTTAATTACTTTCTTATCATTCCTTTAATTTATTTTCCCTTACCTATTTGATGAAATTAAAACTATTTAACGTTACCATAACTTATTCACATAATAAACAGAAGTATCATTTCTTTTAGCTGTTTTACTTACCTTTACTATAACATAATAAATAATGATATTGTTCATTTCCCCATTTAATGGTTTGATATTCAATTAAACGGTCGTAACTTTTAAAAATTATCTTATTAATATGATTTATATTGATTTAAAAATGACTGGTGAAATGCTTTAAATAAAAACTAATCGATATTTATCATATATTAAAAAAATATATTAAATAATATTTGCATGTATTCAAACTAATTTCCAATCTTAAATTTCATCATACAGATATATACTCATAAAATATCAATTTATGCTGTATAACATTAGTTTTTATATAATGACATACTATTTTTATCTATGATTCCTTCATCAGATAATAAATATTTATATTCATTATCAACTACAGTTTTTAATATTTTTGGTAATATATTCATTAAATCTATAATTTAAAATTATCATAAAACTAATTATCTATGATTAATATTTTAATTGATCAAAGCATAATGTAAATATAAAAGAGACTTTTTCCATAATATGAGTCACAATACCTTATATTATGGAATAGTCTCTTTTAATCGAAATCTTAGATTGTTTTGTAAAGCTTCTATTTTTATAACTACTTTTTTAATAGTATTTGTATCAAATAATAACTTCTATAATTAAAACTATTTTCTAGCCATACTGTTATTAGAAAACTTTAATTTTTATATTATTAAAATTTTCCTTTAATCATTATCGATACGCATATTAGCTACCCTAATCATTATATTCTTAATCTAACATCATTTTTTAATTTATCCTATTAATTAACAATCTATCAAGAAATTTATTTTGAGATTGTAATTTTATTTATGATACTGTTACTTTTTTCTTTTTTACTAAAGAAATTACAGCTGTCAATAATGTTAATGCTAAAGTACCACTATGAATTGCAATCGACGTATCATCACTTGTATTTACAGCTACATGAGTATCATTTTGAGCTGTTTCTTTTTTGATGATTTCGATTTCAAATGATGTTTTATATTTTCCATCTGAAAGATTGATTTTTTGTTTTCCTACTTTATTCATATCTGGTTTAAAAATAATTAATTTTTCTAATGGAATTATTTCTACTGTATCATTATCATAAACGATTGCAGCTACTAAACCATCGATTTTAAATTCTTCACCCATTTCATAAACAGTTTTAGTTGGTAATGTTTGGATCACTAAACCTATAGATGTTTTAGGTAATATTTCAACTGTTTGATCAACTGAAACATTAGTTCCTTTACAAACAATATCAATCACTTGCTGACCAACTTTACTGTTGTCATATCCTTTAATGATAAAATCATCACTATTAGCATTAATAATTTCTACACTACCATTATTATATGTTAATTCTAATTTACCACTAAATATAAATGGTTTTCCTTCTTTAAATTGTAAAATATCTGGTTCTTCGATCCATTTCATTGCAGTAACAGTCTTAGCATCAATTTTAATTGAATAAGATGTTTTTAATTCATTATATGATACCTCAACATCAACTTTTTCACCAATTTGATTCATATCAACGTTACACATAGTAGAATCTAAATCAATTATTTCTTTAGAATTATCATCATAGATCAACAATAATTTACCACCTGTTATATCCAATTGTTGACCTTCAATATATTCTACTCTATCAGGTGCTTTAAAGATTTCAATTGCTGTTAATGCCTTATTTCTAACGATAATATTAAAACTTGTTTCAAAGCCATCATAAACAACTTTAACTGTTTTACTTCCTGATGATGATAAAGCAGGAATCGTAACCATTTCATTAGTTACAGTAATAATTTCTGTTTCATCATTATTATAAGTTACTTTAAGTGTTGCCCCAGTAATATCAAATGTTTGATTGACAATATAATTAACTTTATTTGGTAAAGAATTCATTTCAATATTAGTAATTGCTTTTTTTATTACATTTACTTCAAATGTTGCAGATTGATTTTGATATGTTACATTAACAACTTGTTTACCAATCTTGCTATTATCATAACCACTGATCATATCCTTAGTAATTGAAATAGTTTTCGAACTACTATCATTATATGTCAAAAGTATTGATGCCCCAGTTAAATCTAGTTCCTGACCTTCAACATATTCCAATTTTGATGGTGCCGTTATTTCCATCTTAGTTATTTCTTTAGCTAACACTTCAACTTCAAATGTTGCTGTTTTTCCTTCAAAAGTAATTACAACTGTTTGTTTTCCAACCTTATTAGCATCATATCCACTAACCATTTCATTTTCAACACTGATTGGATTACTTGTTCCATCATTATATTTAGCAATAATCGTTACTCCTGTTAAATCAAGAGCCTGCCCTTGAATGTATTCCGTTTTTGCAGGAGTACTTATAGGGGAGTGTAAAATAAAGTGTGTAAGTAAGTAATATGTGTTATATTACTGCTACACACTTTTCTTATTATCAAAATTAAAAATATGGAGGTTAATGAAATATGGCAAGAATAAAAAGAGATCCAAAAACAGTAGCTTTGGCTCAACAAATTATTGATACTTATAATCCACAATCAGCACAGGATATGGATGAAGCTTTAAAAGATATTTTTGGACCATTATTTGAATCAATGCTTCAGGGAGAAATGAACAACCATCTTGGTTATGCATCTAACAGTAAAGAAGAAAAAAAGACATTAAACAGAAGAAATGGTTATTCTCCTAAAAAAATAAAAACATCAAGAGGAGAATTAGATATTAATATACCTAGAGACAGGGAGGCATCTTTTGAACCGCAAATTATTCCTAAGAGAACGAGAGATGTTTCGGACATTGAAAATAAAGTCATCTCAATGTATGCAAAAGGAATGTCTCAAAGAGATATATCAACCACAATTGAAGATATCTATGGATTTTCGGTTTCTCATGAAATGATTTCCGATATAACCGATGCTATCATTCCTGAACTGGAAAACTGGCAAAACCGACCACTATCTCAATGTTATGCATTCTTGTTTGTTGACTGTTTATATGTGACAGTAAGAAATGATTATGAGGTAAAGGAATATGCTGTATATGCTGTTTTAGGCTATGACATCAATGGAAACAAGGAAATACTGGGGTTATGGTTAAACGAGACAGAAAGCAAGCATAAATGGATGCAGATTTTTGATGAAATCAAAGCGAGAGGTGTGGAAGATGTTTTCTTTATATCTATGGATGGTGTTAGTGGACTTGAAGATGGTGCGAAAGCAATATTTCCCAATGTTGTGGTACAAAGATGTATTGTCCACCTTATAAGGAATTCTATTAAATATGTCCCAAGCAAGGATTATAAGCGATTTACACAATCATTGAAAAAAGTTTATGGAGCTCCTAGTTTAAAGGCGGCCAAAAACGCATTTGAAACATTCAAGAATGAGTGGAAACAATATCCGGGAGCAGTTGATGTATGGGAAAGGAACATTCATCATGTAGAACAGCTGTTTGATTATGGATCAGCCATCAGAAAAGTTATGTATACAACCAATGCAATTGAAAGTGTCAATTCAAGTTTTAGAAAGGTCATAAAAAAAGGAGCATTTCCAAATGAGACAGCGGTATTAAAAGTGTTATATTTAAGAGTTCTTGAATTATCGAAAAAATGGTCAGGTGGGCGTGTATCAAATTGGGCAATGGTTATGAATCAATTAATGATGGATGATAGATTTTCAACAAGAATCCAAAAATATTTAGAAAAATAAAATGACCTATATATACTCGATATAAGTCATTTCTATAGTTCTTTGACAATTTAATAAAATTACTTACACAAATTTCTTGACATTCCCTTTTCAATCGTCAGTTGATACTGATGATACAAATTATATGATACAGGATTTTATACTCAATATCAAGTCAGCTTTTGATTCTCAAAATATTAAATTCTATAATGAACCTTCTTTTTCACAAATCCGCGATTTCGAATTCTACTGTCTCAATCATTTGGAGCTGTCATCTTTACATACTCATAACGGCATCGTCTGTAAATCTTCCAATATCAAATATTATCAGTCCTATCAGAGACATTATATCTCTTTTCATAATGGCCAAATTGATGATCAGATGCTTGAAGTCCCTGTGATGTACTGCCGTAATGACGGTCATTTTCATTCTATTTTGCCTGCTTCTTTTATCATACCTCATTCATCATATTCCATATTTTTTGTACTTCATGTCCTCTCTTTGAAGATGTTTTCTTCATTGACCATTGAAAAAATCGTCAATATATTTCAGATATCTGTTTCAACACTTTACCGCTGGATAAAAAAATATTCATATTATTTAAGGATATTCAGCTTTTTAAAAAATAAATATCATATGCATTTCTTCATTCATTTGATCTATGACTACGAAAGTCTCATCAGTGATATTTTCGGTATGACTCTTCATACTCTTTTTCAAAACAGTCGCAAGCTGTTTCAATCAATATCCTGATCGTTCTTGAAAGATAATCAAATAAATATGTTGGCAATGTCATTTCATGATTGTCTGTTCTATACTCAAATCAGGAGGTAAAATAATATGAATATACAAAAAACAGACAGCTATGAGTATCGAAAGCTTGTAGCACAGGTCAAATTTTCGATGATTGCGCCAGTTGTTTCACATACATTTACTGATGATTCTATAACTGCCTATTTCAAGCGCATTGGAAACAGTGAAATTGAATGGCCTGATGGTACAAAACGCCACTTTTCTGGACAGACAATGAAATACTGGCTCCATATTTACAGAAAATTTGGCTTTGAAGGACTTATGCCTAAAGATAGACTCGATCTTGGGAGAGTCAGGAAACTTGATGAGGAACATAAGAAATATATCGCTAATCTCATTAAAGAATATCCTAAAATAACAGGAGTTATGATCTATGAAAAAATGATCGAAGATGGTGTGTTAAATCAAGGAGACTGTTCGGTAGATACGGTTCAGCGTTATATCAAAAACAGTGGTTTAAGAAACGGACAGGGTAAAACACTGACCAAAGAAAGAAGGGCTTGGGAATTTGCCCATTCATGTGATGGATATGAAGCTGATACATGTCATACATTTTATATTTTTGATAAAAATGGAGAATATCGAAAAACATATCTGATAGCTATTATTGATAATCATTCAAGGATGATCGTTGGTGCTGAATTCTTTTTCAATGATAATGCAGTCAACTTTCAAAAAGTGTGGCATGATGCTGTTTTAAGGTATGGGAGAAGCAAAGTCATTATCTTAGATAATGGAAGCAGCTATAAAAATAAGAGCACAAAAGAAATAGAAGCAAAATTGGGAACTAAGATTATCTATAATCCCCCTTATTCTCCAACGGGAAAAGCTGTTATTGAAAGATTTTTTCATACCATGAAAATGAGATTTTTAGATGTACATAAAGGAAGTGATTATCAGTCACTCCATCAATTGAATGATGATCTCAATAAATGGATCAATGAATACAACAGAACGGTCCATTCATCCATGAAAGATGATGAACACGATAATCATACACCATTTGAAAGGTATATGTATGATATGAGAGATATTGAAGTATCAAGACTTTCCAATAAATCACCGGCTGATTATTCTTCATGGCTTGATGATGTATTTCTTCATGAAACGACAAGAAAGGTTAATGGAGATTCAACAGTTCTTATAGAGAATGTATTATTTGATGTTCCTTCTGTTTATATAGGGATTCGAGTTATTATTCGTTATAATCCTCGTACTTTTGAAGGAACATATCTTTATGATACATCACAAAAGAAAAAAGTATTCCTAAAGAGAACAGATAGAGTTGAAAATGGAAAAACAAGAAGAGAGGAGATCATTTACTGATGGAAATGACAACATATTATGGAATGGATAAAAATCCTTTTACCAAGGATGCAACAGTTTCAACACTTTATGCATCGAATGATTTCAATCAGATGACAAATAGACTGGATTTTATCATACGTTCAAGGGGTATTGGTGTATTTTTAAGCAGTCCAGGAATGGGAAAGACGACATGTTTAAGAAAGACACTTGAATCACTCAATCCAAATCGTTATGTCGTCATCTATATATGCATGACAACTATAACAGCGATTGATTTTTATCGTATGCTTAATGATGCACTTGGTCTGGAAGAAACAACGAAGAAATCGCAAATGTTCAATCAGATACAGGAAGAACTCAAAAGACTGACATCAGAAAACAAGATGGAAGTCATCATAGCTGTTGATGAGGCACAGTTTTTAAGAAAAGAAGTACTCAGAGAATTCATCATGCTTATGAATTTTGATTATGATTCTAAAGATTACTGCACACTTATATTTGTAGGGCAGAATGAATTTTTAAGAACATTAAGACTCAAATCACTTGAACCATTTAGACAACGCATCAATATGAATTATACATTTACTGGCTTCAATGAAGAAGAGGTCAAAAACTATGTTGTCTCAAGACTCAAATCAGTTAACTGCAGAAGCGATCTTTTCAAAGAAGAATGTTATCATACACTATATTCATTAATGAATACTTCTGTAAGAATACTCAACCTTTTAATAAACAAGAGTCTGATACTGGGAATGCATTATAAAAAAGATGTAATAGATAGTGAATTAATAATGAAAGCAAGCAAGGAATTGATGATTGGGTAATGATTATGGATTATATATAGAAATTCACAAGAAGAAAAGTGTGTAGGAACAATAGAAGGACTGGTAATAACACCAGTATATGATTTTTCAATAAAAATAAAAGATAAAATAATATGGTGTCAGATGGAGCATTTATTAAATGAATGGTGCATACATTTTATTGATATTAGAAAAAATGTAGAACTTGCACATCCAAGAGATGTCTATTGGAATATGAAAGCGATATATGAAGTATTTGAAGATATTGAAATAAGTTTAAAAATAGCATATGGAATAAAAGCGATATATGAAAAAACAAGAGAATGCATAATTGCATTCTTTTTTTATTTAACAGATAACAAGTTAAAATAATTTGCGGTTACAATTCAAAAAGTATAAAAATCTGATTATTTTAATTTGCAGTTGCAAAGTGGGGAGAGTTTGCAGTTTAACATTTCCGGCAATACATGGTTTCACCATAAATCCATAATCATCTGCAAACTGTTGAAACTTAACGTTGACTTTTCCGCTCGAATACTCTGTTCTTGCTTCATCCATAACCGTTTTCATGTTATCGGTCTTTAGGATATCAGGTATACCACCTGCTGATTCAAAAGCCTGATCAAGATAATGAAATAGAGCTCCTTGTTTCTTGGTAAGTGATATAAAATTAACACTATATCTTGAATAGGAATAAACAAGGGCAAAGATATTCAAATTAATAACTTCACCAGTTTTTAATGTGTAATTCATACTTTCTTTCCAGTCTAGTTGTGCTTCAACTCCCATACCACTCTCTCTTTTGATTGCCTGATGATTAGTAGAACAATTTCTAACTTCACCATTTACTGTTCTGTTTGTTTTTCCATTAAAATATTTGTTGAATTCTTCATGTTGACTGATCCATTTTCTAAAATGTGAAGCCGAGCATTCTAATCCATGATTATCTTTTAGATACTGCCATAAAACTCTTTTATAAAAGAAAACCTGAGTTTTCTGGTTGATAAGCAAGTCATATACTATATGATAGAAATCATCTAACTTACTTTTTCTTTTTCTTTTCTCTGGCTTGGTATAACCATTCATATATTTATCTATTAATCTTCTATCTACACCAAGCTCTCTTGCAATCTGTGATTTATTAACTTTCAATTTTAACTCCTCTATTAATACTTTCAATTCAAGTAAAGATTTGATTTCGATACTTGAATTAACTGATAAATTCATAATCATAATATAATCCTCCAATAAAACTGGATTATTATATTATATATAATTGATTTTGTACATTTTTATATGATCATTTTTGTACGTATTAATAGTATCATTTATAATTCTACATTCATAACAAGTAAGATCTATCACCGAGCGACGTTTTAAACTGTTAACGTTCAGCGAAAATGTCACCAAAAATGAAGAAGGGTTCAACTAGTGAGAACCCTTTGTTTTATTGTCTAATTCTTGGATGAGATTATTTAAGTCTTTGTGATTGTTAATCACAACTTTTCTGTTTTTATGATTAGTACCAACTATTGCACAATCATAAATTCTACCTATATATTTCATTCTTACTTTGTTTTCCAACACAAAATATAAAACAGTAATTTCCGTTGATGATCTGATTTTTATGACTTCTCCATTATTATCATATGGAACATAATAATAACCTTCATAAGAAAACATATTACCTTCAACGATTTTTCTTTTATTTGAAATTGTAAATACTAAATTTAAATCATAATTTTCGGTTAATTCTACAAATTCATAGATTGGATCAATGGGTAAATGCGCAAATTTTTCATTTAGATATTTTATATAGAAGTCATTGAACCATAAGTTTAGCTGATCATAATCTTTTATTTTAAATCTAATAATATCATTCGGTAATCTTCGTTGTGCGGTTCCATTGTATCTTTCTATTAATCCTTTTGCTTGTGATGTATTAGCGAAAATCATTTCAATACCGAGCTTTTCCATCATTAATCCAAAAGATGTCGTATTACCTTCAGAACTTTTAAAAATAGTATGTTTGTCTGAATAAATCGCTATGGGAATTCCTTTTTTTCTAATAATCAGTTCCATTATTTTACAATATCCAAACATACATTCGTTTTTGGTAAACCATCCTGCAAGTATATCATTGGTTGCATCATCTACAGCCATATGTAATGTGTAGAGCTGACCATTACCAAACCAGTCAAAAGGAGTTCCATCAACTTGAATAAGCATACCAGCTCGAGGACTTCTTTTTCTTAATAAATGTAGAGGAGAAGCTCTTTTATGACTTCTATGTTTTACCGGAGATGACCACTTGAATTGTTTATAAAGGCGCTGAAAGAATGAAATACTTCTAGGTTTAAGCTGATATTTTAGAACATCAAGCTCTTTAGATGGATTGAAAATAACATCTTCAAGATAAATATCTCTAAATTGTGATATAGTGATATTAGGGTATAGTTTTTTGAAATTGACGATATAGTCAACTTCAGTATTTGAAGCACGGTTATTGGCGGCCAAACCTTTATTGCCGTGAATCAAAGTGGAATCTATACCTTTTTCTTTTAATGATTTAGAAATACGAATAAGTTGACGCCTAGAATAGCCAGTAAGAATAGATAATTGATCATAAGACATATTTAAATCACCATTTATTTTTTTAGACAACAGATCAACAATTTCTTTTTTGTCCAATAAAAAAGGGACAAAATAAATTTTGTCCACCTGGGTGATAGTGCATTTTAAATGCCTTTCATCCTTTTTGGTATTATAATGATTTTAGGAGATGACTTTATGATCGATTTATCTGTTCCTTCTGATACATTAGGTCTTTTTAATTTTAAGCAGTTTGTTAAAAAAGACGGTAAAAATACTTTTAAATATATCTTCTTTGACAATTACGACTATATCATTAATCTACATGATAAAGGCAAACTCAGGGATGTTTCTTTTGATAATGTTCAAAAAACTATCCTTTGTTCTTCTATCCATCTTGGTTATGATCTCTTTGTCTGTCCTAACTGCGGCAATGAAACTATTGTTGCTCATACCTGCAGTTCCAGATACTGTACCAAATGTGGTTCTAAATCCAGTCAAAGACGCGCTGCTTATGTCAGCTCTATGGCTTTTAAATCCAAACATCGTCATATCGTCTTTACCATCCCTGCTCAGCTTCGCTTCTACTTTATCAAAAACCGATCACTGCTTGATGGTCTTTTTGTCGTTGCCAGAAATACTCTGGCTTCCCTTTTCAACGACAGAAAATATCGCAGACAAAAGCGTCTTGAAAAAAAGAAAGGTATCTTCTATCATAAAAAAAGCAATAAATCTCAATATCTTTACAAAGATACAACTGATAATGTGATCTTTGGTGCCATTGCCTCATTGCACACTTTTGGCAGACCTCTTGACTGGAATCCGCATATCCATGTTCTGGTATGCGAAGATGCTTATGATTCTAAAGATGACAAAATCAAAAACTTCAGTTATATGGACTATAAAAAACTTCGCCAGACATGGCGTTATCAATTACTCAGCTATCTTGACAGACACATTGGCAACGACAAAGAATTTCAAAGCCTTAAAAGCTGGTTCTACCGAAAATACGAGGAAGGGTTCTATGTCTATGCTCCAAAAATCAAAGATGAACAGACTAAGGACGACATTGAAAAATGTGTTCAATATATAACCCGTTATACCAGCAGACCAATAATGGCTGAAAGCAGGATAGTAAACTATGATGATGATAAGAAAATGATTCATTGGTTCTATCATCGTCATGAAGATAATAAGCGTGTAGATGTCACAGAATCTGTTTACAGTTTTCTTAACAAGGTATTGATGCACTGTCCTGAAAAGAACTTCAAGATGGTAAGATATTTTGGTTTTTATTCAAATAAATCAATAAAGACCTATAACAGGATGGCTGAACTGTTGAGCCATAAACAAAAAAGAGTAGAAGAACTAAAAAATGACAGAAGGGTGATGATAGAAAAGAGACAAAAAGAGTTACATTTCAGATATAATATGATAAAATCATTTCAACGGGATCCATTGCTTTGTGAATGTGGAGAAACAATGGAATATAAAGAAAGCTATGAACCATTTGGTGGAAACGATAAAAATGACAGAGAATATCGTGACCGAAAGATTCTCAAAGCAAAATACAGCTATGAGCATAGGAAGAAGGTAAACAAGTGATCAATCTGACCGATGAAGAACTAGCAGAATTATTAGGGGAACCAGAGGTAATGATACCGATGAAATGTAAGAGATGTGGTTATGAAGAAGAAGTACCGGAATGGATACTAGAAGAGTTTTTAGGTGAAGAAATATATTCAGGTAAAGAGAATCAAGGATACAGCTGTCAGTGTCCAAAATGCAATGGAAGAATGGTTAGGAAAAAATGATATTTCTAACACTTTTTTAGCCACATAAAAATATCCAGCCAATAAATGTACCCTTATGGTTGGATATTTTTATTTTATACCTAAACGAATCGAAATTCCTATTAGATAAAAAAACCTCCTTCATATAACATGATAGAGGATAATTTTAACAAAGAGAATACTGGTGACATTTTCGCTGAATTTTGCGGTGACATAATCGTTGAATTTTAACAGAGCGACGTTTTAAACAATTAAGATATCTGATAAAAACTAATTTTTATCGTTCCTGGTATATTGTAATTGACTTATTTAACTGTCAATTATGTATACCTTATAAAAGTCAAGATAATTTGACCAATTTGTTGCACTTAAGTGTTCTCAGTTTTTTTAGGATTCAATTTATCCTTGATTCGATAAGATGGTCCTGTAATATTAAATAAATATGAGTAATGAAGAATTCTATCTACTATGGCTTTAGTTATCATTTCATCATTGCCTAATATCTGTGGCCATTTATCAAAGGAAATATTGCTGGTAAAAATTGTAGATCGTTTCGTATATCGTATATCAATCAATTGGAAAAACAATTTGGCCTCCAATGGTGATATCTCATTAAATCCAACTTCATCAACGACTAGCAGTTTATATTTATAAAATAGTTTTATTTTTCTTTCTAAAGTGCCCTCGTTATATGCCTGTCTTAGAATATTGATTAATTTATTAAATTTAATAAAATATACACTATTACGTCTAATGGCTACTGTATATGCAATTGCTATTGCTAAGTGCGTTTTCCCCGTACCTGGATTACCTATAAAAACAACATTTGTTGCGTTTTCATAAAAATCCGATTCAATAATCGATCTTATTTTTTCTTCTTTTATGCCTGGCTGAAAATTAAAATCATAATCGTCAACTTTTCTTAAGAAAGGAAATGCTGCTACCTTTACATTATAAAGTCTGTTATTTTCCTCCTTGGCTATTACTTCCTTATTCAATATTTTATGCATTACCTGTAGTTGTTCTTCATCTATTTCATTATTCATTATTAATGAATTTAAATATGAATATGCTGATTTCAATTTTAAATAATTTAATTGTTCATTACATGAGCGGAACATCAGGTATGCTTCCTTCGCAGTTTAACTATCAACCAAAAAGTATAACTAAGAGAGTGCATCAGGCTGAAAAACCTGTCGAGTTGCTAGAGGAAATAATCGGTTATATATCGCTTCCATATGAAATTATTCTTGATCAGTTTGCTGGAAGCAGTAATTTAGCCGTGGCTGCATTGAATATGTCTAGAAATGCAATCGTTATTGAAGGAGTTGAAAATATATAAAATACCTCACAAGAAAAAAGAAATTTAGCAAAAGAAAATTTTAATCTAATGAAAAAAAATATAGAAGAACAGCTGAATAAAGAAGCTACTATAATTGATATCAATCGTATTACATATTCTAATGAAAGTATTGTCGGATATGAGGAATTAGAAAATGATTATGATTTAGGATTATAACAAGGAGAAAAAATATGGAAAATAAATTAATCAAAACTAAAATTGAAAATCTTATCGAAAAAACAAAACAACTAAAAATACACGATGTAATATCATACATTAAAATTGAATTTCCTGAAAATGAGTTTAGTTGGGAAAACATTGATGAAAGAAACGATTTTTATTATGATCATCGAGATATTATTCATCTAACAAATCAAACGGAATTGATTATTAATTATCCTGGAGGTGACAGATTTGGGGATCTATATGCTGAACCATATACTGATATAAGTTTTCACAGTTTTAAGTTAAGTGGTAATAATGACTTAGACGATAACTTATACCTGTTTCTAAATGATAAATATAACGAGGGGAATAAAATACTCGACTATCTGAATGAATTGTCAAGTAATGCCAATTTTTCAATCGAAGAAATAATTATACGTTTAACCACTATGAATGTAAATATTCCATATCATATTTTAGGTCAGTTATCAAATGAAGAATTACAAAACATTAAAGTAAAAGAAGCGATAGTTAATTGTGTTGAAAATATTGCATTTCACAAACATTTTGATGCATGCGATCAATATCAGTATGGTCAATACGGAGGAGAAGATGTAGCTGAGTGGAGATTATCTCAATCACTTCAATTTAAAGAAATCTGGGAAAGCCTGCCAGATAAAGTGAGAGAATATTGCAATGATGAACTTGAAAGAGCGTGGTTGCAGATACCTAATACAAAAAATATACTGAATGGAGAAGTAGAATTTTTACAGGAAAGCTAACTATATATAAATCAAGTGATTTTTGATAATTAGCTGAAATATTTTTTAGTTCTTTGAAAAGTGAATTTTGTGTACACTGAAAACTACTGCTTTATGCAGAATTTTAAAAATATTAAGTTAAATATTTTTAAATCAGCTGTCTTTCATCAAATGGTATGTTTTCAGACAATAATTTATAGATTACTCTTATAAGTTTTCGTACTGAATGGCCCTGGGCGCATCTATGGGATTTACCTTGTGACCGTTTTAGTTTATAATACTTATTGAAAGTGAGATTGTATTTGCATACTGTAAGAATGCACTGATATAGATTTTTTCTTAGGTAGCGCGAACCACGTTTAGACAATGCTGTTTGAGGAGCGCTGTATTCACCGGACTGATAAGTACCGGGGTCTACACCTGCAAATCCCATGACTTTGACAGCAGAGCTGAAGTTATGGATATCACCAATCTCGCTTAAAATAGACATTCCCGTATAAATCCCAATGCCGGGAATCGAGAAGATAAGAGAATCTAGTTTAGCATCTAATTCTTCTATTTTTTTGTCTATAGTTTTAAGCTGACTGGTTAAGAGTTCAATATTTTCAATAAGCATCTTAATTTCAAGAGCAATAACTTCGTTATTTTCGCCAATAGATTTCTTTGCATTATCACGAAGAGATGATGCATCTATCTCTACATGATACCCCTTGTTTTTAGGGTTTAGAACGTTTTTGAGATGAGTAAGATTAGCTTTGGCTAAATTATAAGAACTTCCAAATTCTTTTAAAACAGCCATATAAGTTTTGGAATACTTGGTTTTAAACCATGAATTAAACTCGGGTATAACGATATCGATACACTTTTGAAGACGGTTTTTCTTTTGATTGATATCTTCAGTAATTGAAGCGTGATAACGGGTTAATTCTCGAGCCTGTTTCATATCGAGTTTATGCTGAGTGACTTTAGTATAGTCTCTGTCAAAGAGTACTGAACAGATAAGAAAAGTATCTTTTTTATCATTCTTAGTCTTGCGGATTTTAGACTTGCGCTTGGCATCAGTGGTTAATGGATTAATTAAAGCAACCTCATAATCGTGTTTGATTAGAAAGCTGATAAGGTTGTCACCGTAATGACCGGTGGCTTCTAAGCCTACAATATGTCTAGGTGATTTAAATTTTTTAACAGCTTTGATAAAAGAATCAAAACCATCAGAATTATTAGGAAAGAAGAAAGGTTCATGACAGTTAAATAAGTCAATTACAATAGGTTTTTAAAGTTTCCAATTTTCTGGGTTCACTTCAATAGCACGTGGTTTTTGTTTCACAATAAAAACTGTGAAGTCAATCCGTACGCTACTGACTTACACAGTTTATATTACACTCTCTATTTCTATGTAATTTAATTCATTATTTATGAATATTTTTTAGATTTTTTAAATATTTTTTGATCATTATTATAAAAGTCATTAAGCTTACAACTGCTAATGTTAAATAATTACTATTAGCAAGATCACCGGTAAGTGGTGCATTGGCAGATGAACTAGTAGTACTATTATTTCCATTTACACTACTATCGTTTCCTGGTTGAACATTGATATCTTGATCGTCATCATTTTCAACAACTTCTACTACTCTAGTTACAATAGCAACATTGTTAAAGCAATCAGTTACTTGATATGTCAACTCGTATCTACCAGCTTTATCAACATCGACACTACCTAATACAACAATCTGACTAGTCAAATCATTGCCTTGACTGTCAAAAGCTTTAACATCTTTCAATGGATCAAAATCTGTTCCTACAGCAATCTTATTAAATTCATCATCAGGTAATACTATTGTTGGTTTAATATTTTGTTTATCAATATTAACATAATTAACATTTGATCTTGTTAAACCACCATTAGTATCACTAATTTCAACATACCAGCCAAATAATCCATGAGGAGCATTTTCTAATGTATAGCTGATTTCTTGATTACTTCTTACATCATTAACTGTACCAAAAGTATCATCAGTATAAATATTAACATCTAAATTTGTTGTTTCAATTTGTTTTTGAACTGGTGTAATTCCTAAATCGCTATAATTAATTACAAATTCTTCTTCACCATTAATATCAGCTACATCACCAATATTACTTTCATCTTTAGCATTATAATCATCTAATGAAGGTGAATATGTTCTAATAATTATTTGTCCATTTGTATTATCAAAATGCATCAAACGCATATAACCCATACCACCTTGAGCTAAACCTTGATAATCAAATAACATTTGATAAACATTACGATCATTAACACCATCATGATTATCATCAAACTGCGATACTACTGTTTGAGCATTATGATAATGACCAGATAAAACCATACAAACATTAGGATTAACAGCTACGACTTCATTATAAATTCTTTGTGGCTCTTCACCTAAACCACCACTAGCTAATAGGTATTCATGGAAATTCAAAATTGCTTTTCTTTCTGGATACTGAGCTAAAACATCATTCATCCATTGAATTTCTTGATTACCAATACCCCACCCCATATATACCATGATAAAGTCAATGCCATCAACAGTAATTAAATCATAATGTCCACGATTGTCTTGATAACTTTCACCATACCATGGGTTTTGATTATAACGATCTTCACCAAAGTATTTGGAGAAAGAAGTATAATCACCACTTAAATGACCAACGTCATGGTTACCAGCTAAAACACCATAAGGCATATTAGCATCATCAAGCATTTTATAAGCATTGTCAGCATTGATCCATTCTTGCACTTGATCTTCATCATCAATAATATCACCATCATGGAATAAATACTGAATATTCATCCGTTCACGGTTAGCTAATAACCAATTATGAATATCTAATTGATATTGATAGTTTCCATCAACATCTTGATCTGGATTGCCATCAAAGTCTTCATTATAATATTGAGTATCACTTTCAACAGCAAATGTAAAATCATAGTTTTCTCTTGGTGTATCTGCTGGATTAGACATTGCACCAGTAAAATCTTCTCTATATTGATCAGGGGTATATCCTTCACCATTTTGAACCATAATTTTGATTGTTTGATCAAGTAAGTGATCTTTTAATATTACTTCACCGGTTAATTTCATGGTTTCACCATCAATTTCCATAACCGTATCTAATTTATCAAAAGTATTAGTTGCATAGTTATAAGCATACATAAAAGTCTTTTGATTATTAGATTTACCTTTCCAATCAATCTTAACAGTTGCATCATCACTTATATCACCAGTTACTTTAACATCAAACTGTTGATAAGGGAATCCATCACCAGAATCACCACTGAAATCCTGAGTATTATTACCGGCAATCTGACTAATACCACTAGATGAAGTAATATTAGCATCACCTAATAGATAACGTTCACCATGTTTGAAAGCAACCTGCATTAAATCATCAGTACTATCACTTACAGTAACTTTAAATGTTGGATCACCATTAACAGTTGTCCCACTTACTGGTGTTATTTCCCCATTAATTGCTGCATTTTCTTCTGGTGTTACAAAATTTATTACCTTACTAGTAACATTTCCAATCATATCTGAAGCTGTTAATACTAATTGATGATTACCTGGCTCCATTTCTAATGAACGGAAATCATAAGGCAATTCAATTCCTTCCCCATCAAGAGCAGCAATTAAAGTACTCGTATCACAAATAGCATCTTGGGCACTACCTTCAATAGTTCCATTATGATAAATTTGACCTTCAACCATATTAGTTTCAATAACTGGTGCGGTATTATCACTAACAAATGATACCGTCTTGCTACCACTTGTTACACTATGAGTACCATCTTCTAACGCAGTTGTATCAAGATCATAACGTAAAGCATTAAAGTTTTGATCATCTAATGTGAAAGTAGCATATAAAATTTCAACTTTGCTTGTACCATCACCCATACTAATTTCTTTTTCAGGGGTAATATCATTAACTTCAACTGGACTATCTGGTTTCCAGTTATCTTCAGTATGTTCAACTGCTCCTAGACCATAAACAGCACTATACTGACCAGCTCTTAAAGTTGTACCATCTGGTAATGTTAATCTAATATTCTTTATAGTAAAGTCATCGTTATTTTCAACATTGTGTTCTAAAGCATTAGCTTTATTACCAGCATGGAAAGCAATAGTAATTGTTTTTGAATCACTGTCAAAACAGCTAGCATTAATATCATAAGCATATGTCCGCCAGTCACTATAAGTACCTTCATTGAAAACGCCAATTACATCATTTCCAATTGCAACTGCATTTTTAAAGAAAACATCTGTTTGAGTAGTATCAAAAACAATTCGTGCGTTTCCGTTAATTGATTTGACTGCTTTATCAGTTACATCCTGATCATCAATTATCAAATTATTAGCGGTACCAATAATTTGTTCAGTTTGGTTAATAATCGCACCTTCGCTAATATTAATTTGATCGCCAGTAGAAACTGGTTTTTCATTATTAACTGTGCTAACTGGTGTTGTTATTTGTTGATAACCATCGCTAATAGCAAAATAATATGTATATGATGATTTATTATATAAATCTACTGCTGGTAATGTTTTTGAAAAATTATCACCAGAATTACGTAATAAATTATAAACTTCAAAATCTTCACTATTATTATCTTTTAAATACAAGTAAACACTCTTAATTGTTGTATCGTTAGATTTAGCATCAAGCGAGAAAGTTAAATCGTTAGCTTCATTAAAAGTAGCTGGTGTTTGATCTTTGTATTCTATCAAAGAAACAGTTTCTGGTAAAACAGCCTCATACATAGGTTTTTCAGTTACTGTTCCTGGTGTTGGTTCAGCGCTATTATCGATTAGCGTACTAGTAAAAGTTGAACCATCATATCTATTTTGATATACAATTGATTTATCAGCTGCAGTATCATCAACACCATCCATATTATATAAAACATAATCTAAAACATCTTTAATATTAGAAGTTATTTTTAACCCACGAGCCGAACCATTTGCCATTCCAGCATTATAAATCGAAATTAAATGATCACTATCTAGATTAGTATTAAACTTATTGTTAAAATCACTAATTTGTAAATCATCATTAGCACCATTTTTAATCCAAAAAACTAATGTATCATGTGATTTGATAATTTTATCCTCATTAGTTTCATACCAGATAACATCACCATCTACACCTTGATCAGGATAATTATAATACAATTTATAATCTTTTAAATTAATATCCAAATTTGAATTATTATAAATTTCAATGAATTCATAACCATCACTGCCACCGACATTAGAACTATCAGGCATAATTTCACTAATAACCAAGGGGGCAACCTTACTTTGATCAATCATTCCTGGCTGTTCGATTACTACAGTTTTCTTAACAGAAGTCACCTTATTAAAACCATCAGTAATAGTAACATCATATGTTAAATTTGAATAAGCAGCTAAATCTTGAGCAAGTACATCTACCTTTAAAATCCCATCAGTATATGATAAATCATAGCTGGCTACTACATTTTCATCCTGATATAAATTTAACTTAGCATCAATAATTGTGTTTGTAAGATTAGTATTTTCTACACTGACAGTGAAATTGCTATTTGCACTTACAAAACTATCTGCCCCAACTTCTACTTCAGGGTTTTCTACAATCGCTGGTGTTATATAGCGCCCCGTAATTAATTGTTGACTATTTAATTTTCCTAATGTTACTTCATTATCATAAACTGGCACTCCGGAATTTGAAGTGTAATTATAATAAATAGCTTCATCTGTGTCGATTTTACCATTACTAGAATCACTAGCAGTATAATTAACCGATGTTAATTCTTGATTAGTATTAGTGATAATTTTAAATCCACGAGTACCACTATTGCTCATTCCATCACTATGAATAGTTGTAAAATTATCACCAGCGACAAAATTAGTACCATAATTATTATTAAAATCTGCAACTGTTAAGCCAGTTTGTTCTACTGTCTCATTAACAACCCAAACTGTTAATACTTCTTTAGCATCTAAGACAATATCATCATCTAATTTCCAAACTGTTTCTTTATTACCATTAACATAAACAAGCTGGTAATTATTTACAGCTACACTTTGGTCACTAACATTAAAAATCTGTAAATATTCATACGCATCACTACCAGAAACATTAGTACTATTTGGTGATAATTCACTAATCAACAATGGTGAAGCAAATTCAACCGCCCCTTCATTAACAGTAACTGTTTGAGTTGCACTAGTAATTTCATTAATACCATCATTAAAAGTAGCAGTAATATTTAAAAGATCCTCATTACTAATTTCGCTAGCAGGGACACTATAAACATAATTACCGTCACTATCATATGTCATATCATATTCTTTATCATTTACCTTTAAAGTTGCTTTTAAAATAACTCCTGGTAAATTAGTCGTAGCTTTTACAACCAAAGCTTCGCCGGCATTGATTTCTTGAACAGTATTAATGGTAACAATTCCATCACTTACTGTTACAAATTGATACTTACTTTCTAATTTTTGTTGTTCAATCAAACTACCTGGTGTAGGATCCAAGTCATAACTAAAAGTACTTTCTTGAATTCTACCAGAATTGTAAATAAAGTTAATTCCTTTTTTTGTTTGTACTTTAACATCTTCATCATTATAAATAACTGAACTTAAAATTTGTTTAGTATTTTTTACTGTAACTCGCAGTTCTCTTTGACCACTATTAGAAAAACCACTAACAATATTTTCAGTTTTAACAATTTGTCCTTCATCAGCTGACAAATTATAATATTCTCTAAACAAAGCTAAATCTAAATCTTTACTTTCTTCATTTTGAATCCAAACAATCAAAGCTTCATTAGCTGGTAAAATTGTATTAGCAGGTAAATTCCACTCACTAATAGTACTACCATTATCATATAATACTTGATAATCATCTAAATTAATACTTTGATTACTAGTATTATACAATTCAAAATACTCAAATGCATCTCTACCACTAGTTGTTGTCATATCACTCTGGTGGCTATCAGCAACTATTTCACTAATAATAATTGGTGATGTAACACTATTTTCATTTAAGATAGCTGTGTCACTATTATCATTATTAACTGCTTGTAATGAAATAGCACTATTACTACCTACAACAAGAGTTGTCACCAAGGTTGCCATTGTGGCTTTAATTACTTTATTTGATTTTTTCTTCGTCATTTTTTCGTCCTCCTGATATTACAAAGGTAATATAACAAAATCATCAACAAAGTATGTTAATACTAAGTAATTTTTTCCTTAATTTTCTTTTATATAACCTTTACTAAATATTTACTTTGATAAAATTATTTTAAAATAGCAAATTAGACTTTAAAATAAACCATGTTAACATTTAACAAAGACTAAGTCCACTGGATATAAGGAAATTCAATTCGTTTGGAAACCTACAAATCTGCCACTTACAAACTATTATTTGACAAAACGTCAAACCAGACAGATATTTTATTTAATTAACATAAATTTTATCCTTTTTAATACAGCAAATTTACATATTTTTAAGCCTGCAACATATTTATAGCCATTTTATACAAAATGATTACTAATTATTATAAATAATTAAAATAAATAATATGCTAGAATATCTAATGTATTTTTAATATGAACTAAATCACCAGTAGTTTAACTAAAAATATAAACATACATTAAGAAAAGATAAAGAGGAAAGAAAAATGAAAAAAATTTTAAAAGGTTCATTAGTTTTAGCTCTTACATTATCTTGTGTCCCAATGAATACAAATAAGTTAGATGCATTAGCAGCTTCTGATATTGAAGTAACTAATTCAAATAACATTGTAACAATTGGAAACGAGTATATTGAAAGGGAATTTTCAACAGTAGATAATAAATTAAAAACTACTAGTATTGAAAATAAACGTGCTAAAACAACGTTTGAACCAGCGACAGGCAGCGAAGAATTTATTATTAAAACAACTAAAGAGCAAAAAGATGCTCCAGTTGTACCGGCACTTAATCGTAATGGTTGGACAGCGACAGCTGATAGTTTTCATAACCCATCAGGACCAAGTGATGGACCAGCTCAAAATTTATTAGACGGTGATGTTAATTCAATCTGGCATACTAATTATGGTGGGGGAACTGGTGACCAAGAATATCCTCATAACGTTGTAATTAATTTAAAAGGTGAAGAAACATTTCAAGCATTTTCTTATACACCTAGACAACAAGGTGAAGAGACAAATGGAAATATTCAAGGATATGAATTATGGGTTTATAATGGACCTGTTGGTGATGATTTAGCAGTTGATTCATCTGAATGGAAACAAGTTGCTAAAGGAAATTTTGTTTATGAAGGAGTAAATCCTATTTATGTAAATTTAAAAGAAGCTACAACAGCAACACAAATTAAGTTTGTTGCGACTTCATCTAATAATGGAGCAAAATTTGCAGGTGGAGCAGAATTTAATTTACATGCAGAAAAGGCACCTGTTGAAGAAGATAATGCACGTTCTTTTGAAGCAAGTGATTTGACTTTAAAGGAAAATGGAGTAACAGTAGAAGATACTACTGCTACAATTAATAACATAGAAAAAATTGGTAAAAAAGTAACATTTTCTTTTGAACCATATAATTTCAAAGGTGTAGATTATACAGTTAATGAAGTTGTTGTTATGTATGAAGGGGATCACTTCATGCGTAAATATATGGAAATTAGTGTACCTGATGAACATGCAGGAGAAGCTGAAATCGATTATATTGATTTAGAATCATTAAATGTTAATGAAAGTGATGCTACTTGGACTATTCCAACTGGAAAAGGTGGCGTTGTTGAAATGGATGAATTTAAAGCTAATTTAGGACAGCCAATCTATATTCAAGGTATGTTTATGGGATGTGAATTTCCTGCAACTGATACACAAATCGTTGATGATAACGGTTATATCAGATATTATACAGGAAAAACATTTAACAAATTAGTTGACGATAAGCAAGCTACTAGCAATGATGGCATGACTAATTATATGACATGGCAAACAGTAGCTGGTGCTGCTAGAAGTACTGATAATTCTGTAATTCAGGCAGATTTTTATGATTATATCCAATCTATTGCAACACCTTCTGAATTTAGAATTCAATATAATTCATGGTTTGATAATATGATGAGAATTGATGATAAAAATATTCTTGATTCATTTATTGAAGTTGATAGAGAACTGAGTAATACAGGTGTTAGACCATTAGATTCATATGTTGTAGATGATGGATGGAATAACTATAATGATACACATGTTGTAGATGCAGTACGTTCTGGAACAACATTAAATCAAACAGGATTCTGGGAATTCAACAGTAAATTTCCTCAAGGATTAACACCTTCAAGTGAATTAGTAAATAATTTTGGAAGTAACTTTGGGGTATGGGTTGGACCACGTGGTGGTTATAACTTTTATAGTTCTTTAGCTGATATTTTAGTTAAAAATGGTACAGGAAGTAAAGCTGGAGGTTCAATCGATGTAGCAGATCGTAACTACATTAAAAATTTCCAAGAAATGGCTGTAAATTGGCAAAAAGAATATAAAGTTAATTATTGGAAATGGGATGGATTTGCTGATAGAGCGCAATTTAATGCTTTCCCTGCTAGAGATGGGGTACCTGGATATGCAAATAATCACATGACAGGTGGATATAAAAATATGTATCATGTAACTGATATGTGGGAAGCATGGATTGATTTGTTTGAAGCAGTTCGTCAAAGTGAAATTGATGACAATATCAATGATTTATGGATTTCATTAACTTGTTATGTAAATCCAAGCCCTTGGTATTTACAATGGGCAAACAGTGTATGGATTCAATGTACACATGACCGTGGTGATGCTGGTCCAATTAATAACAAAATGGATACCATGCTAACTTACCGTGAAGCTGTTTATTATGACTTCATTAAAGAACATGAATTCCAATTCCCGCTTGCAAACCTTTATAATCATGATCCGGTTTATGGGGTTGAAGGTACACAAATTAATATTAATTCAATGACTGATGAACAATTTAAAAATTACTTATACATGATGTCAACTCGTGGAACAGGTTTCTGGGAATTGTATTATTCAGATTCAATTATGACAAAAGGTAAGTATGAAGTAAATGCTGAATTCTTAGCATGGGCAGAAGAAAATTTCCATATTTTAAAAAATGCTAAGATGTTTGGTGGAAATCCAGCTAATGGTGTTAAATTAGGTGGAATTGGTCAATCGACAGAATTTGAAGCATATGGATTCTCTGCTTGGGATGGTGAGGATGGAATTATTTCAATGCGTAATCCTGATGACGAAGTACAAACAATTACATTTACATTAGATCGTAATATTGGTCTTGCAGAGTCTATTAAAGATAAAACTTTATATAGTACAGGAATTCATAGTTATAATATGCCAGAAAGTGGAAATGATAACTATAAAGAATTTACATATGGTCAAGAAGTAACTGTTACTTTACAACCTGGTGAAACAAGACTTTGGTCTTTGTCAACTACTAAAGATGTAGAAGCTCCTACTTATACAACTTTATCAACTGATGGAGATAAAACATTAAATGTTAAATTTGATGAAAAAGTAATTGGAACAGATTTTGATGTTACAGTAAACGGAAAAGTTGCAGAAATAGCTAACGTTAGTAAGAGCGTTGATCAAGTTTTTTATGAAATTGAATTGGCAACTAAACCAACAAACAATGCAACAGTTGTTGTAACTGCTAAAGATATTTCTGATTTAAATGGAAATAAAGTTGCTAAAGCTGAAAAATCAGTAATATTCCATAAAAATAATACAGCTTTATCTGTTAAATCTGATGAAGTAACTGGTTCTAAAGTTGTAGGAACTGTAGCAAAATCATTAAGTAATGATAATGGATTTAGTGTGGTTGTAGATGTTAATACGACAACAACTAATAAAGAACTTGCTAGTCAAGGATATACAGTAGGAATTAATGCTGAAGGTAAAGCATACTTTACATTAGGTAATGCAACAGCTACATCTAAAGTTGTAGTAAATGATGGTACTGATCATCAAATTCAAGCAATTAAAGAAAATAATGGTATCTTAAAATTATATGTTGATGGAGCATTACAAAGTTCAGCATATGATAAAGATAATAAAACATTAGTTATCGAAGCTGCTAAGACGATCCTTGGTAGCGATGGATTTGAAGGTAAATTAGGTATAAAAGTATTAGATAGAGCATTAGGATACAATGAATTTACAACTGATAGTAGTGAAGAAGGATTAATCTCAAATGAAAATATTAAGCCAACAGCTACTACATATGATAGCACTGAAGGTGCTGTAGCTAATAATGCAAATGATGCTAATACAAACACTTATTGGGCAAGTGCACAAACTGCTAACAATAAAACTGAAAAACAATATTTAACTTATGAATTGTCAAATGCTTATACAGTAAACAAAGTACAATATATTCCAAGATTTGATGCTACTCAAAAATTAAATTGTACAGGTAATATTTTAGAATATGTTGTAGAAACAAGTATGGATGGTCAAGAATGGAAACAAGTAGCAACTGGTGCTACAGTAAGAGAAGGTAACGGGGTTACTGATATCATTTTTGAATCCCCAGTTGAAGCCAAATATGTACGTTTAAGTGCAAATGATACATATCACTGGAAACAAGGTTCAAATAATACAATTGTTGCAGCTGCAGAATTTAAAGTATATGGTAAGATTGAATTAGATACAGATGCTTTAAGTCAACGTATTGAAGAATTAGAAAAAGTTGATACAACAAATTGTACTGAAGAAAGTATTGAAGAATTTAATACTTTATTAGATGAAGCTAGAGATGTATTAGAAAATGCAACTGATCAAGAAGAAATAGCTCAAATGGTTGAAGCATTAAAGAATGCAGAAGGTATTTTAAAACCTAATGAACCAGCAAAAGAGGCAGATAAAACACTATTAAAGATTGCCCTAGATTTAGCTAATGCTATTACTGATGAAGATTTAGCTAATGTCGTACCGGCAGTAGTTGAAGAATTCAAAGAAGCAAGAGATGAAGCTAATGGAATTTATAATGATACTAGTGCAACTCAAGATAAAGTAAATGCTGCATTTGACAGACTTGCAACAGCTATGCATATGCTAGACTTTGTTAAAGGTGACAAAACAGCGTTAAAAGCATTTATTGATAAGGTTAGTGGATTAGAAGCTAGTAAATACACAGAAGCTACATGGGTACCGTTTAATGAGGCTTTAGTAGTGGCAACTGGTGTATACAACGATGAAAATGCAATGCAAGAAGAAATAACTAAAGTATACAATGAATTAGTAACTGCATTTATAAATTTAAGATTAATCCCTGATAAAACTTTATTAGAAGATTTAATCAACAAAGCAAATGGATTAAGCGCAGCTAATTATACAAAGGCATCATATAAAGTTTTAAGTGATGCATTGAATGACGCAAAAGTAGTATTTGATATTTCAAATGCAACTCAAGAAGAAGTAGATAGTGCAAAAGATGTTCTTGCAAAAGCTATTGCTGGATTACAAACTGTAACAACTGATAATACAGTAAGTACACCAGTAAATAAAGGTGATACAATAGTAAGTGTAAAAACAGGAGATAATGGTTTAGTTGGAATGTTTGCAACAATGGCATTATTAAGTGCGGCTGGATATACAGCATTTAGAAGAAAAGTAGATTAATTCTTTAAACGGTTATGAATTTTCATAACCGTTTTTTAAAGAAATTTGTTAAATAGAAAATACTGGTTAGGGCTAGTTAGAATTTATTTGTGACTATGACTAATTTATGCTTTATCTTTGAAAAAATATACTTTGTTATTGAATTGTTTATATGGAAAATTTCGTGATTTGTTTTTGTCAAGCAAATTTGAAAATATCTCAAAAAATTTTAAACATTAGCACCAGATCAGTGCTTTTGTTTTGCAAGGAAATTTAAGTAGAAGCCGGGTTTGTCAAGTAAAATGTGTAAGTTTTTTAGAAAAATTATTTCGAATTAAAAACTTACCACTTTTTCTATGCTGTTATAATTTTATACACATTCTTTTATTTGTTTGATTTTATATTAATGCTCAAAAAGGTAAGTGTTCCTTTGTAAACGCTTACCTGTAAATATCTTCACATATTTATGATCTATAATTTTATATATTTATTTATCCTGTCTCTAAATCTATCATCTGTCATTAATTGGTTTAATACCATTGACCAGTTTCTAACTCTTCCTCCTTCCCATTTTTTCTCTAATTCCCTCACTCTTAAATATATTAATTTAAATAATGCATTTTCATTAGGAAATGCTCCTTTTTTTGTGACTTTTCTAAATGTTGCATTTATCGATTCAACTGCATTAGTCGTATACATGATCTTTCTTACATCACTTCCGATATCAAATAATTGATCGATATGCTCCTTGTTTCTTGCCCAGACATCTACTGCACCTGGATAATGGCTCCATTCTTTTTTAAAAGCTTCAAAAGCTGTATTTGCAGCTTTTAAACTAGCAGCCCCGTATACTTTTTTTATACTTTGCGTAAATCGCTTATAATCCTTTGATGGTACATATTTTAGTGAATTGCGAATCAAATGAACAATACACCTTTGGACTACTACATTGGCAAATATTGCTTTCGCACCTGATTCTAATCCCGATACACCATCCATAGATATGAAGAATATATCTTCTACACCACGTGCTTTAATTTCATCAAAAATTTGCATCCAATAATTCTTAGATTCTGTCTCATTTAACCAAATACCGAGTATTTCTTTATTACCGTTTAAATCATAGCCTAAGATAACATATACAGCACAATCCTTTACCTCATAATCATTTCTAAGTGTTACATACATACAATCAACAAAAGTAAACGCATAACACTTTTTAAGCGGTCTATTTCGCCACTCATTTAGATCATCTAAAACTGCATCAGTAATATCAGAAATCATTTCATGTGATACACTAAATCCATAAATATCTTCAATAGTAGCTGAAATATCTCTTTGTGACATTCCCCCGCATACATCGCAATAACTTTATCTTCGATAGAAGATATATCTCTTTGTCGTTTAGGGACGATCACTGGATCAAATGAACCGTTTCTATCTCTGGGAACCTGAATTTCCAGTTCACCTTGTGAAGATTTTACTTTCTTTTTACCATAACCGTTACGTCGATTATCAGTTTCTTTAAAATTTTTATCATTAGAATCATAACCAAGATGATGATTAATTTCACCTTTAAGCATACTCTCTAACATTGGTCCAAAAAGATCCTTCAAAGCATTAGACATGTCTTCTACTCTGGTTTATATTGTTTTAAAATAGCTTCAGCTAAAGCTACAGTTTGTGGGTCTCTTTTAATTTTTGTCATATAAATCTCCAATCATAATTACTATATACTATTTAAATAAAAAATAAACTGTCTAAGCAAAGCCGTACGCTCTTTACTTACACAGTTTATTTTACACTCTCCTGTTCTCTCTTAAAAATTGTCCAAAAAATTGTTGACAATCCAAACAAACTGCTAAACAGATTGCTATATAAATAATTTTTAATATTTCTTTCATAGCGTTACTTCTCCTTATATAAATGTATTTTTATTTATTTCTGATTACTATCTCGTCTATGCTTATTTCTAATGCATCTGCAATAGCTATTACTGTAGATATAGTCGGATCTTTTATTTCACCATTTAGTAGTTTCTTTAAATTCGTACGGTCATAATTTGTCATTTTTGATAATTTATATACTGTTATATTTTTTACTTTCATAAGTTCAATTACTTTATTTGTATTCATATATTTTTCCGTCTGATATTCCAGGGGGTCAATAATAATTTTACCATTTTCTTTAGCCCACTTTTCAAACTCAGCTCTGTCAATCATCATCTTTTCACCATGTCCTTCAGATGAAAGCACTATATTTCTGTATGTATATGGATTTTTTCTACTGTCTGCATCATCACAGATCTTATCTTTGTTTTCGTTCATAATTTTCAACTCCTCTTTTGTACCACTCACTGACACAAATGTTATTAAATATTACGTTTAACATTTTTGTATGTGCCCTGATTATTTATTATTTCACATCTGATTACATTACTCCCAGTATTGTCTCAACAAAGATACAGCCGTAATTGTATAAATGACACTTTGCGAGTGTATCATTATAGCCGTTTCTCAACGAGGGAGTATTTACATATTCTTCATAGTTTATTGCCTTTATTGTATTGCTCATTTTTACTGTCCCCTTTGCAAGTTTAAATTTTAATCATCATACTATTTATAAATTTTTTATAATTATTTTTTAAATATATGTAGTTGCACTACAACTTAATAGACTCAGGATTAAAAATACACACATTTTTAATCCCCGTTTAATATTGTCCGCAAATGTTACACTTCTTTTTCATATTTAACCTGCACGCTTTATATTTAAAATAGATTTCTTATATAACTGCATTCTCTAATCATAGTAATCATTTCATTTGCTCTTTCTTCTACTGCGTTACAAAATCCATCGATTACTTTTTCTTTATCTATATCAGCTTGAAAGCTATATTTGTCAGCAGATGTGCAGTAAGGCATTAAATAACTTATGATACATACATTATTAGATACTGTGATACTTGTAATTTCTATTTCTTGATTTTTCATTTTCAATGGTTTGAATACTTTTTTCCAATACTTCTCTAACTTTTTATCTGATGAAAGAGTATTACTGTTTTGTAGATCATCATTTGTATTTTTTTCAGGTGTTTTAAGTCCAATAAACATTAAATGTGATTCTAAATCATTTTCAGACCATTCAATAATTTTAAAATTATATGCATTTTCATCATTTCCCCAAACGATTTTATTTTTTAGATTACTAAGATGCTTTTCTGCGCCTTTTAGTGTTTTAAAAACTTTTGGTTTTTGCATATTAAACCAACTGCTTGGATAAAGATACAGCCCATCCATATCACTGTATGTTCCTGCATAAATTTCACTATTATATTTAATTACATACATTTTTTATCATCTCCTTTTGGCCTTGATCACATTCTAAAACACTTTTTAATATTGAACGCACATAATCATATGCTCTCTCACGTTCCTTCTGTTCTTCTCTTGTATACCTGTCATAAGAATAACCATGAGTATTAGTTTTTCCATAACCACGAAGATACAATTCCCTGCTTATTATTGAATAATTATACGTAAATTCAAATTTAAACTGTTTATATGTGACATAAATACGATCTATATCATTGCTGTATATGCTTATTTCAATGTCTGAATCAATTTTATTAATTTCCTCTTGAATATGCTCTTTTATTAATAATGCATATTTTTCTTCATATTTTTCCAGTTCAGCTCTAAATTTCTCGATTCTATTCATTTTAATCCCTCTTTTTATTCAACATCTTCATAATGATCATAAATGTCATTAACACACATAGAATAAATGAACTCCTTTTCAATTTTTTCACTATTTTTTTCCAGCCAGGCTTGTCGTTTTTCTTCATTCCATTTCAACCACGATTTTGGTACATCATACAACATTGAAAGCTCTCCATTATCCGCACAATGATTACTATCATTTGTGAATTCGTAATTAGCATATACTATAATTTTTGGCATCCTCTATAACCTCCTGAATTTTAAAACTCTTTTCATATTTCCAATTAACCATTTCAACCTCAATTAAATTAATCAAAAATAATTTCAAAATATTCAACATTTTTATAATCGTGTTTCATACGTTCATAAAATTCTTTAATATCGTTAATTCTTGTTGGATCTGGATAGTTTAATTTATAAAATTCATTTTTTGCCTTTTTTAAATTTTTTACTGCTGTATCATACGAAATCAAATATATTGACCCATTACCAGATAATGCATTACATTCCTCACATCTAAAAGCTTTATAAAAAATTCCATCTGCATATCCAAAGAAATACACTTCATCATTAGGTACTCCTTTATATTCCTTTTTTTCAATGTATGTATGTTCATTTCCAACAGTTATTACATCATATCTTTTCGACCATATTCCATTTGGTACTCTTATAGTAAAATCATGCGCCATTCTAATCACCTGGTATATTGTAATTGACTTCAATCCATGAATTAATATATTCAGAAATCCCTCTTGCAGTAATTTCATCCATTCCTGCATCCATTAATTTAATTCGATTATAATAACAGCTATCACTATGATCAGATGCTTCACAGCAAATATTCCAATTTGGTATTGCTATAAATCCACCGTTTATGTGATGACCAAAAATTATTAAATAACTGTTATCTTTTATCTCTACACAATGTTCAAAATAAATCTTAGTATTTTTCGTAAAATTCTGTTTATTTTTTATTTCCATTTTTATTTCACTCCTAAAATATTAGCCATTTGCACTGGAAAGAAACGATTTTCTTCGAATTCTCTAACATGACATTCCATATTATCAAAGAATACTCTCACTGTTCTGCTTTAATACATTAAAATTTCTATAAAAAGCAATATAAATCCATACATAAAATAAACCAATATAGGTAAAAGCAACAAAATCAAAATGCAGAAAACAAATATTAAAACTACTCCACAAAATCTAAGTATTTTATCTGAATCATGCATTATTTCATTTATAAAAGAATAAAATTCCATACATAAAACTTTTATTTTTTTTATCCGTTCTATTGTTGAACCACTGATATAAGTAATTTTTCTATCAAAGAAAATAGAACTGGTTATATTTCTAATTCCCTCAGTCAAAAAAATTATAGTTAAATATACATAATAGTTATTTCGAAAGGAAGCACTGGCCACAAAACTTTTATCTACCATATCCGGATTTACTAAACAGGCAAAACCTAAAAATCCTAAATACATTGCTACACACTCAATAATAAATATAACTATCCATTTAAATAACCTAAATACATCAATGTTATTAAAAACAGTATAAAATAAACGTTTAATCATCATATTCCTCCTTTGCCAACGCTGGTAAATTTACCAGCGTTGTAATTTCCTTGTACTTATATTTCATCCATACTCATCTGCCCATCTAAAACATTTTCATCTTTATTTTGTTCATCTATCTCAATTGATATTTGAATACATCTGCTAAATTTACTAATCACATTATGAATATTTATTAGAGAATCTTCGACAGTAATATCCCTATCATCAGACTCTGCAATCTTTTTATGAGATATAGATGTATTCTCAACTTTTTTATTAATCTTATCAATCTGCTTTAACAGCTTTTTGTAATCTGAAAAGAGTTCACTTAATCCATACTCTTTATTTTTACAGCTATCTTTTTTGGCTTCATCATGCGTTCCTATATCAACAGATTCTTCTTTCTTTTCAATTGCATTTATATATTTTTGTACCGTTTTACCTGACTTTGCACCAATAAAAGGTGCAATCCAGTCTCTTTTATTACCTTTAGGTTTAGGATCCAATTGCTGATATATATCTAACAGCTCAGCAACAATTTTTATTTTATCTAGTTCCGACATTATTCTTGTCCCATTTCCTAATATCAAACGCAAACGGTCATTTAATTCACTTTCCGGTGCTTCATAAACGATACAGTATACTTCCGGTTCTATCTTTCCCTCGTCAGCTAATCCCTTAAGTGCTGTATACCTACGTTCACCATCACTTATCCTGTATCTGTCACCTATTTTATAAACATCCAGTGGTTTCCTTAATCCATATTCCAGAATTGACGATTTAAGCTCGTCAATTCCATTAATATCAAACTGATTATGTTGATTCACTTCTATATCATCAATATCAATAGTTTTTAGTCCAACGGGTTTCTTATTCATCTTGTTAACTTTATCTGCATTGATTAAATTTGTAAGTGCCATACCTTTACTCCTCCTCATAATCCTGGTAAATTTACCAGGATTTAAATTTCATTATCAAACTCTTTAATTAATTCATCTACAAGATTACGATAATCCTCACCAACACCAGTTTTACTGTTATACAGTAATTTACCGCTCATAGTTGATCTTGATGCAACTGCATCCTGATAGCCTACTGTTGTCTTTAAAATAGTATCGCCATAGAATTCTCTAATCTTATTAATAAAATTGATGTAAGCCGGTCTTATACCACGAGGAATCATATTCATCAATATTCTTATTTTATATTCACATTCATAATCATCTTCAATATCAAACAATTCCTCAAGTGTATCAATCAGCCCCTTTAATTCAAATCCACCTGGTTTAAGTGGGATTATAATTTCATTCGAACAAAATAGACCATTTACAGTAATATTATTAAATGTTGGTGCATGATCAATGATCACGATATCATAATCATTTCTAATTTCTCTCAAAGCCCTTTTTAAAATCACATGTCGTTGACCTGTTGATGCACCAAGCAGCTTATCTGTAGCAATAAGTTCAGTACCGATTGATGGAATAATATCTAACTGCTGATACTGTGTTTGATGAATACACTCTCTAATAACATCTTTCCCCTCAAGCAGAAGTTTATTTAAATCATTTCTTTCGCCAAGCATACTGATTAGTGAATTTTTTATAAACTTAGTTGAACTTCTAATGTCACAGTTTTCCGGTACCTCCAGCATATTAAATTCTTCTAATGTAATTGATTTAAACTCCGGCAGAAAAAATTTAGTTGCATTGCCCTGTGCATCTGCATCGATTAACAAAATTCTTTTTCCGTCATTCATTAATCTTTCTACTAACCCGTAACTGATATTTACTGATGCGGTGGTTTTTCCAACTCCGCCCTTTTCATTGATAATACTTATAACTTTCATCTCTCTATTCTCCTTGTTTTTTCTTTTATTAAATTTCACTTTTTCGTATTAATCTCAACAGCAAAAACATTCATAAACTAATAAGAATCAACTCATTTTACAAAATAAAATTCAAGTATTTGACATCAAACATCTACGCTACCCCTTTCACCCCAAACACCGCTTTGACATTCTTAATAGTTTCTTCAGTTAATTCAACATCTTTGAATATCTTCATACGCTTTGACCAGTTTAAAAAATCTTCGTAATCTTTTAAATGTATAGTCCCGTGCATTCCATTCTTAGCTATATAGTTAACTGGGATTCGCTCTTTACTTTTACTTTCTTTTACAGTTTTTGTGTTCTTGTTCCTTATATTTTCATCTTCATAGACCAGTACATCATCAAACAGATAAATAAGCTCTGCCAGCGCATTATCACGAAGTTTATATACCTGCCAGATAGGTTCAAACTCAACATCGTGTACTGAATCATAATAACCATAACGTATTTCATTAAATGTAGCGTTATAGAAATAGTGAAGAATAATTACATTTTTTTGTTTTTCATTTTTCAGCATATTTACAGCTTCAAGCGTTCTGCATATATAATTTTCGTTACTATTTGACTTGCATACACTTTTAATAAACTTATAGTCACCGCTTTCTAAACTGCCATTGGACATTCTTATTACAGAGGCAGAAAATGATGAAATATTTGCTTCGACTGAATAGGCATGATCGAGCATCAACTCACTTACTCTGTTCAAAACAGCTTTAACATTTTCAATAGATAATTTTATATTTACTTTTCTTCTGCAGTTATCAGATTTGTCATTATTCAGCATCGACCATTACTCCTCTCCAGTAAACTCTAATCATTATGTCGGCTATTCTACCGATATAATATGATTTTTATATGTTAATGCCCTTATAATCTCATTTTTACCAATTGAGACATTTCATCTTTTCCGTTTTTTAAAGCGTCCTGTACAGTATATTTATCCCATTCTGCTCCAGCAAACATCCGATTTTAAGCCTTGAAATTCTTCTTGTTTAGAATATGAAATTCATCATATTCTTCGCGCGTTGCTTTTCTGGATACTTTATATGCACGCTGTAAATTTGTTCTTGGAAGAAACAGGTTCATATTAACCTTTTCAAATTTTATATCAATTTTCTGTTCTAAATCCTTGAAACCTGAGAGATATGTTTTTACTACATCTGATAATCCTTCACTGTTTCTTATTTTTGTATACTTGTCTGCTCCCTCAAAATTGTAAAAAATCGTAACATCATCATAATTATTAGCTATTGCATATTTAATCCCTTTCAAAACCCCTATCAGATATCCTCCAACCTGATAGCTCTTTATTTGCCATGATTCTTCTGTAAAACCGCTTATAATATCAATTGGTTTGTATTCTTCTACCATAATTACTCCATATCCGCATTTTTTGTTCAGTTCATCAAAACTTGATGCAACATAGCATTGCAGTTTTTTCATTTAAGCCACCCCTTTTTCTTTCAGATTTAGATATGTATTTATTAAGTTGTTGTCCCAGTATCCAGTATTTGAAGGTTTCTCCATATAATGATGCTGATCAGTTGCCCTGATACAGAAAACACATTCAAAACAGTTACAGCATCCAGTGCAGCAGCTGCAGTCTATGCAGTCAGTGCAGTTTTTACAGTTTCGGCAGTCAAGGCAATTGATGCAGTTCCTGCAGTTTATAAGAGTTCTTGAATACTCAAGAGCCTCCTCATAACTATAGCGGTTCTTACTCCACTTATTGTTGTTGAAATCTTTCCAGTATTTATCAGTTTCAACTAAAGATTTAACCGAATCAGCTTCATGCTCCGTATATTGATCAGCTGTAAAATCATCATCACTATATACTTCATCAGCCCACCACTGCGTTAGGAGTGACTCTATATACTCCTCTATTAAAGAAATATTGTCTTTTAAACATGTAACAGACTGTTTTGTTCCGAGATAGATCGAACTGCCACTCACCGGGTCGGTCCATCTGGTTAGATATAACAGACTGTTAATACGATGAATCATCTTATGAAAGGCTTTATCAATATCCGAGGTGTTCCAGTACCTGCCTTCCTGTAATGCAGTCTGCATAGAATTAATACGGGAATTTAGCCTGATTATCAGCTGATTTTTTATATGAATCTTTTCTTTATTTTTAAAACCTGATTTTTTTATTGTTATCCGTGAAAAATACTTTATTTTTTTATTCCAGAAATCCCGGTCTAACAGCATAGCTGCATACTCGGCATTTTTTAAAAGACGTTTATGAAATCGGGTAAAAGAAGTATATTTAAATATTTCTTGCTCTGTTTGGGAAACAAAGAAAGTTTCTTTTACAGGAGAGCCGTTGGCATCTTTTTTCATATCACCTTTCTTATGAACAAGTACTGCATCCGGATCATCTTTCTTACACAGCCTTTTTGTCTTACTGCTGTAAATATAATCCTTTTCATAGGTAACAGTCATTAACCGTTGTCTTTTGAAATACTTTCTGGTAAAACACAGTACACTAATATAGCTACCTTTACCTTTTGAAATAAATTTGTAGCAGTACAGGAAACTGTTAAGCTTGTAAAGCGGATTTACTGCACACATGAATTTTTTGATAAAATCATGCTTAAGTGCATCAGTCATAGTAACTGGAATCATAACCTCCATCAGATGGGCATAAATATTAGAGTAAACCTTTTTGTTCTTCTTTCTGCCATAAGTATAAGAATGCCTGTCCTTATAATCACATTGATGCGCTATCACTGTCTTATAGTCCGAACGGTTGCTGAAGATGTCATGACCGGTATTAAGCCAGATATTGATATCATCTCTGGAACCGCATGTAGCGTAAGATACATAAGTGTTATTGGTAATCATCTATTCTTCGTCCTCCTAAATAGACATTAAAGCTCTGCTTTAATGTTTTTTTTATTTCAGACCGTATTTTCAGTACTGAAATCATTGAAATAGTCTATTAATCTTGCTATAATCATTTTGTATTAATTAAATACATTTTTTTACAAAACACGGTTGTAGTACACGGTGTAGTACATGGTGCAGTAGACAGTGCAGTGTGCAGTGTGGAGCATGGATCGAGGATCGAGCGGTGATTGAGCGGTTTTGAATTTCGATACAATCCGGGTATTCGTGTTTTTGCTTAAACTTAAATTAATAGCCCTTGTCGCCAAACAGAGTTATTATTAATTTAAGTTTTTTTCTTTTTCATATTATTTTTTTGTTCGTAAAGGATAACACTGTCAAGAACCTCTCCTGGAGATTTATCTAAGACAATTCCCATTTTTATATAAAACTGAATTGACGGCTGATAATCACCTCTCATAGCATTAGAAATCATCCTTTTCTTTTTATCAAACATCTTTTCAATGTCGCTGGGCTGCATTTCATTTTCTTTTAACAGATCCCGTATCCACGGAATAAGATTGACTTTCATCAATTCAAACAAACGCTCTGCTCTAAGGTTATTTTCTTCCACTGTATCGCTTTTTTTAGTATCGACAATCATTTTATCTCACCTCCTTGAAATATCGTTTAAAAACGAAAAAAAGTGGGTAAGCTATCGAACGATAACTTACCCACTTGAGTAAATTTTATAAATAATGGTGCGGGTGACAGGAATCGAACCTGCACGCCGAAGGCGCTAGATCCTAAGTCTAGTGCGTCTGCCAGTTCCGCCACACCCGCATATAAAATGGTGCCGGCTAAAGGACTTGAACCCTCAACCTACTGATTACAAGTCAGTTGCTCTACCAATTGAGCTAAGCCGGCTTATAATATTAATGGTGGAGGTTAACGGGCTCGAACCGCTGACCCTCTGCTTGTAAGGCAGATGCTCTCCCAACTGAGCTAAACCTCCAAAATGGTGACCTGTACGGGATTCGAACCCGTGAATGCATGCGTGAAAGGCATGTGAGTTAACCGTTTCTCCAACAGGCCATGGCGCTTGAAGTAGGACTCGAACCTACGACCGATCGGTTAACAGCCGATTGCTCTACCAACTGAGCTATTCAAGCAACTTGGTGCCCTAATATAATATCATTTATGTAAATTATATGCAATACTTTTTTTACATTTTTTTATTTTTTTCTGTGCTAGGTATTATAAAATGAAACTGCTTTAAAGAATTGTACAGATTGACAAGTCAATCTATACAATTTTCTTAACTACTTTTAATATATTTTTCATATAAGTCTTCTTCATGATCACCATCTATTGAAATACTTTCCATTTTCATTTCTACTCGACTATTATTACTACTACGAACATACTTTAAAACTATTCCTGTTTCTTTGTCCACCAATAAAGATACGGTTCCTCCTTCAACATACAAATCATTTTTTATTTTACCTTCTACAAAAAACACCTCTCTTTTCAAAAAATTATTTTTTTCTTTAATATTAAAATTTTCTAAACTAACCCCTAATTGTCTCAACGCTATATCCTCAGGCAACAAATACGGTGCTACATCACCATATAAATCATTAGCAACTCGTGATATATTGATATCATTAAATCGCTCTTCTAAAGACCATTTTGCAAACTTGAATAAATTATCATCTTTATCTATTTCTTCAATACTGATTTCTTTTTTATTAATTAATTCTTCAAAACTAAAATTATCCAGGTCCTCTCTGTTACCAGTAAAAAAATACATATTCTTACTATCTCTAAACATTACCTGTTCACTATATCCACTTGAAGATATTTGATAAACAAAAGATCGATATTCTGGTATATTAATTTGAAACTCATATTTTATTTGTGTTTGATTATCTAAATATGATGAAGTAACACACATTTTTCCACTTACCAAATTATAATAATCAACACTATTAATCATCAGCTTCAACAAATCATATTTACCTTGTTGATCATCTTCAAAATCAATTACATTTTTACTAACTTTTCTTTGTGCATTAAGCTCAGTTATATCAATCTTAGATATCGAAACCATATTTTCAGTATCTTGTTTAACACACCCTACAAGCATTATCATCCCAATCATTATACTTAACCATTTGTTTTTCATAATTTAAATATCCTTTTTTATTTTATTAAAGCATTATTCAAATTAAAATTATGTAGAAAAGTATATACTCATAATATAAAAAAATCCTATTTTAAAAGGCTCGAAAATTTATACCTTCGAACCTTTTATCTTAAAATTTATTCCAAATTATCTTTATTAGATTTACTTTTTCTCTTATAAAAATAGAAAGCACCTGCTCCAACGATCACTATTGCTATAACACCAACAATTAATCCCGTATTACTAGAAGGTTCTGATGTTTCTGAAACAATTTCAACACCATCTGATAACTTTTCATAATCTTTTAAACCAATCGTCACTACACCATCTTTAACTTCTCCAAATGTAGAACTTTTAATTTTTCCAGGCATAGAAATTTTAATGCTAAATTCCACTCCCATTTCTTCTAATTTATCAGTAGAATATCCTAACTGCTCAAATTCGTTAGTATTTATAGTTTTATCTAAATCTGAACCTTTTAATTTTAAAGTATATTGATTTTCTTCAACTGTTAAATCTTCCAATATTTTTTCAGAAACTTCTTTTGGTGCTGTTGCATTAAATCCTAAATACTTTTTTCCATCAATCGTCTCACTAGCATCTTTAATTTCCCAATTTTTAAAATTTCCTTCTTCTTGTAATTGACTTTTAATATTATCCTGACTCATCTGATATGTATCTAGTATTTCTTTATCAAAAAGAACAGCCATAATAATATCAGCATCATCCCTATCAGTAATATTGATTTGACAACGAACTTTAACACATCCCGTTAACGCTAAAGCAATGACAAATATCATCAATAATTTGAGTGATTTTTTCATTTTTTCCCTCCATTCATAACTAAATTATAACAGTATTCTATATTTATAGCAAATTATTTAAAAAATCGCTTTACAACATTCTAAAAATATGCTATTTTTATATGGCACTGCTAAATACGACCCGCTAGCTCAGCCGGTAGAGCATCTGACTTTTAATCAGAGGGTCAGGCGTTCGAATCGCCTGCGGGTCACCATTCAACAAATTGAGATGAATTATAATTCATCTTTTTATATATAAAAAAACTAATTTTATCTTTGTAAAATATACTTTGACCATATAAAAACTACCTAATCAGGTAGTTTTTATCATTTAACTGGTGCCGGCAACTGGATTTGAACCAGCAACCTATCCATTACGAGTGGATTGCTCTACCGTTAGAGCTATACCGGCATCTGTAAATATTATAGCATTATTCTCTAAAATAATAAATAATTATTTTCTTAAACAATTTCTATTTGGTAATCATTAAATTGATGATATAATAAATCATTGGAGGGAAAGAACATGTATATAAAAGATGATGAGATAAATAGAATATTTAATGAAAAAAACTGGAAAACTGCTCATAACTACTACAAAGACAATGTGATTACTAACATGTCTGTTTTAAAGCAAGGTAATGAATATCATATTGATGGTACTGTAGAAATATATGGTCGCGTCAGTACTAGTCATATTATCGTTGATACAAGTGGAAAAATCGTTACTTTTGAGTGCAGCTGTCATAATTGCCACCCAAACGAATTAGCCTGTGGTCATATTGGAGTATTATTACTAAAGTTTTACAGTCTAGAAATGTCAGATATCCCATTCCAATTTAATCAAAAAATTGATTATCGTGCAAAATTCGAAGAATTTGAACGCATTCGTGAAGAAAAAATGATTCAAACAAAAATTGAAGAATCAAAAAAACTTATTGAAAAATATGTAGATAAAAAAGAAATAAGCATAACCAACGATGCTTTAATAGAACTTTTTCCAAATATAAATTATTCATTTAATCGAATTTTAATCAATTACCGTATCGGAAACACTAAAACTTACTTAATTAAAAACTTAAAAGAATTTATAAATAATTACCGCTATCATAAAATCTTTACATATGGCAGTAAATTAATTACTGATCATAATCGTAAATCATTTAGTCAAGAAGCTTTAAAACAAATAGATTTTATTAAAGATAATAGTGAATTTATTGACGAGATCGAACGCTATCGTTCAATTGATATTAATAAATATAATATAGATGATTTCTTTGAAACATATTTAACAAATTTAAACATAAATATATTATTTACAACTATCGATTTAAAAAATCTTACTATTAATATCGAAGACAAGGAAGATTATTTTGAAATCTCACTTGTTCCTTTAGAAGGGCAATTAATTCTTGGAAATCAATATATTTATTATTTAAAAGATAATATTTTAAATCGTTATAGTTTAGAAATGTCACAAATAACTAAAAATCTCTTATCTAAGCTGGATAAAGAAAATTTAATTGTATCTAAGGAAGATTTTGGATACTTTGGAAAATATATTATCGATCAGATATTACCATATATTTCTATTACAGGAGCAAATATCGATGACTATATGCCAAGCGTAATTACTTTATTAGCGTATATTGATTTAAATAATTTTGGCGATCTAACTATCAATTTAGAATATCGTGATGAAAATGGAAATATTTTATTTGACGGTAAATATATCGACAGTTATGAAACCAAACTTCCATTAAATGTTGATAAAGCTTTAGTGTTGATTGAAAATTATGCAAATTATGATGAATTAACTAAAATGTATCTAATCACAAATAATGATGAAGATGTTTATTATTTTATAAAAAATATTCTCCCTAAATTAAATCAATACTGTGAAGTATTCGTAAGCGAAGATATCAAAAATATCAACAAACCTAAAAATATCTCTTTGAATATAGGTATTCGATTGAAAAACGATTTACTAGAAATAGACTTAAACAGTATTAATGTTTCAAAAGATGAAATCCAAGAAATTCTTCATTCTATTCAAAGAAAAAAATCATATCACCGCCTAAAAAATGGTGATTTCATAAATCTAGAAGATAAAAGCTTAAGCGAAGCATATAGCCTAATCCAAGACTTAAATCTTAATGAAAATAATATTCAGGATGGCTCTATCTTAATCGATAAATCTAAAGCACTGTTCTTAAACCAATTATCCTTAGATCGAGATTCCATTAACTTTGAACGAAGTACACAGTTCAAAGAATTAATCGATAAATTGACTCATTGTAATAATAACAACTATCTTATCCCCCAATCGTATCAAAACATCCTAAGGGAATATCAATGCGAAGGCTATAAATGGATAAGAACTATGAGCGATTACGGATTTGGCGGAATCTTGGCTGATGATATGGGATTAGGTAAAACGCTTCAAATGATCACTGTTTTAGAAAACACTAGAACAAATGATAAAGTTAGTATTGTCATTACTCCTGCCACATTAATTCTAAATTGGCAAGATGAAATCAAAAAATTTTCTAATGATCTAAAAGTTTTATGCATTACTGGAACTTTACCTATACGTAAAAAATTAATCGAACAAATCAATGATTACGATGTTATAATTACTTCTTACGATTATTTAAGAAGAGATTATAATTTATATAAAGATCATTACTTTGAATATATTATTCTAGATGAAGCACAATACATTAAAAATCAAGCAACAAAAAACGCTAAAGCCGTTAAAGAACTAAACGGTATACATCGTTTTGCACTAACTGGTACACCAATTGAAAATTCTTTGGCTGAACTATGGTCAATATTTGATTTCTTAATGCCCAACTATTTATTTAGTTATAATTATTTTAAAGAACATTTTGAACGACCAATTATTCAAAATGAAGACAAAGAAATCCAACTGCGTTTAAAAAAGATGGTTGAACCATTTATTCTCAGAAGAACTAAACAAGATGTATTAGATGAATTACCAGACAAAATTGAAAACAATATCAAAATCGCTTTTTCTAAAGAAGAAGAAAACTTATATATCGCTAATCTAAGTCAAATAAACAGCAAATTAAAAACCGCCTTAGATATTGAACACGTTGATAAAATTCAAATTTTATCAATGATGACACGATTACGACAATTATGTTGTGAACCTAGAATATTGTATAAAGAAATCCAAGAACCTAGTTCTAAAATGAAAGCATGCCTGGATATCATCAAAAAAGCTAAAGAGAATAATCAAAAAGTTCTATTATTTTCTTCTTTTACAACTTCATTAGATTTAATTGAAAAAGAACTTCGTAACGAAGATATTTCTTATTATGTTTTAACAGGAGCAACAAATAAGATCAAACGACATCAATTAGTTAACGCCTTCCAAAACGATAACACTAATGTATTTTTGATTTCTTTAAAAGCCGGCGGTACAGGTCTAAATCTTACCGCAGCCTCTATCGTTATCCACTATGACCCATGGTGGAACATGTCGGCTCAAAATCAGGCGACTGATCGCGCTTATCGCATTGGTCAAACAAATAATGTTCAAGTATATAAATTAATTATGAAAAATAGTATTGAAGAAAAAATTCAAAAACTTCAAGAACAAAAACAAGATTTATCTAATATCTTTATCGAAAACAATAACGGCAGTATCACTAAAATGTCTACAAATGATATTATTGCGTTATTTTCAACTGATTAACACAAAAGAAGCAACATTATATGCTGCTTCTTTTTTATATTCAATTAAAACTGTTTCAATTTCAAATCTCCGCTCTTTATCAAAGCACATTTCTTTAACATTTTATAACTAGTCCAAGAAATAAAAGCTGGTGCAATTATATCAATAACAATAACCGGAATCCAATAACTACTTCCCATTACATTAATCGCTTCTAATATTCCAACTAACCCAGCCATTCCCATTCCAGAACCAACTGGTGTGCATGAGATATTTAATACACAAGTCGATATCGGAGCAATAATGATACTAGCAATAATTGGTGGAATCCAAATAATTGGTTTTTGAACAATATTTTTAAACTGCAGCATACTCGTTCCAATCGCAATTGCAATCACTTCTCCAATATCATTATCCTCTATTGACATCATCGCAAAACCAATCATTTGAGCACAACATCCTGCCAAAGCAGCACCAGCCGCCAAACCATTTAATCCCAGCATCACCCCAATTGCCGCACTAGAAATCGGTGCCGTTAAAGCCATTCCCATCAAAACTGCAACTACAATTGACATTAAAATTGGCTGCATATTTACACCTTGGTTAATCAAATCACCAATTCCTAAAATCAATTTCGTTAAATATGGTCCAACAATAATTGTAATTATCCCGGCTACAATAATCGCAGTAAAAGGTACCAGTAAAATATCTATCGGTGTTTTTCCTTGAACAAAACGAGTTATTTCGATTGCACCAATTACCGCAACATACGCCGCTATAGGATTACCTGTCGTCGCTGCACTGCCATTAAAAGTTCCTGCACCAATACTTCCTGCAATAATAGCCGCAATCAGATTTAATCCTTTAGCGTCCACCGCACAACCAATTCCTACACCAATTGCCGGTCCCATCAGATACGTTGCTGTTTGCCCCCATGCAGTTAGCTCATTAATTTGCGTAAAGCTTCCTAACTGTTTTAAAATCGTTCCAATTATCAAACTGCAAAAAAAGCCATATGCCATTCCATTAAGCGTTTTAATAAAATAATTTTCTTTTTTCATTCTACTCTCCTACTACTACAATATTTTTGACCCAACGCTCTTTTTTCAAAAAATATATCGCAATTATTAATTTAATAAAATCTAAACTTTCCACGATCATATACAAAGTAACTAATGGTAGCTCCGTAAACATTGATAACAACGTTGAAACCAATACATTTACCAGCCATAAAAAACCACTATCCATGATCATTGTGCTTAAAGCATCACCACCAGCCCTCAATATAAAGAAGATACACACATTAAAAGCATATACATTAATTATTATCGACTTTATTCTAAGCAAGGCTACGATCGTTTCCTTTATCGAAACATCTACATTATATAAATTCGGTACAAAAGGTGCTGCCAAAAAACAGCAGGTTCCAACTACCAAAGAAACCATTAGTGAAAAACACAATAATTTTCTAGCATTATCCTTAGCTTCATCGAGTTGATCAGCACCTAATTTATTTCCAATCATAATCGACACAGCTGAAGATAATCCCCCAAAAGCAATAAACATAATATTAGAAACTGTATCTACGACAGATATAGAAGCAACTAAATATTCATCACATCTAATATATGATTTAAAAACCATTGCTTGTCCAACAGAAAATAAAATTTCATTTAAAGTCAACGGAATAGCTTTATGAACAATATTAACAAGCAAATCCGTATTAATATGCAATAATCCATTTAAATCAAATTTAAAGAAATGTCGTTTCTTTATCAACACCATTAAATAAATGGTCATTTCTACTAATCTTGCAATCAATGTTGCAATAGCTGCCCCTTGAATTCCCATTTTAGGCAATCCAAAATGCCCAAAAATCAAACAATAATTTAATAATGTATTTGTAAGTACCGCAACAGTCCCTACTTTTAATTGAATTTTATTGATTCCAACTGCTCTTAACGCCATCATACAAGTAAAAGAGATTCCAAAAGGAACATACGTAAATTTTGCAATCTTAAGATAAGCAACGGCTTCTTCAACAATTACTGGTGTTTGTGAAAAAAGCTGGATCGCAAACTTAGGAACTACAAATAATAATAAAGAAAAAAATATAGCCGCCCCAAGCGAAAAAACCATATTTATATTAAAAACTTCCTGACATTTATTCTTTTTCTTTGCACCATAAAATTGAGCAATATAAATTCCTGCAGCACCACATAACCCAAATAAAATCGAATTCATAATCAAAAAGAAACGATTCGCTACCGTTACAGAAGTTAACGCAATATTACCAACACTACCAATCATAACATTATCAATCAAATTAACAAAAGTAGTAATAAACTGCTGTCCCATTATCGGAAGTGCAATCGTCGTTACTTCTTTATAAAATTGTTTTGTCCCAAAATATTTTTTCAACACTAATCATCACCTCGCTTCTTTTTTATTATTTGTGGGAACGCTCTAATCAAACGCCGATGACGATATTTAAACAATTTCTCCTTTTTCAATAATGTTTTTAATAACAATTGTTGTTTTCGCCATTCAAGACCTTTTTTCTCTAATTTTTCTAAAGTTTTAGCATGTCCTCTTTCTAATTCAGCAATAATTTTTTCTTCCCGCTCTTCTAAAATCTGTTTTACAAGATCCAGCTTCTTCTCTATATCTAAAGCAATGTGCGTAGATATGATCGTATCAAAGATAAAGCCGATCGTTAAAATACCGCTAATAATAAATAATATATTTTCATTAACTTTTAACAACTCTTTAGTAAAAAAAGGCTGAATATAATTTATCGCCACAACACTAAATAAACCAAAACAAAGAAATCCCTCTAAACAAACTCGTCCATTTATATTAAATGCCTTTTGACTATAATCCCACCAGCGTCGATGAAATAACTTTTCCATAACAAATGAAGTAAGATATTCCAGTAAACAAGCAACGACACCACTACTTAAAAATAAAACATGAATTGGGTAACTAATTTGATGTATATCAAACAAAATAATTACTAACATTGCTCCAAAACCATAAATCGGTATCCATGGGCCATTTAAAAAACCTCTATTATAAGGCACTTCTTTTCTTGCCAGTGGCAAAATAATAGATTCCCAAACCCAACCCATAAAGCTATATATATAAAAAGATACAATCAAAATTATTACATGATTCATCATATTTTTCTCCTTAAAATAATTAAAAAGCCTGCCTAAGCAGACTAAATATTCAAATTGGTGGAGCCTAGCGGGATCGAACCGCTGACCCCCTGCGTGCAAGGCAGGTGCTCTCCCAGCTGAGCTAAGGCCCCAATTAACTATAAATATATATGGTGGGCCTGAATGGATTTGAACCATCGACCTCACCCTTATCAGGGGTGCGCTCTAACCAACTGAGCTACAGGCCCATATATTATTGCAATTAATTAATGGTGGGCCTGAATGGATTTGAACCATCGACCTCACCCTTATCAGGGGTGCGCTCTAACCAACTGAGCTACAGGCCCATCAATCGACTGCCAAGATATAATAACACACATATTTTTAATCGTCAATAGTTTAATTATATTTTTTGACAAAAATATAAACTGTGTATTGTAAAATGAAACTGGAATTAAGGTAATGTAATGATTGGCTAGCCAATCATTACATTTCGCCGCCAACTCCCTCTAGTCTCAATTTTTAATTTTTTACATGAAAAATGTTCATAGAAGTCGTATTATTTTAGTCGACCAAAACCTAATAAAGGAGACTCTCTATGAACACTTATACTATATCACAAAAATCTAAAAATAAACACCTTCAGTTTTTTCATTATGAATTTATTGTTAATGAACTTATTCGTTTTAACGCTCTGCATTCTGGTCATAAGCGTAATATCGGTAAAACTCAATTCATTCATTATTTGGCTGTTTCTGTTGGTACTTCTGTCTCTAATGTCTATTCTATCATTAAGGATGCCACTATCACTGTTAGAGATACCTATCTTAATGAACGTACTGAACTTTCTGCTTTGGCTGCCTTTGAAAAAAGATCTAAGATCCATAAGACCCCTAACAATTCTAAACTTCATAAGGCTCATGATTTTATCACTCTCGTTGAAAATGAAATGAAATCAAATAGACTTTCCTCTGTTGATGAGACTATCAATTATCTTCGCCTTCATGAAAAAGATAAAATTAAAAATATGGTAACTGTTTCTACTAAGACTTTCTATAATTACATACACGAAGGAAAAGTTTCGATAAAACCAATTGATCTGCCTAGAATGCTAAGAAGAAAGACGAAAAAGAACTGGAAAACTTATATCCCTAAAAGACAGAAGGGAACTTCTATCATGGAAAGACCTGAAAGCGTTGATACAAGAGAGGAATTTGGTCACTGGGAAGGTGATCTTGTCACTGGTCCAAGAGATGGACAAAATGGTGCCTATTTGACCCTGATTGAAAGAAAAACAAGATTCTATTATATGATTCCTATTACATCAAAATCTTCTAAAAAAGTTTATATGCAGATCAATAAGCTTCATAAATTTTATAGTGACGATTTTAAGAAAATATTCAGATCCATTACATTCGATAATGGAAATGAATTTGCCAGATGGAAGGATATGGAAAAGAAACCAGGATCAAAAGAACAGCGTACAAAGATTTATTTTGGGAGACCATATCATTCATGTGATAGGGCATCAAATGAAAACTGCAATGGACTTATAAGATATTTTATAAAGAAAGGAACTGATATTAATACAATAGATAAAGAAAAAACATTAGATATTAATCAAAAAATCAATCAAAAGAAAAGGAAGATACTTGGTTATCTTCCTGCAGAACAGCTATTTGTCAAAGAAACTGGCGGGAGTGTAAAATAAAGTGTGTAAGTAAGTAATATGTGTTATATTACTGCTACACACTTTTCTTATTATCAAAATTAAAAATATGGAGGTTAATGAAATATGGCAAGAATAAAAAGAGATCCAAAAACAGTAGCTTTGGCTCAACAAATTATTGATACTTATAATCCACAATCAGCACAGGATATGGATGAAGCTTTAAAAGATATTTTTGGACCATTATTTGAATCAATGCTTCAGGGAGAAATGAACAACCATCTTGGTTATGCATCTAACAGTAAAGAAGAAAAAAAGACATTAAACAGAAGAAATGGTTATTCTCCTAAAAAAATAAAAACATCAAGAGGAGAATTAGATATTAATATACCTAGAGACAGGGAGGCATCTTTTGAACCGCAAATTATTCCTAAGAGAACGAGAGATGTTTCGGACATTGAAAATAAAGTCATCTCAATGTATGCAAAAGGAATGTCTCAAAGAGATATATCAACCACAATTGAAGATATCTATGGATTTTCGGTTTCTCATGAAATGATTTCCGATATAACCGATGCTATCATTCCTGAACTGGAAAACTGGCAAAACCGACCACTATCTCAATGTTATGCATTCTTGTTTGTTGACTGTTTATATGTGACAGTAAGAAATGATTATGAGGTAAAGGAATATGCTGTATATGCTGTTTTAGGCTATGACATCAATGGAAACAAGGAAATACTGGGGTTATGGTTAAACGAGACAGAAAGCAAGCATAAATGGATGCAGATTTTTGATGAAATCAAAGCGAGAGGTGTGGAAGATGTTTTCTTTATATCTATGGATGGTGTTAGTGGACTTGAAGATGGTGCGAAAGCAATATTTCCCAATGTTGTGGTACAAAGATGTATTGTCCACCTTATAAGGAATTCTATTAAATATGTCCCAAGCAAGGATTATAAGCGATTTACACAATCATTGAAAAAAGTTTATGGAGCTCCTAGTTTAAAGGCGGCCAAAAACGCATTTGAAACATTCAAGAATGAGTGGAAACAATATCCGGGAGCAGTTGATGTATGGGAAAGGAACATTCATCATGTAGAACAGCTGTTTGATTATGGATCAGCCATCAGAAAAGTTATGTATACAACCAATGCAATTGAAAGTGTCAATTCAAGTTTTAGAAAGGTCATAAAAAAAGGAGCATTTCCAAATGAGACAGCGGTATTAAAAGTGTTATATTTAAGAGTTCTTGAATTATCGAAAAAATGGTCAGGTGGGCGTGTATCAAATTGGGCAATGGTTATGAATCAATTAATGATGGATGATAGATTTTCAACAAGAATCCAAAAATATTTAGAAAAATAAAATGACCTATATATACTCGATATAAGTCATTTCTATAGTTCTTTGACAATTTAATAAAATTACTTACACAAATTTCTTGACATTCCCGAACTGGCTAAAATTGGTATAACTAAAAATACGATTTTCTATAAAAATTAGAACTTTTTTATCTTATTTCCACTCTCTGCTTGCAATTCGGGCAAAAATATAAACTCTTTTTACTCCTTTATTATCACAACATAAAGTTTTAATACAATTTTGCATATTTTTTATTTTTTTTCATAATTATATTACAGGAGGTAATAATGGTAAAATTTGCTATATACACTTTTTTAGGTTTTATTATGGAATCTATATATGTATCTATTTTAGAACGTAAGATATATTTTTCAGGGTTATTAAAAGGACCTTTCATTCCTATATACGGTTTTGGAGCACTATTGATTTTAAAGACCGTTCCCTATTATCAAAATAATTTCGACACATTTTTTTATTCTCTAATTTGTTGTACTGCATTAGAATATCTGACACATTATTTCTTATCAAAAGATTCAAATATCCAGATCTGGAACTATTCTAAAATTTCTCATAATTATTCTGGTAGAATTTGTATGTTTTATAGTTTGATGTGGGGAATTCTAGGAATAATTCTTGTCAATTATATCGATCCATTCATTAATAGTATTTTAATTCATCTAAACTATAACTTTCTTAACGTTATAGCCCTTATATATGTACTAATTATTATGTATCAATTCTATAATTATAGATATAATAATCATTAATTTCTTAAAGATACTATATGATGTAGTATCTTTAAGATTATTTTTTTATGCTACAACTGCATATATTTTATCAAACAAAAATAGTTAAGATTCCTTAATGGGTTCTTTCTTACTTTAGGGTAAACATTAAAAAAGAGATTTCTTAAATAATTATTAAATATGATCATTTTTTGAAATCTTTTCTTTTTTAATTACCCATTATCGAGTAAGAACCCCTTAATGATCTCAACTATTTTTATATTATCTAAATCTATATCATTTATAAAAAGTATTAATTTAATATTTTTTCATAATCCTCTTCATTAATTGTATCTTCAGGATACTTTTCCCGATATTTTTCTAGACCATCACAAATTTTTACTGCCAGCTTTTGATGATACTTAGAACTTTGAAGCTGCCCTCGTTCATTAGCATTAGATATAAATCCACATTCAATCAGTACTCCTAATGTTTGGGTTGCTCTCAATACCCTAAAACTGGCACCGGATATTCGCTTAGGACTTCCTGTCACTTCCACCATTGCCGCTTGAATTTCACTTGCTAGACGTTTACCTTTTTCACTATTTTTATAATAAAACACTTGCGATCCCCATGCACTTGAAGTTGGTGCTGAGTTTAAATGAATACTTATCAGATAATCACTCTTATATGAATCAATCTTTTTTACACGTAAATACATATCATCCTGCTTAGAATAATTATAATTACGTTTTGTCATATCTTGATCATCTTCTCGTGTCATATACACTTTAGCACCTCGATTTTCCAATTCTTCTTTTAATGCAAATGATATTTTTAAATTCAATTCTGATTCATATATTTTTCCCACACTAGCACCATTATCAAGACCGCCGTGTCCTGGATCTATTACCACCGATACCCCTTCTAACGTTAGTTCTTTACTAACAGCTACTGGACTACTTAAATAAAAACATTTAGTGAATATATATATGACAACAGTTATTGCAATTATTAGATATGTTTTTTTCACAAAATCACCTATCTAAATATATGCTTTAAACCATTAAATAATGCCCAAACCAAACACTAATACAATTTAATTTCAAAAAATATTATTATTAAAAACTTCCATCACTACTTTAATACTTTTTCTACCAACTTATATAAATACTTTGAATACGGTGGATATAATGAGATAAAGTTTCTTTTCAAAAAACGATGATGAATCGTCTGTTTATGACTAAAAGCAATATAACTATCTTTACCATGATACTGTCCCATCCCTGAATAGCGAACACCCCCAAACGGCACCTTAGCTGATACTAAATGACTTATACAGTCATTTATGCAACCACCGCCAAATGATAATCGTTTTGTTAAATATTGAATATATTGTTTATCATTAGAAAAAATATATAGCGCCAAAGGAAACGGATGGCGTTCGATAATTTCTACGATCTCATCACGATCTTTATATGTGATGATTGGTAAAATAGGACCAAAAATTTCTTCATCCATAAAACTACTATCATTTCCACTAACTAAAGTTGGTTCGATCCATAGATCATCACGATCATAATTACCCCCGGTATATATTTTTTCATTATCAAAAAGATTAACTAAACGATCAAAATGTCGCTCATTAACTATTCTAGCATAATCATCTTGACTTAAAAATTTCTCAATTACAGTTTGCCACATTTGAATAAACTCATCTTTTAATTTTTCACTAATTATTAAATAATCAGGAGCAACACAAGTTTGTCCCGCATTCAAAATCTTTCCCCAGGCAACCTTTTCAACAGCATCCTTTAATAAAGCACTATCTTCTATTATAACAGGACTCTTTCCTCCTAATTCTAAAGTAACTGGTATTAATTGTTCACTAGCTACTTTCATTATCTTTTTACCAACTTCAATACTCCCTGTAAAAAAAATATGATCAACCAAACTATGAGTTAACTTAATCGTTATTGATGCATCTCCTAAAATACAACAAATATATTTATCTACAAATATTTCGTCAATAATTCTTTTTACTATTTTAGCTGTGGCAGGAGCGTTTTCTGAGGGCTTAACGATTGCGCAATTTCCAGCAGCAATCGCACCAATCAATGGTTCAATTACGAGTTGAAAAGGATAATTGAAGGGTCCTATAATCAAACTTATCCCTAAAGGTTGATAAGTAACTGTATCATATGAACCAAATAAATAATATGGTGCTGTTTTTCGGTTTGGTTTCATCCACTTTTTTAAATTCTTTTGCATATGTCTAATGCTTTTTAAAACATAACCGATCTCGGTTGAATAAGCTTCAAAAGAGCTTTTCCGTAAATCTTGATATAAAGCCTGCTCAATATCTTTTTGATATTCTTTTATCTTTTGATAAAGTAATGTCAATTGTTGATTTCTGAAACTAAAATCGTATGTTTTTAAAGTTTTAAAATATTCATGCTGTTGGTTAACAATTTGTTCAATATTTTTCATTTTATATAGTTGAATTAAAACAACATAACCTCCTTATATTTAATTTATTAAATAAAAATATATATTTATAATTATAAATAAAATTTAGATGTTTTTCTATAAATAAGATATTTTAATCTCATTATAGCTAATAACTATAACAAAGTGCTATTTTTCTGTATTTTACAATAATTAAAAGACAAGTTATTATATGCAATAACAGGAGGATAAGTACATGTTAAATATAAAATATGACATCGTTGGTTCTTTTTTAAGACCTCAAGAAATTAAAGAAGCACGTGCTCAATATCAAAAAAATGAAATTGATTTAAAACAACTAAGAAAAATAGAAGATCAAGAAATCACAAAACTAGTAGAAAAAGAAGTTGATCATGGATTAAAATACGTAACAGATGGAGAATTTAGACGTCGTTGGTGGCATTTAGACTGGCTAAAAGAATTTGACGGCTTTACAACCAAACACCTCGATAAAGAAAGAAACGGTGTTGTAAACCATATTGAATTAGGTTTGATTGAAGGAAAAATATCTTATGATAAAAATAAATCACATCCTGAAATTGAAGCCTGGGATTTTCTTTATAACTTAGCTCAAAAATACCCTGGTATTGAAGCTAAAAAATGTATCTCTGGTCCTAATATGATTTTAGTTGATCATTTCTTACAATTAGGAATAAAAGATACCCCTTATTATGGCAATGATATCGATGCCATTATCGATGATATCGCTACAGCTTATCAAGATGCTATTTTAGATCTATATGACCATGGCTGTCGCTATTTGCAAATCGATGATACTTCCTGGACATATCTTATTGACGATGATTTTTTAGCAAAAGTTGATAAATTAGGCTATCAAAAAAATGAAATCTTGCAGTGGTTTAAAAAAGTTTCTACAAAAGCTTTAGAAAACAAACCTCAAGATATGGTTATTGCAAGTCATTTTTGCAAAGGGAATTTTAAAGGTTATCCTCTCTTTAAAGGCTTTTATGATTCAGTAGCACCAATCATTTGTCAAATTCCATATGATGGTTTTTTCGTAGAATATGATGATGAGCGTTCTGGTTCTTTTGATCCATGGGCGCAGTTAAAAGGAACAAATACCACTTTTGTAGTTGGTTTGATATCTACTAAAAATCCTGTTTTAGAATCACACGATGAAATCAAGGCAAGATATCTTGAAGCCAAATCAATTGTCGGTGATAATATTGCTCTATCTCCTCAATGTGGTTTTGCCTCTGTAGAAGAAGGAAACTGCATTGATGAAGATACTCAATGGAAAAAAATAGATCTTCTTGTTTCTTGCCAAGACTTTTTATAAAAACACTGATTGAAAAAGATTATCCCGTCAAGGATAATCTTTTTTCGTTAAAACATCTTATTTTCTTTTCTTTTGCACACATATATGATTATTGTACAAACTACCATGAAATATCCATAAATTAATTCTTTTGAAAAATCTCCAGTCTGTGGTGATTTAGATATATTTGTATCATCTAACTTATCTGGTTCAATTGGTTTTTCAGGATTTTCAACAATTTTAATTAAATTCCTGATAGCATTAGCTAATGTATTTACCGCCATATCTACTGTTGCTTGATTAATTGGATCAATTAGAATGTTTTCAGCATTTTCTAATGCCATCTCAAACTCAGATTTTCCTATCTCTTGATATGCGTTCAAATCAATCATTTTAGCATCTTCAATTATTTTTTCAAGCTCACTAAGATCAATAGTAGCAGGATCCACTTTTACATTAACATGAATAGTATCATTATATTCACCACCACTAACTGTAATATCAGCCATACCTGTTTTATGAGCTGTAATCACACCATCTTCTACTGTAACAATATGATCATCACTACTTTGCCATACTAATTTTTCATGAATATAAGTTTCAATATAATCTAGCTGCATATTATATCCAGTAGATACAACATTTTTTGTACCACTACCTTTGATTACAACATGATGATCTTTTAATTCCAAACGCTCACTTTCATATAAGCGAGAATATACAATTCTTCCCGAACTATAAGCATCTACTGTTGTTACATATTCACCATCAATAAATACATCAAATTTCCCATTTAAATATTCTAAATTTCCAATAACCGCAAAACTATCTCCGTAAAAATCAAATTCATAGCCATAGTTTTTAGCATCATCTCCATCAACTGGTGAACACCAGTGATCATCACCATTATAAAACATACTTGGATATCCTTCATCAGTATGCCAAATTCCCTTATAAACAACATTTTCATCGAAATCATTTATAATTGCTGTTTGTTTTAAAATCTCTGTTAATAAGTTTTCAGGTGATACTGTAACCGTTAACTGTTTTGTTTGATCTGGGTATAATTCAATATCACGCTCGTTAATTGAAATATAAGGAACTACTGATCCATTAGCTGCCTGTTTAGATAATTGATCAATAAGCTTTTGTGATGAAGTAATATCATAACTCAATTTATTAATAACATTTTCAACATCAGCACTTAGCCAGCTGTATGTTTCTTTTAAATAGCGAAGTTTTTCAATATCCCTTAAACCTTCTATAAGTTTTTCAAACCTTGGTGTAGATTGAGCCTTATAATTTGCATCTCTTAAATCAGGATAAATCAAGTATAAATCACCAGCTGCAAACAAATCATGTTGAGAAGTGATAAGCGGTTCGGCATTAAAAGAATCAAAAGCCCAGCGTAATAATCCATCTGTACCATCTTTATAACTTTCATAAATAGATGCCACACTCTCTCCAGGATTATTTAACATGGCACTATTTTGGGCTCCACATGTATATATCGTGGTTATTAAACCTTGTTGTGATCTTTGTTTTGTAATTTCTTTTGCCTTATCTTGAGAACCAATCGATATTGAAAGCGATAGATCATCGATCCTGTCAAAAATACTTTCAGTATCATAATTATATACTGCAAGTGAAGTTTTTAATGACTTACCATCTTTATTTTTTACTGATTCAACTAAATCTAATACAGGTGTAACTTCACTAAGAGGACGTTCATCCATTGACATATACGCTAGATCAAACCAGCCTTTTTCATCCATATGTTTAACATAATCTTGTAAAAAGATCGACCACAATTCATTCCAGCGCTGCGAACCAGTATCCGGTCTTTCAAAAATCACCTGATTTGTCGCTTCATCAAAATAAGTAATTCGATTTCCCCAACACGATAATGAAAATGCCTTGATTTGTTTATCAATACCATGTTTCATGCATAATTCGACCCACTTGTCTAAATCAGTATAATCAAAACTAAATGTTCCATCAGCTCTCTTTGTCCATTTTACCATCGAAGGATAAGGATCATGAGTTTGACTATTCCAAGCATCTTCTACTACCGTAACAGTAATAGCATCCCCACCGATTCTTTTATAAAGTTCCAGTTGACTCTCTAATCCCACCTGATATTGATCATCTAAATGAACATAATACAAATCAGTTACATCTGTGCCAAAATACTCACTAGATGATTTACCTGAATAATAACGATTTGAACTGTATGGATACATCCATAATTCAATCTGTGATTGAAATTCTGGTAACACAAGATCCAAGACATCAAGTTGATATATAAATTCTGTTAAAATTTCACCTTGCGATACTAATGATATCGTTGCAGTATATGATCCCGCTTGAACATCTTTTGGTATCGTTATATCCACCCATGCGCTATACATTTGATTTGCCTCTAAATTCCTTTGCGTATCATGAGAGATAATATCAAAGATACGTTGATTAGATGTATGCGCTATTGCCGTATCCATATAAGTTAGATGAATATTCTCTTTACTGATAACATTCCCTTCTTGATCAACTAAATCATCGGCTATTAATGATACAGCCGGATATTCTTTCGCTTTCGTAAAAATATCGATTCGACTCGTTACTTCATCATTTTTCCAAACATCTTTACGCCACGTTTGTAAAGACGCTAAATCTTTATCATAAAGATCGTTAATATATGATAAATATTGTTCTGGATATGCATGTTTATTATTATCACTAATTATCCCTATAATTTCATTTTTGCAAGGTTTCACGGTTACTTCTACCTGCTTAAAAATATCTGTATTTTCCAGCTTTGCTGTAATTTTCGTAACCCCAGCACCAACTGCTGTAATTAAACCATTTTGATCAACAGCAGCAACCGCAGGATCCTCACTTGTCCAAATAACATCAGGTATTTGTGTTGCATAAGATGGAAGAATCGTATAAGTAATTTGTTTTTGCATCCCTTCTTCTAATCTTAATTGTAAATCACTTAACTGGATATCTGTAGCAAAATACTCCATCTCTTCACTTTCAACTACAGCGTAATCAACCGCTGCTTCATAATTATCTCCAGCATTTACATTCTTACTACCATTTAATACCACTCGAATCGTATGTAGACCATTTTCTAATAATGAACTTTGATACAACATTTCTTTATTTGCTCTACCATTACGATAATAATCGATTTCCCCTACTTTTATATCATCAATATAAACATCTGCCATACATCCATCATTAACACGATGACCATATAACGTAACCCTATTCCCTAAAAACTTTAACGAATATGATGGATAATTCTCATTGAAAACCGCTTTAGTTGTCCAATGTTCATCGCCACCTTCAAATAAGCTGGGATAGCCACCCTCATGCACCCAGCCATCACTAAACCAAAACTGATTAACATCTTCACCAACATCAGAATCATTAATAATCATTTCTGAATAGATTTGATTTGCTTTTACTTCAGGGCAGCCCATTAAAACCATAAAAACAGTTAAAACAACTATAAATATTTTTTTAATAACTAACAGATTTTTCTTCATTTTCTCACGCTCCTTTTTTATCAGTTAGCTTTAATATCGGCAACATCTTTCCCTACAAAATCACTTCCCCCGATAATAATTTTATAAGTGATGATTCGACCTCATATATTTATACTTTATCGTAAAAACCATATCTTTTAAATTATAAAATTTACCTATTATTATATAAAATCAATTAAATATTTAATGTAAAAATACCTCTTATTAAATATATTATACATTCAATTTATCCCAATTAATATATATCCCGCTTACACTTTTTAACTAACAAATTGCATTTATTAATATCCCAAAATAAAAAGTGTTTTAATTACTAAAACACTTAATCATACTATATCGTAAATCCTGCATACTGTGTCATATACAACTGATAATACTTTCCTTTTCGAGCCAGCAAAGTATCATGATCACCACTTTCCACAATTTTTCCTTTATCCATAACTACAATCATATCAGCATTACGAATTGTTGATAAACGATGAGCAATAATGATACTTGTTCGATTCTTCATTATCTCCATCATAGCATCCTGTATTGCTTTTTCTGTACGGGTATCAACATTAGATGTCGCTTCATCCAAAATCAAAATTTTAGGATCAGCAATAAAAGCTCGAGCAATAGTAAGTAACTGTTTTTGCCCTTGACTAATATTTTTGCCTGAACCAGTTAATATCGTCTCATAGCCTTGAGGCAGTTTTTGAAGCATATCTTTACACCGGCTCATTTCTACCGCATTTTCCAACTGTTGCTCAGTAGCATCTTTATTCCCATATTTCAAATTTTCACGAACAGTATTAGAAAACAAGATAGCATCTTGTAGTACAATAGCAATATTTTGTCTTAAACTAGTTCTTGAAATATTTTTAATTGGCTGATCATTAATAAAAATTTCTCCACTATCAATATCGTAAAATCTCATTAAAAGATTAACGATCGTAGTTTTTCCACTACCTGTGGCGCCTACTAAAGCAACCTTTTTTCCCGAAGGAACCGTAAGTGAAAAATCGTAAATAACTGGATTCTTCTTATCATATGAAAACTTAACATTTTTAAAAACAATCGTCGCCTTTTTATCTTGAATAAATTCTTCTCCTGATTTATCCTCATTTATTTCATCTAACACATCAAAAACACGCTCTGCACTAGCAATCGCAGTTTGTAACTGACCATAGATTTGAGCAATCTCATTGATTGGTCGACTAAATTGTTTTGCATAAACAATAAAAGCTGAAATAACACCTACTGAAATTAATCCTTTAACTGAAAAATAACCTCCAAATGCAGCAATGATCACAAAACCAACATTCCCAATACAATTCATAACAGGACCCATTACCCCGCTAAAAATATCAGTCTTTATTCCAGCTTTAGTAAGTAGATCAGAAGTATCACAAAAATCTGCAGTTGTAATATCCTGATGATTATAAGCTACTACTGTACGATAGCTTGAAAGCATTTCTTCTACAGTCGCATTAAGTTTACCAAGTAACGCCTGTCTTTTTCGTGAAAATTTTCGAACTTTTCCTGAAAGAACTTTTGTCACCAGCAAAGTTAATAAGACCGTTACACAACTAAGCAAAGCAAGCTGCCAGCAATACCAGAACATAATTCCTACCGTCCCAATGATCGTCAATACCCCAGAAAACAATGAAGGCAATGATTGCGAAATCGTTGTAGAAATATTTTCTATATCATTAGTCATTCGACTCATTATATCACCATAAGAATTTGTATCCAGATAATAAACCGGTAAATCAATGATCTTACTAAACAATTCTTCTCTCATTCTTTTGATAACCCGCTGACTGATTTTAGCACTTAAAAAACCTTGCAACAATTGGCTCCCGCTATAAAACATATAAACAATAAACATAAAAAAGAGCATGTTATTAAAATTACCTGTCACACTACCAGCAATTATATCAATAACATTACTTTGTAAACTAGGAGCATATATTCCACAAAGCGTTCCAAAGATAACGACTATCAACATACAAATTACCATTAACTTTTCATGTATAAAATATTTAGCAATCCGTTTAACTGTTGTTTTAATATTTTTTGCATACTGCACTTCAACAAAACGCTGATGATGGTTCGTTCCTGGCATATTACGATTTACCATTGTTTACATCCTCCTTTCCAATTTGAGAATGATAAATATCTTGATAAGCAGTACATGATTTCAATAATTCTTCATGATTACCACACGCTAAAATTTTTCCATTATCTAAAATAATGATCCTATCAGCATTGCGTACAGAAGCAATTCTTTGAGCAACAATAATTTTAGTAACTTGTGGTTTTGATTGCTGTAAAGCTTTATATAATTTAGCTTCTGTCATTAGATCTAAGGCGCTTGTAGCATCATCAAAAATTAAAATTTCTGACGATTTTAAAATCGCTCGAGCAATCGATATTCGCTGCCTTTGACCACCTGATAAGCTCATTCCCCTTTCTAAAACAGCTGTATGATAACCATCTGATGATGATGAAATAAAATCATCTGCTTGAGCAATCTTAGCTGCCTCTTTGATGGCTTCCGGTGATGCTCCAGGATCACCCCAAGCAATATTTTTAGCAATCGTTGTATTAAATAATTCACTTTTTTGTGAAGCAATTGAAATCTTTTTTCGTAATTCAATTTGGTCATATTCGCGTACATCAATTCCATCTACTAAAACTGCACCTTCTTTAACATCATAAAAACGCAATATCAAATTAACGAGTGTTGTCTTTCCACATCCAGTAGATCCCATAATAGCTACCGTTTCCCCTTTATGAATCGTTAAATTAATATTATCTAAAACGATCTGGCCATTACCAGGATAAGCAAAAGAAACATTTTTAAATTCTATTTCTCCATCGCTTTTACCTTCACCATTATATAGCCCATTCTTTAATTCTGGTTCACTGCATAAAATTTCTTTTACCCGTTTCCATGATACAAGACCTCTTGAAATATTTTGAAACAACATAACGAGCATCAAGATTCCATTGAGTAACTGGGTAGTATACGTAATAGCTGCCATAATGCTTCCTGGTGTAACTTTTCCACTAGCAACTTCAAAAGACCCAACTAATAAAATAACTGCAACTACAACATACATTAACGCATTAATAATCGGATTCATAAACGCAAAAATTATAAGTACCTGCAGCTGGGTCTTAATTAAATCATCATTAGCTTTTTTAAAACGAACTTTTTCATAAATTTCCCGTACACAAGCTTTAATAATGCGAATGCCTGATACATCTTCTTGCATAATTACATTAATTCTATCAAGCTGATCTTGCAGTTTTAAAAAAAGAGGATCAGCTTTAAATAAACAAAACGCTAAGCAACCAATAATCACAGGAAAAGCACATATTACAATTATTCCAAAATCACGGTTTAAACGAAACATACAATACATGCTTCCAAACATAAGCAACGATGTCCGAATCATCCCTCTTACAAATTGAGAAACAAAGTTTTGTACTTGGGTAATATCATTTGTTAATCTAGTTACTAGAGATCCAGTTTGAAACTTATCTATCTGTAGAAAAGAAAATGTCATGATCTTGAAAAAACAATCTTTACGAATTTCGTTACCAATATTTTGTCCTGATAAATGGACAAACATATTATTAAGAGAACCACAAAATCCACCAAATAATACTAATCCGATCATTTGTATCCCTAACTGCCAAATCAAGTTTAAATCACTTATACCACTATTTTTTAGTCCCAAAACACCTTCATCTACGATCTTGCTCATGATTCCCGGTTGAATTAGATCCATTGAAACTTCACCAATCATAAAAAGACCTGCCGCAATAGCAAAATGCAAATATTTCTTTACATATTTCCACATAAACTATCCTCCATTATTACTATCCAGCCTTTTATTTGGCCGAAATTTTTTCTTTTTAATATCATGATAACGCTCTTTCCAATCAGTATTTACTTTTTTTAACAATGCTACTAATTCTTTTTTTTCATCATCAGATAAACAAGAAAACATTTCTTCATGTCTTTTATGACGCTGACTATTAGCTTCTAGTGCTAACTTTTTTCCTTTTTCCGTTAATTCAATATCGATAGTACGATGATCTGTTTCATTTGCTGTTTTAATTATACAATCATTATTTTCCAGCTTTGTTATTACCTCACTAGCTGAACCAGGCTGGATTCCTAACTTCTTTGTAAGTTTACGTTGAGTAATTTTACCTGTTTCATTTAAAACAATAAGAATTCTTTTTTGGCTTCCCTTACCTTCATATAAACAGTGCATAATATGGCTTATCTCACGTAAATTAATAATAATATCATCATTTATATCAAGATTCTTTTTATTTTTTACTTCTTTCATTACTTTACCCTCCTATCTATTACATTATATTTATTCACAAACAAATATCAAGGTACCTAACAAATAAAATTAATATTTTATAAAAAACAAAAAAAGACAAAGTACGAATTTTAAATTCTACTTTGTCAATAATCTAAGCTTTTGTCTTAATCCTATAAATCACAAATTCCTTTGCCTTTACCATAAACATCATACCAGTCATTATTAAAATCATTTACCGCTTTTTCAATATTTGGATTTGCAAATATTTGTTTCAATACGGCTACTGGCGCTGTTACACTCTGAGCTCCGGCATTAAAGGCATCGCGTATTTGCTGGAGGCCTTTAAAACTTGCTGCTAAGATCTTACATTCATAATTATCCATAACGATTCGATTTGATAACTCATTGATCAATTCATATGGATCACTTCCTAAATTCCCGATTCGATTTACATATGGCGCAATATAATCTGCTTTTGCCGCTAGCGCCATGTATGCCTGCATTAAATCATATACAGCTGTTGCAGTTACATTATGCCCTTCACTTTTCAAAATTTTTATCGCTTTGATACCTTCATAGGATACCGGTACTTTAATATATACCTGATCATCGATTTCTTCTAAAATACGATGACCTTCTTTGACTATTTCATCACACTCTTTAGAAATAACCTGGACATGGAGACTTCTTTCCTTACCAATGATCTTTCTTACTTCTTTCATATGTTCAAAGAAGTTTTTAGGACTTGTTGCTTTAACGATCGAAGGATTGCTGGTTACTCCGGTAATTGGCATGTGATCTATAGCATCCTTGATTTCTTCTAAATCTACTGTATCAATAATAAATTCCATCTCTTTTTTCTCCTACTATAATATTTGTTCAGTTCTACCAATAATATCATCTTGAGTAGCTTTAGATAATACATTGAAAAAAGCTGAATATCCTGCTACACGTACAATTAAATCTTTATGTTTTTCAGGATGTTTTTGAGCATCGATCAAAGTATCACGGGAAACGACGTTATATTGGACATGATAGCCATCTAATCGATTAAAAAATGTTTTGATCATCATTTCTAATTTTTCTTTATTTTCTTCCTTAGCTAACATCTGTGGGGTTACTTTTTGATTCAATAATACCCCACCTGTTATTTCATGGGTCGGTAATTTAGAAACAGATTTAAAAACTGCTGTTGGGCCGCTTTTATCCATCGAATGAGCTGGCGAGCACCCTTCTGCAAGCGGTGTATGCGCCTTTCTTCCATCAGGAGTTGCCATTGTTCCATATCCTTGACCAACATTTGCTGAAATGCTTGAAGTTCCCGCATAACGGATACCACCAATTGGTCCTCTACCATATCTAGTATTAGGATATTTTTTCATTTCATCAATATACGAATTATAAACTTCAACAACTAATTGATCCACATAATCATCGTCATTTCCATATTTTGGAGCATCATTAATTAACATATTTTGAATTCTTTGGTTTTCAACACTTGTAAAATCGTCAGCTAAAGCAGCCATTAATTGTACAGGGGTTATTTTCTTTTCTTCAAAAACAAGTTTTTTTATTGCCGCTAGACTATCTGCCATATTGGCTATACCAACTTGTAATCCTGAAATAAAATCATAAACTGCCCCACCTTCTTTAATCGTCTTACCACGACCAATACAATCTTCTGTCAACGCTGAACACAAAACATCTGGTACATCTCTTTCTAATGCTAAATCAATAGCATTTTCAACAATAACACTCATCCGCGTTAATTCTCTCAAAACATAATCAATCGCTTTCATCAATTCATCAAATGATTTCATGTCCTCAAAACGTCCCCGACCTTTGACAAAACGCTTACCTGATGTTGGATCGATTCCATCATTCATAGTAATAAGTAAGATTCTAGGAAAGTTCATATAACTCATTCCGGTGCATCGATATCCCCATTTACCAGGAACTGCCGTTTCAACACATCCGATTGCACTATAATTATAAGCATCTTCTTCTTTAACTCCTTTTTCGATGAAAGAAGGAATAATAACTTCATCTGAATTGAAAGCCGGCATTCCTGTACCTAACTTCATAACTTCGATAGCTTCATCCAAAAATGTTTTTGGCATATTTCGATGATAACGTACTGTTAAATTTGGCTGTGGTAATCTTGTTTGAGCTACTGACTTTAAAACTAGATATGATAATGCATTAGTAGCATCTTTTTTATCTGGTGTTTGCCCGCCAATCGTTACATTTTGATACATTGGACTTCCAGCACTGCTGAATGTATGCGCCTGACTTCTGACTTTATTGATCGTTAAAGTTTTGATCCATAGATTTGTTAGTATTTCTACCACCTGGTCATCATTAATAAGTCCATGATCAATATCATGCTGGTAATATGGATAAATATACTGATCAAAACGCCCATATGATAAAGAGTGCCCATTAGATTCAATTTGCAAAATCAATTGAATGAACCATGTTGATTGAACTGCTTCATGGAAAGTTTGAGCTGGTTCATAGGGAACCTTAGCACAAATACGGCTAATTTCTAATAATTCTGCTTTTCTTTTTTCATCAGCTTTCATGGCTAATTCTTTAGCTAATTTTGAAAATCGCAATGCATATGTTTTTACCGCTTCAATAACAATCAACACCGCTTTATAAAACTGATACTTGTCTATATTTTCAACAACACATAAATCCAATCCATCTTTTAATTGTCGTACTCTTTCTTCATATCCTTTTAATCCCGTTTTTAATACTTGTTGATAATCCACAGCTAAATGGGCATCTCCAGAATTTAATTTTCCTTCCATTCCAAAAAAACCTGTTTCCATATAAACTTTTACTTCATCAGGAAGCAAAGCACCACCTTTTGATCTTAAATTATTATTTTCCCAAAATGGTGCAATTGAACGCAAATCTTCTTTTGTTTTTTCAGTAATATAAAAAACATCACCATCTCGCTTTTCGAACAAATCCAATTCATCTAAAACAAATTCTAATGTATATTCAGGAAAAATTGGTGCATCTTTATTAGAAGCTGCCTGATTCCCTACGATAAGGGTTTCATCTTCAATATAAATGGACATCTTTTCTAAAATATTTTTTAACATCAAAGCTCGTTTCATAACGGCTGGTTGATTTTGATTCAGTTTGTATGCTTCTGTTGCAAGCAATGCGCGTTGAGCACAAATATAGGGCTTTTTATCCAAAACTTTTTCTCTAAACTCATTCATTCTTGGGGTTAAATCTCCAAAATGGGCAACATTTTTCATTTTCATCCTCCTTATTTCATTTGAAATTATTTATATTTTCAATTACAATTATATATTATCATAAACAGCTTTTGTGTCAATATAGATTTTTTAATTAAAAGATATTTTACTTTCATTCGTAATTATTATTTACATTTAAAATAACGAATGTTATCATATAAATATAAAAAAGGAGACAGTACTTATGGAAGGGATAATATTTAATATTCAAAAATTTAGTATTCATGATGGTCCCGGTATTCGTACAACCATCTTTTTCAAGGGTTGTCCTTTAAAATGTGGCTGGTGTTCAAATCCTGAATCACAACTTGAAAAAATTCAAATTTTATATGATCAAAAAAAATGTATTCATTGTCAATCTTGTATCAATGCCTGTCAACATAAAGCAATTCAAATGATCAACGATAAAATCATAATTGATCACCAAAAATGTACTAGTTGTTTATCATGTGTTGACAGTTGTTTTCAAAACGCTTTAGATTATGAAGGTGAAAACAAGAAAATAACTGAAATTGTGAAGATTTGTTTACAAGATAAAGATTTTTACGAAGAATCTAACGGAGGAATTACTATTTCTGGAGGCGAAGGAATGAGTCAACCTGCCTTTTTAAAAGAATTAGTTAAAGAACTAAAAAAACACGATTTACATCTAGCAATCGAAACGACCGGTTATGTTCAACCTAATATTTTTAAAGAATTAGCCCCTATGTTTGATTTAATATTATTTGATATTAAACACTATGATTCTTATCAACATTTTCTTGGTACAAACGTCCATAACGAATTAATTATTCAAAACTTGAAATGGGCAGTTAAGCAAAAGATTGAAATCTTGCCAAGAATTCCAGTCATTCCTGACTTTAATGCATCATTGGATGATGCTAAAGGTATCGCTAAGCTTTTAACAGAAGTTCAATTATCAAAAGTACAACTTTTGCCATTTCACCAATTTGGTGAAAAAAAATATGAATTATTGAATCGTGAATATCGTTTTAAAAATAAAAAAGCCCTTTATCCTGAAGATTTACAAGAATACCAGCAAATCTTTTTAGATAAAGGAATCGATTGTTTTTTTTAGGAGTGATACTCCTTTTTTATTCAGTTTTAAAAATCTCTATATTCTGTTTATGTAAATAATCTTCCACTTCTTTAGGTATATTTGCATCAGTATATAGATAATCAATATCATGGATATCAACCAGATTGACAACACCCTTTTGATGGAATTTTACTGAATCAGTTACAATAATAACATGTTCCGCCTGCTTAGCCATATCACGTACCGCCTCACTTCGCATATAATCATTACCAGTAAAACCACTTTTTTCACTAAATCCATCAGTCCCGATGAATAATTTATCAACAAAAAAAGTTTCAGCACATTTTTTCATGATCGGCCCAACCATTACTTGAGACTCGTTTTGATATTCTCCACCTAATAAGATAATTTTTACAGTACCCATTTTTCTTATATAATCAGCAATAAACGCAGAATTCGTAATAATTGTCACATCTTTTTTAGTATGGGCTATTTCTAAGGCAACAAGAGCACAGCAAGATCCTGATTCGATCATTACCGTTTCCCCATTTTCAATAGTTTCTACAGCAAGTTTAGCAATTTTTTGTTTACTATCATAATGATACGCTAAGCGATTATTAATATCATCACTATCATTTAAAGTTGCATAGCCATGCTCTCTAAGAAGAACCCCACTATTTTCCAATATCGCTAAATCTTTTCTAATCGTCACTTGAGACACTCCCAGTATTTGCGAAAGCTTGCTAACTTCTATTTTTTTTCTTTTAGTCAATAACTCTAATATTTGAGTATGTCTTTTATTCATAATAACTTTATATCCTTTCTACCTGCCGATCCAAAGTCTATCTAATTATGAATAAACGCTTGTTTCTGTAGGCAATCATTTTAATTAATCTATAAAAAACAAACTGTAAGCTTTACCACTTTACAAAATTATAAACCGCAGTATCTTCTCTTTATTTGCCAAAGCAGCAAAAACTAACAATTTACTTTAAATTTAGCAATGATTTTCTTTTATCATCGTCTTTTCTATATAAGAATATCATATTAAAATTTCGTTTACAACAAAAAAGGGTTTCATAATATCGTTATAAGATTTCATAAAAAATCATTAATTTTTAGCACTCAGGCGTTGACAGTGCTAAAATAAGTGCTATAATATAAGTGTAGTTAAGGAAAGGACCTTAACGAGGTAAATAATTTTATATCCCAGCGTAAAACTACTGAGATAAAGAAAGAGGCGATGTTTTATGAAATTTTTACCTATTATGAATGATGTATTTGATGATTTATTTTATGATTCTTTTAAAAATTATTCTAACGTGAATGCTATGCGCACAGATATCTGTGAACAAAATGATCAATATTTACTAAACATGGAACTTCCTGGATTTAAAAAAGAAGATATTCAAATGGAATTAAAGGATGGTTATCTATTAGTTAGTGCTACTAGAAATGCAAATACTGAAGAAAAAGATGACCAAGGTCATGTAATTAGACGTGAACGTTACAGTGGAAGCTGTAGTCGTAGTTTCTATGTCGGAGATATTAAACAAGAAGATGTTAAAGCTTCATTTGATAATGGTGAATTAAAGATTACAATTCCTAAAAACACTGTTAAACAAGTTGAAGAAAAGAAATATATATCTATTGATTAAAGCCAATTTGCATTGGCTTTTTTTATTTATAAAAAATCATACTAATAAATCAAAATATTGATAAATCCTAATTAAATAAAAATAATGAAACCATTACAATTATATATGTTTATCCAAAGTCATATTCAACTCTCATTTTATCAAAGTTCCCATCAACAAAGATAGGAACTTTATTTTATAAATAAAATTGTATTTTCTTTCACAAATACTTGCATATTCAAATTATCTAACAGATGATTAATCTATTTAATAATCTTTTACAGAAAAACAGCAGCATCTTTAAACAGTCATCTTTTAAGAAAAACACAAGCTGTCAAAACACTCATGATAAGATTTATTTCAATTCGTTATAACGCTTATTACATTAATCTCTTTAATTATAAAGATTTCCAAAAGAAAATAACCATCCAACGCCAATTGTAATGGTTATTTCTTTTAAATAACTTTCACTTGAGGACAACCGTTTATCGATAGTCCTTTTCTCATTTATAATATACTATAAAATATCGAAAACATCAATAATATTAACATTTCTTACTTTATCCGCTCATAGTTGATATCACTTTGCATTTTACTTGAGAATTATGTTCGTTAATTTTTCTGCTTTATTGCTATTCAGCATAACTTAAAAGTTCTTACATCAATAAGCTCTTAAAAATCCAGGATAATCTTAAATCTTTCTTCGTACTATTTTATTAGCATTTAAATAATTATAAAAACACAGTAGAATAAAGTAATTTTGTTGCATTGTTAAAGCAACGTAGACCATTATATCAAAACATTTAATATTTTATCCTCACCATTTAAATTATAGAAATCATTAAAACACAAATAGTACTCAATAATGTTCCCAATAAATAATATTCAGCAAACTCTTTATCCTCTGATATTTTATTATATCTCGCTATCGATTTAGCTGTTAACACTAATCCAACTGAAGAATATTGTTCAATTAGTAAGAAAAATAACATAATAATCCTTTCAATAGTACCAATCATCCTTCCCGCTTTTTTTGTATTCTTAATATTATCATCTTCTTTACTTACGGGCTTATATGATTGCATTATATTAACTATCAAGATATTTGTTGGTTTATGTACAAGAAGTATTTGGACAATTAGAATAATTATAGACTGAATAGAAATTCCAACAATATTTAATATATTTAAAAGCATTAGATTATATCGATAATTTTCTCCTGATTTTATCATAAAGTAAGAAAGTATCATTAATATAGCGATATGAATAATTTGATCGATTATAAAAATATACTTTTGATATTTTCTTATAAATTCCTTTTTCTTTAAGAAATATTTTATTGCATCTACTAAAAAATGAGAAATTATAATTATCTCTAAATATATATTTTCAATATTTTGACAGATCAATTTAGCTACAATTAAAGTTATCAATCCATAAATCACACTATGAATGAATACATATTTAAAATTGTCTTCCTTTTTTCTTGCTAAAGACTCAGTCTGAAAATAAAAATCAGATAAGATATGTGCAAGTAAAAATATAATCAGTATTTCTTTATAAGTCATTATCACCCTTTACCTCACTTAATATTTTATTAACAGAATCAAAGGCGTCTTTATATACATAAAAATGAGTTTTAGACAAAATCTGTTGAATATTGGATTGAGTAACATTAAAATATTGTGCTGTTTCAGTTTGATTTTTCTTTTCAAATAAAACATAATCAACAACTTCTCTTTGCCTTTTTGTCCACCCCTCTTCGATGCTATACATGAGTTTTAAAATAGAATTTAATGATAATTCTTGTAAAGGATTATCTCCATCTATTTTAATTTGCACATCACCAAATGTACGTTCATTTTTCTTCTCTAATATTTTAAGATTTTCTATACTATCTCGTGCTTTATAATATCCCGGTCCATCTGCACCAATAGATATTTTAGAATTAATTTCTGTAGTAATCGCTCCAACCCCAATACCAAATCTTATTTTTATAGGATAAGAGCCCCTTTTTATATATTGAATTATATCCATAATATTTTTCCCAGAATGCAGCAGCCCTTGAAATTCGTCTCCCAAAGTAATTGTAAAGTTAGAAGCTATTGAATCAGAATATATTTCATTTATTTCACTTAATACTTTATTTAATTTGTTTTGAAAAACTTTTCGCTCTTCAATACTTTTTGATTTCTTAATATCACCTATAATAGCAATATATGGATTAAAATTATTAAAGACAAAAAACACATGCTCCACCTCCTCGTATTTACTACAGTATAATATATTTTTACTTTACAAACAACAATTATTAGTCAATTAACTAATAACTATCATTTATAAGTATATTAGCTTATAATTATATATTATTAGTATTTTCATTATAGTATTTAAGCAAAACTCAAGAAAAAGTATCTAACTTCTCATAAATCATTACTACAATATAGTTATCTTTTGATCGATATATTTAATTTCATATTCATCAACATATTTTTCAATAAAAATTTTGATTACACACTGTAAAATAAAACTTGCATTAATTTTCAACATCATATTATCTTAGCTTCGATTTTAACATAAAAATGTTCATAAATACCATATTATTTTAGTCAACTAAAACCAAATAAAAGAGACTTTTTATGAACACTTCCCTATATCACAAAAGCCTAAAGATATGCATCTTTAATTTTATCATTATGAAAAAAACCTCTTTTTATACTAATTTGGAGTTGAATTCCAAATTTGTACCATTTGGATTATATCTATCATTATTATAGTTTTATTTTCATTTTAAATACAAAAAAAGATCCAAGATAATCTTGAATCTTCCTTCGTAAATGCTACGATTAACGTTTTCTAAAATCAAGTTGTTAACTTATAACTCAAATCCATTGATTTTATCAATGCATTTTTCAATGAAATTTTTGATTTGCTGCCTTATTGTTACCACACTAAACACATTCTAAAACTTCTCACATCAACAAATCCTAAAGAAATCTGTTATATTCAATTAACTAAAAAGTCTTAAAAATTAATTGTGGTTAAAATATTTCTTTACTAAAGCATATCACTCTTATTTAATAATTGTCTTAATAAGTTGCATCATAATATCTTTATCTTCTGGTCTAGAGGTTGCTACTAATATTGTTAATGTCGCTAAAGCATCATTATTAATTCTTTCTTTTCCATCTTTATATAGTGCATTGTTCTTTTCCAAAAAGTATAAAAATATAGTTGCTCCTATTCTCTTGTTTCCGTCAATAAAGCTATGATTTTTGACAATAAAATATAATAATGCACTTGCTTTATCTTCAAGTGTTGGATATAAATCACTTCCTCCAAAGCTTTGATATATTGTTGATATACTACTTTTAAATGAATCATCTCTTTCAATTGCAAATTGATCTCCTTAATTTGCAAACATTGTATTGTGTATCAATTTTATACATTCATCATATTGAATGACATAGACATCTTTTTGTCCTTCAGGTACTTCTAAAGTATGATGATCATAATCATCTAGTATTTTAAATCCTCTTTGATAAGCTTTTAAAAACTCTAACACAGCATCACTAGTTGGTAATTTTCCACCAGCTTCTTTATATTGATCAAGCATTTTTGTAACATATTCAATATCTTGAAAGTGTCTATCATTGACAACATATCCTTTTAATAAGTATTCTCTTAATATATTATTAGCCCATTTTCTAAAAAGAATACCATTTTTAGATTTTACTCTATAACCTACTGAAATAATAACATCTAAAGAATAAAACGCTACTAATTGTTTAACACCAACAACACGCATTTTTTGCGTGTTGTTTTCTATTGAAAGTTCATCATCTTTAAAAATATTATTTATATGTTTCCTTATTGTTTTTTCATCTTTATCAAATAGCTTAGCCATCTGATTTGCACTTAGCCATACAGTTTCTTCTTGTGGTGAAACATAACATCTAATACAAAATCTCCATCTTTAAATTGTACAACTTCATTTCTTTCTACTATATCAACCATAATATCACCTTCTCCATTTAAAATTTTATTAATTAGCTCATTATATCACTTACTCACTCTTATTTCATTAAAAATCACAAAAAAAGATCCAAGATAATCTTAAATCTTCCTTCGTAAATGCTACGATTAACGTTTTGTTAAAATCAAGTTGTTAACTTATAACTCAAATCCATTGATTTTATCAATACTTTTTTCAATGAAATTTCTCATTTGCTGCCTTATTGCTACTACCCTCAGCACAACTTAAAACTTCTCACATCAACAAACCCTAAAGAAATCTGTTATATTCAATTAACTAAAAAGTCTTAAAAATTAATTGTGGTCATATCAATCTATCTGTTTCTCAATAGAAGAAACTAAATCTTTTATTGTAGGTAAACCTTCTTTTAATTCTTCTGGTAAATAATCTGTTATTTTGTATTCACTAACTCCCATTGGTTTATCCATATCTCTTAAAGTATATTCAGCAATAATATTGTTCTTATGACTACATAATAATAGTCCAATTGTTGGATTATCAAAATGACCTTTCAAAGTTTCATCTACTGCTGTCAAATAAAAACTCAATTGTCCTGCATATTCCGGTTTAAAATCACCTATTTTTAATTCTATAACAACATAACACCTTAATCTTATATTATAAAATAACAAATCAATATAAAAATCTTCCTCTGCAATTTCTAAATGATATTGATGTCCTACAAACGCAAAACCTTTTCCCAATTCTAAAAGTACTTTAGTAATATTATTGATTAAAGCATCCTCTAAATCTTTTTCCCTTGCATTTTCTTTCAAATCAATAAAATCAAAAACATAAGGATCTTTCATTGTTTCTAAAGCTAATTCACTCTGTGTTTCTTCTAATCTTTGAGGAAAATTTGAGATTTTTGTATTTTCATGTTGTCTTATATAATTGAGTTTCTATTTGATGAGCCAAAATATTTTTGGACCAGCCATTTTCTACTGTCTTATTAATATACCAAATTCGTTCTTCTTTTGAATTTATTTTTAGTATCTCAAAATTATGTGACCAGGGAATTTGTGCAGTCACCGTCTGCACAAATTCAAAATCAGTATACTCTCGATAAAATCTTACCATATTTTTTAAATTTCTTGATGAAAAACTTTTAAAGATGGAAACTCATTTCTTATATCTTTTGAAAGATTATCAATAAATTTATTTCCCCATTTACTATGAGTATCAATAATTTTTCCAATGTTCCAATACAAAGAAATCATTTCTTTATTAGCATTCAGTATTGCCTTGTGCTGAGCAATTTGTATTTGTTTTTTAATAATTTCAAAAGTTTCTATATAACTTTTTTCTATCAATAATAGCACCTCCTCATATATTTAATAATATATCTGATTATTATATTCTACTATTTCATGATTTAATATACAACAAAAAAAGACCCAAGATAACCTTGAATCTTCCTTCGTATTTGTTTTTGATTAACGTTTTGTTAATTCCCAAGTGTGATAAAATCAACACTTTTTAAACATTTTGCATCTTACTAGCTTATTTACCAAACCACTTCAAATCAACTGAATACAACTGTTATATACAAGAAACAGATAATACAAATACATTTTTATTAATAAGACAATTATTTTCTGTATTGCATATAATACAAGATACACCAACTACTAATATAACTTTCATTGTTCCTAAAGCCAATTTACTCTATATTTTTCTAATCTATCTCCTTTTGAACTAATTTTAAATCATTCTGAAAAACTCATTTAAAAAACTTTTGATTCCGTTTTTATATCACCTATCATTATTTTCCAAATCTTCTGAGTTTTGCTGTAACTGAAAAATTGTTTTTTGAGTTTCTATTTCATTTCTTAATTCTTCTTCTGTTGGTAAATATAATTTATATTTACTTGCAAACAGTTGTTCATTTCCCTTGAGAATTGAATATCGCGCTATATCTTCATCTGTATCTGCACAAAGAATAATCCCTATGGTTGGATTATCTCCTTCTGTTCGTTTTAATTCATCATACATTCTAACATACATATCCATTTGTCCTACATCTTGATGACTTATTTTTTCTGTTTTGAGATCAATTAAAACAAAGCATTTTAAATAATAATTGTAGAATACTAAATCAATATAATAGTCTTGTTTTTCAGTATGAATGTGCTGTTGTCTTGAAACAAAAGCATAACCTTTCCCTAATTCCATTAGAAATTTTTGTAAATTAGTTATAATACTTGTTTCTAATTCAGTTTCAGTAAAAGATATATCATTCGGTAACGATAAGAATTCAGCTATCACTGGATTTTTTATAAATTCTAACTTATCATAATTTTTAGATTCAGTTAATTTATTCATTTCATCAATAACAGGTTGCTTAGTTTGTGATTTCAACAATCGATAATAATATTGAGAAGAGATATTTCGTTGTAATGTTCTAACACTCCAAGTTTGTTCTTTTGCTTCTTTTTCATACCATTCTCTAGCAACACTATCTTTAACTTGGGTTAAAACTTGATAGTGGGACCAAGACAAAAAATCTATTGGTGATTTTCCAAACGCTGTCTGGAAAATGTTTGGATACATTGTATAAAATTTATAAAAACTATATAGATTAGACTTTGTAAATCCTTTTCCATATTCTTTTATTAAATTCTTTGAAAGATTTTTAATAACTTCGCCACCATATTTTGCACGATTATCACCATTAAGTTCTTCTTGAGCAATACGATATCCAATTAACCAGTTACGATAGATGAGATTGGTATTAATTGCCTGATATGCACTTTTTTGTGAACTATCAATAATAAATTTCATATCTGATACAATATCATCAGTTTTATTAAATTCAACAAAGCCATCCACTTTAATTATATGATCATTCATCAAATTCACCTTCTTTTTATTTAAAATTTTAAAAATCTTTTACCAAAAATAATAATATAACTTTATATTTCTACATTTGGATATATCTAAACATATTATAATCACTTAATGATATTTCATAATATATCTTATTTTTATATTTTACAATTTCATGATTTAATATACAACAAAAAAAGACCCAAGATAACCTTGAATCTTCCTTCGTATTTGTTTTTGATTAACGTTTTGTTAATTCCCAAATGTGATAAAATCAACACTTTTTGATATTTTTGCATCTTACTAGCTTATTTACCAAAACACTTTAAATCAATTCAATACAACTGTTATATACAAGAAACAGATAATACAAATACATTTCTATTAATAGGATAATTATTTTCTGTATTGCATATAATACAAGATATACCAACTTCATATTGACTCTTTTTTAATTGACTAAAACTTTTAATATGACTCTCATTGAACATACTACCTTTTTTTATTTCTATACAATGAAGTTTTAGATTTTCAACAATGATAAGATCAATTTCATTTTGATTATTGTCCCTATAATAGTATCCTGGTAATTCTAATCCATTATTTTCATATGATTTCTTTATTTCATTCATAACGTATGTCTCCATGAATGCCCCTGCTAAATTACTAATTAATAAATTTTCAGAATCATAGACTTTTGACAAATAAGCTGCTAAGCCAGTATCACTAAAATATAATTTGGGGGCTTTAACAATTCTTTTTGATAATTTATACTCACTATATGGTTGCAATAAATATATAATTCCACTCGTTTCTAAAATCGAAATCCAATCTTTTACTGTTTTAACATCAACACCCACATTTCTGGCAATTTGTGAATAATTAATTTGTTGACTTGTTAATGTTGCAATATGTTGTAAAAAATTATGAAACCTCAACTTATCTTTAAGATTTATAAGTTCATTAATATCCCTATCTAAATACGTGTTAACATAGTCTCTATAAAATTGTCTAGTTGGTAATTTTGGATTTTTTAATAATTCGGGATAAAATCCTCTAACTATTATTTTAAACAATTCATTGACATTTATAGGATTCATTTCCTTTTGTAATAATTCTAAAGAAGGCAAAAAAGGAATCTCATCTTTCCCAATTATTTCACTATAACTTAAAGGATTCATTGATAAGATAGTTGCTCTTCCAGCTAAAGACTGTGTTACTCCTCGCATTAATGAAAAAGTTTGGGAACCAGTTAATACAAACATCCCATTGGCACTTCCTTCTTCAAGCCTTTTTTTATTAACAATTGATTCTATTACTTCCATCAGTATAGGAGCATATTGAATTTCATCAATAATCAAAGGATAACCATATCTTTGAATAAAAAATATTGGATCTTTTAAGGCCTGTTCCCTCATTTCTATGTCATCTAATGAAACGTAGTGAAAACCATGTGTTTTCACCAAATTATATGCTTCTGTTGATTTTCCGACTTGTCTTGGTCCTGTAATAATAACAACAGGATAAAGCTTTAACGATTCTTCGATTTTATTAAAAATTGTTCTCTTAAACATAGCGCCTCCCATTTATACAAATTTTCATTATAACTCCATATTTGTATAAAATTATTATAACATACTTTTCATTATTATTATAGTTTTATTTTTAATTAAAATACAAAAAAAGATCCAAGATAACCTTGAATCTTCCTTCGTATTTGTTTTGATTAACGTTTTGAGAATTGTGGCGCACGACGAGCTTTTTTAAGACCGTATTTTTTACGTTCTTTAACACGTGCATCACGAGTAAGGAATCCAGCAGCTTTTAAAGTTGGTCTATAATCATCACCAGCTTGCAATAACGCTCTAGAAATACCGTGACGAATAGCTCCAGCTTGTCCTGAATATCCTCCACCATATACATTAACACTAATATCAAATTGAGAAGTTGTATTAGTTAACTCTAATGGTTGATTAACAATCATCAATAAAACATCTGATGGTAAGTATTCTTTAGCTGGTTTATCATTGATTACAATATTTCCAGTACCTGGTGTTAAAATAACACGAGCTACAGAAGATTTTCTACGTCCTGTTCCTCTATATTGTACATTTGCCATTTTTCTGTTTTTCCTCCTTACCCTTTAATTTTCAATTCTTCAGGTTTTTGTGCTGCATGTGGATGCTCATTACCTGCATAAACAAATAATTTCATTCCTTGTTTTCTACCTAATGTATTATGTGGTAACATACCTTTTACCGCTGCTTCAACCCAACCAGTTGGATTTTGTTCTTTAAATTGACGAGCAGTTTTTACTTTTAAACCACCTAGCCAACCTGAATGACGATAATAATTTACTTTATCTAATTTTTTACCAGTCATTACTACTTTATCAGCGTTAATAATAATTACATAATCACCAGTATCCACATGTGGTGTATAAGTTGGTTTATTTTTACCTCTTAATACTGATGCTACTTCTGATGCTAAACGACCTAAAGTTAAATCAGTTGCATCAACTACATACCATTTTCTTTCGATTGTGGCTGCATTAGCCATAGTTGTTTGTCTCATTTATTTTTTCTCCTTTATCCTTACCGGGGACTTTAGAGTTCATAAGAACATTCTCATTATAAGTACTTCATCGTATAATGTCAATCCCTTTTCTATAAATAAATTACCTATATTAGATAAAATTTTCCTCTTTAAACAATAAAACGACATAATTTAATTACATCTACATAGACAACATTATTTTATTATCCAACCAAAAAATCAAGCGATAATTTTAATACTTTCTTTATATGTTCAACACTATCATAATTATGATTAGCTCCGTTAATTGGAATAAATTTAGCTGTATCTATAAATTTAGGTACATATAGTTTAGATATATCAAACGGAACAGTCGTATCTTCTGTACCATGAATAATTAGTAAATCATTTTTATAAATATCTAAACCATCATAAAAATCACGAGCTAACATATCATCAACAAACTCTTGAGAAATTTCGAATCCGCCATGATCATATAATCCATCTTGATTTGCTTCAACTTTACCTGTTAAATAATCTAAAGCTGATGGTAAATTAAATGCTGGTGCCCACAATACCAATTTACTTATCACTTCTGGATAAAGTTTCGCTAATTCACTAGCTACAGCTCCTCCCATCGAATGTCCTAAGACATATATTTCAGTGCAATTTTCCATTTTTAAAGCTTCTTCTAAAATTATTCTTGCACATGCCAACTCATCTTTAAAAGTCATATCTTTAAAGTTTAAATCACTTTCACCACTACCTAAAAAATCAAATCTAAAAGTTGCAATGCCCTTAGCTTCTAACATTCTTGCTAATTGCACATAGCTAAATTTAGTCCCTGTCTTTTGACCAGTAAAACCATGAAAAATCAAACAAACTGGATGCTTATCTTTATTTGGTTTATGAAAAAAACCTCTCATTGTGCCTTTTGGTGTTGGTATTTCACAATAATGTTGCATTATAACACCTTATGCGCTCTTTTAAAGCGTTTAATACCATCATTATTAATATATTGATTTGTAATATTACGTATATTTTCCTCACCAAAATCTCCACCAATAAACAAGCAAGTATCCATAATCTCACTAGTTAATAAACGCCAGATTTCATCTGTAAAATCTTCATTTAGCACCATTTCTTTAACTATTTTCAAGCAATCTTCTATATATTCTGTTTTATCAATTTCTGTAATACCTTCCATTATTTATTCTCCTTTACGAGTTCTTTAATAACATAACCAGCTATCATCAAACCAGCGACACTAGGGACGAAACTCACACTTCCCGGTGTTGCATCAGCTACTTTTTGTGGTTGTTCTTTTGAATATAATACAGGACATTTTTTTATTCCACGAATCTTTAATTCTCTTCGCATTACTCTCGCTAAAGGGCATACACTGGTTTTAAAAATATCAGCTATTTCAAAACTTTCTGGTTCCAATTTATTACCTGTTCCCATAGATGAAATAATACGAATTTTTAATTTGTGACAATTTTCAATTAATGCTATTTTGGCTTTTACCGTATCGATAGCGTCAACAACAAAATCACAATCAGAAAATATATCTTCCATTCCCTGATCAGGAAGATAAAACTGCTGATATGTAGTTATTTTTAGATTGGGATTGATATCTAAACATCTTCTCTTAGCAACATCCACTTTATTCATACCGATCGTCGAATGTAATGCATATAGTTGTCTATTTAGATTAGTAATATCGATTTTATCATGATCAACTAAAACTATTTCTCCAATTCCATTTCTAACCAAAGCCTCAACTACATAACTGCCAACCCCACCTAATCCAAAAACTGCCACCTTTTTAGTTTGGAGGTTTTCAAGCCATTCTTGATTAGTCATTTTTACAATTCTTGCAAACTGTTCCATAATTCACCTCCCACTTATTATAAACCAAACGATTTTATTTATAAAGCTAAAGGTATAACTTTTTCTTTAGTCCATTTTGGGTAATTACAACCAAAGAAATTTGACCCCATTTATAATTAATTTGGTGATGATGTTATGGTTATTTATAAAAGAATTCGTGATCTTCGTGAAGATAAAGATTTAACTCAAAAAGAACTAGCTAATTATCTTAATGTTTCGCAAAAATCATATTCGCGTTATGAACGCGGTGAAAGAACGATTGCTCCTGAAATCTTAGATAAAATTGCTACTTTTCACGAAACTACTGTCGATTATCTATTAGGTAGAACTGACGATAAAACTGATTATACAAAAAAAGAAAACCAAATACATCGTTAAAATCATTTATATAAAAACTCTTACCCTGCTATTAATGCAGGTTTTATTTTTAATCAACAAATAATAACAATCATATTTTTTAGTCCAATTTGGGGTATTTAAGCATAGACCAATGGGGTCAATCCTATAATAAAAACAGGTGGTGATAACTATGGTTATTTACAAAAGAATTCGTGATCTTCGTGAAGACAAAGATTTAACTCAAAAAGAATTAGCTAATTATCTTAATGTTACACAAAAATCATATTCACGTTATGAACGTGGCGAAAGAACAATCGCTCCTGAAATCTTGGATAAAATCGCAACTTTTCATGAAACCACTGTCGATTATCTATTAGGTAGAACTAATGATAAAACTGACTATACTAAAAAAGAAAATCGCTCTAAACATCGATAAATTATATAAAATAAACCATTCTGTAATAATCATCTAAAATGATTATTACTTTTTATTTTAATAAAAAAGAGTTAGAAAGAATCTAATTCTCTTTATAACTCCTTTTCATTATTCATAGTCTGCAGTGTATCCACGATTATCCAATTCAAGTTTAACAACTTGCCAATCTTTAACTAAATCACCAAGTTCTTCCTTTATTCTTACTACTCCCATTTTATCCTCACCACGAATAACAGCCATGATAGTTGGCCCTGCTCCTGATAAATATGCACCTAAGACTTTCTCATCTTTTTCTAAGACCGCCATAATATCATTAAACCCTTTAATTAAATCTCCACGATATGGCTGGTGCAAACGATCTTTAAAGCCTAATTTAAGCCCTTCATCATAACCATTGATCAATGAAGCAACCATTAACGCTAGATGTGATACATTTTTAATCGCATCTTTCCGTGGTAAAACCTGCGGTAAAACCGAACGTGATTGTTCAGTCGATAATGTAAATGGTGGAATTAAAGCAACAAAACGATAATCATGCTTAACAGGAATATTTAATGTTAAAACATTATTTTCTTCCATCACCGACACTGTTAATCCCCCAAAAACAGCTGGTGCCACATTATCAGGATGACCTTCAATCGCTGTTGCCAACTCTAAAATCTCTTGACGATCATCAGCCTTATCTTTAAAAGCAAAAGCTCCAACGATTCCTGCTACAATACATGTCGAACTACTTCCTAGTCCACGAGTATAAGGAACATCTCCACTACATTCGATATTTATCCCATGGTATTTTAAACCACAAACTTCAGCAGCTCTTTTGAAAGCCTGATAAGTCATATTATCTTCATTACAAAATTGCTCTGGACAGCCTGTAATATTTAAACCACTATCACTTAATTCAAAGATAAAGGTATTGTATAAAGTCAGTGCTAAACCAGCCACATCAAATCCTGGACCTAAATTTGCACTTGTTGCGGGTACTTTTACTTTTACTTTCATGATAACCTCCTACATTGCTTCAATTTCTGATTTAATAAAGCTAATAATTTCAGTTTTATCGATTGCTTCTTTATGTAAAACAGCTCGATCTTTAATACCTGTTAATGCTCTAGGAACTGAAACACCTGTTCTTTCATTTAACTTTTCAATAGCACTATAAACATCAAGTTCTTCATCATAAATTGCTTTGTATACAGATTCAGGGAATTTATAAGGAGATGCAGTTGATAATAATATCGTCTTCGTATCATCCCCACTATCTTTTTGATACTGCTTTAAGACTCCATAACCAATTGCTGTATGAGTATCTAATAAATATCCTGTTTCATTAAAGCACTGTTTTATTGTTTGTAAAACTTCATCTTCATTTAAATATCCTGCTTTAAATTGCTTTTTAATTTTTTCATAAGTATCTTCATCTACTTCATAAACACCTTCACTGTTTAATTTATCCATATAACTACGCACTTTATCCCCATCGCCATCAGACATAAACCAAACTAGTCTTTCAAGATTACTAGATACTAAAATATCCATTGCTGGTGCATTAGTTTTATAAAATTCTCGATTAGCATCATAACGACCTGTAGTAAAGAAATCTGTCAAAATATTATTTTTATTTGATGCACAAATAAATTTATTAATTGGTAATCCCATTTGTTTTGCGAAATATCCTGCTAAACAGTTACCAAAATTACCACTAGGAACACAGAAATTAACCTGATCTCCTAAATTAATTTCATCATTTCTCACTAATTCAAAATAACTATGGAAATAATAAACGATTTGTGGAATCAAACGTCCAACATTGATTGAATTCGCTGATGATAAAAAGACATTATGTTTATCACTTTCAACTTTTAATTCATCAGATCCAAATGCTTTTTTCACAGCTGTTTGTGCATCATCAAAGTTTCCATGAATTCCAATAACCTTAACATTTTTACCAGTCTGACTTACCATCTGCTGCTGTTGAATTGCAGATACTCCATCTAATGGATAAAAAACTTTAATACAAGTTCCAGCAACATCTTTAAAACCTTCTAACGCAGCTTTCCCTGTATCACCACTAGTTGCTGCTAAAATCATTACTTCACGTTGTTCATTTAACTGCTTTAAAGATAAAGTCATTAAATAAGGCAATAATGACAATGCCATATCCTTAAACGCTGCCGTTTGACCATGAAATAATTCAGCCACATAAACATCACCAGCTTTTTTTACTGGCACGACAATTTCAGGAAACAGTCCTTTTCCATATGCATTTGAGCATGCTTCATGAATCAATTCTTTTCCATCTTCTGGTACAAAAGTACTTAATACTTCTGTAGCTAGATCTACATAATTCAAATTAGATAACGCTTCTAAATCCATTTTAGTAAAATCAAAATTAGGTACTAATAAACCACCATCTTCACCGATTCCCTGAACGATAGCTTGATAAAAATTAATTTCTTTTTGAAGATTTCGCGTACTTACATATTTCTTTTCCATTGTTCAACCCCCTGTTTGATTTAAATTATTGTATACAATTTATTTAAAGAAGTCAATATATTGTTATTATAACATAATTCGATAAAATTATTTTGATTATTTCAATTATTATTGATTATCATTGACTTATTGTATACAATCGTGTTAATATGTCATAAATTAGAAAAATGGAGGACCGCAGTATGTTATTAATAGGCAAGAATTCAACAATTATGGCTATAATTAGTTCCATTATTGCGCCTATTATAAAGATTATGGTTCTACTATTTAATAATGATGTAGGACCTTTATATAAGGTCCATTTTTATTATGAATAAGGGGGTATAGGATGAAAATCGGTATTATCGGGTTAGGAACTGTTGGTTATGGGGTCGTAGAGATTCTTACTAATGAAAAAGAACGTTTATCAAAAATTATCAATGAAGAAGTTACAATCAAATATGGTTGTGGATTAGAAGAAGTTGAATTACCAGAAGGAATAATCTATACGAAAGATTATAACGATATTATTAATGATAGTGAGATAGATGTTGTAGTAGAATTAATTGGTGGAACAACAATAGCTAAAACAATTATTCTAAACGCAATTAAAAATGGTAAGCACGTTGTTACAGCTAACAAGGCATTACTTGCCCATTATGGTAAAGAAATCTTTATAGCTGCTAAAGAAAACAATGTTCATATTTTTTATGAAGCCAGTGTTGGGGGCGGAATTCCTGTATTAGTTAGCCAAAAAGAAAGTTTAGTAGCTAACAATACTAAAGAAATTATTGGTATTTTAAATGGAACGACAAACTTTATCTTAACTTTAATGGAAAACGAAAACTTAGATTTTGATGAAGCCTTAACTATTGCAGATGGCTTGGGTTATGTCGAAGCAAACCCTGCTTTAGATTTAGATGGAATCGATGCTGCACATAAAATTTGTATTTTGGCTCAAAATGGATTTAAAAAATTTATTGATTTTGACAAGATTTCTGCTACTGGTATTCGTGATGTTACAAAAACAGATATGGATTATGCAAAAAAATTAGGGTATCGTTTTAAAATGATTGCTCAAGCAAAAGAAGTCAATGATGGTATCGGAATCGATGTAGCCGCAACATTGATTAGTAAAAAAGAACTAGTCGCAAATGTTATGGATGCATATAATGTAATAGAGATTGATAACGATTATGTTGAAAACGTAATTTATTATGGTAAAGGTGCTGGTAGATATGTTACTGCTTCAGCAGTAGTTAGTGATATTATCAAAACTACCCAGGCAGAAAGATGGGATCATGATTATGAAGACTGTCCTAATGTCTATCCTATTACTAAATCTAAATATTATCTTCGAGCAAACAAACCATTAGATGTTGATTACGAGATGTATTTTACAGAAAAACATGATCATATTTATATTACTCATGAAATTGAGTTAGCTGATTTAACAACCGTCTTAAACGATGAAGAATACACAATTTTTAAAGTGAGGGGATAAAATGAACATAATTGTCCAGAAATTTGGTGGGACTTCTACTCGTTCAAGAGAGTCACGTTCAATAATGTACAACAATATTATCCGTGAAATTAATAATGGTAATAAAGTTGTCGCAGTAGTTTCAGCTATGGGGCGCTATGATGATCCCTATGCTACCGATACTCTGTTATCAATCGTTAATACAAAACAATTAACAGACGAAGAAATCGATCGATTAACTAGTATTGGAGAAACAATATCTACTTTAGTATGTAAAAGTGAATTAGCATCATTAGGATATCGTGTTGCCACGATTACTAATGATGAATTAGGAATCGTGACTGATTCAACATTTAAAAATGCCACAATTAATAAAGTAGAAGGAAAAGATATTCTTGAAAAACTAAAATATGTAGATATTGTTTTTTGCCCAGGTTTTCAAGGACATTCTGTACATGGTAAAATTACAACTTTAGGACGTGGCGGGAGTGATTTATCTGCAGTAGCTATCGGAGTAGCCATTGATGCTCGAGAAGTAGAAATTTATAGTGATGTAAATGGTATATATACCGCTGATCCAAGATTAGTACCTGGTGCCATAAAATTAGATTGTATTAGTTATGCTGAAATGCTGGAACTAGCTAAAAACGGTGCCAAAGTTTTAAATCATCGCTGTGTTCAACTAGCTGCTAGTCACAATATTGCGATACACGCTCGTTCTTCATTTGAAGATACTAAAGGAACATATGTAATAGGAGATGACCGTATTATGAAAGAAAATTTAAATCAGCTAATTATTTCTGGGATCACGGGTTCACAAAATGAAGCCCGTATCACTTTAGTAAAAGTAGACGCAACAAACAATAGCGCTGGAAATCTTTTTGAAAAAATTGCTGATGCTGGTGTAAATGTCAATGTTTTCAACCAAGCTTTAGTCGGTGGAGGAAAAATGGATATTTCGCTAATAATCAGTGATGTTGATGTTCCTGCTGTTGTTGATATTATTAATGATTTAAAACCTCAATTAAATGCCAATCGAATTATTGTTCGTGGTAATATCGGTAAAGTATCTGTAATTGGTGTAGGAATTAAAAACAACCGCGGTATGTTCCAAAAAGCATACAATACTTTGAATAATAATGGTATTAATGTTGAGATGACATCTTGTTCAGAAATTAATATTTCTTGTTATATAGATCGTGATGATGTAAAAAGAGCACAAATATTATTACATGAAGCATTTTTAGGAAGGAAAGGTAAAATAAAATGAAAAAATATAAAGTTGCAATCGTAGGAGCTACTGGAGCTGTGGGAAGAGAAATGTTAAGATGTATTTTCCAATTTAATTTTCCATTTGAAAGCATTAAATTATTAGCTTCATCTCGAAGCGCTGGAAAAGTTATTGAATTTGAAGATCATAAATTTACAGTTGAAGAATTAACTGAAAACAGTTTTGAAAATGTTGAAGTAGCATTTTGGTCTGCTGGTGGCAGCATTTCTGAAAAATATATGCCATATGCAGTAAATGCTGGATGTATCAACATCGATAACACTAGCCATTTTAGAATGGATCCTGATGTACCTTTAGTAGTACCAGAAGTAAATGGTGAAGCTTTGAGAAATCACAAAGGAATCATCGCTAATCCTAACTGTACTACAATTCAAATGGTCAGTGCCTTAAATCGTTTAAATGAATATTTTGATATTGAAAGAATTATTGTTTCAACTTATCAGGCTGTATCTGGAGCTGGAGTTGCGGGAATGGAAGAATTATATCGTCAATCTCAAGAGGTTTTAGATGGTAAAGAACCAGTAGCAAAAACATTACCTTGTGCTGGAGATAAAAAACATTTCCCAATTGCTTTTAACTGTATTCCTCAAGTAGATAAATTTGATTTAGATAATCATTTTTCTAAAGAAGAGATGAAAATGGTTAATGAAACTAAAAAAATCTTTAATAAAGATATTAAAGTTAATGCTACATGTGTTCGCGTTCCTGTTCTTCGTGGACATTCTGAATCAGTATATATTGAAACAAAGAAACCAATCGATATTGACAAAGTATTTGAATTACTAAGTAATTCTACTGGTGTAGAACTATATGATGATATTGAAAATCAAGTTTATCCAATGGCAAATTTATTTGTCGGTGACCAATTAGTTCACGTAGGGAGAGTTCGTAAAGATTTAGATAATCCAAACGCCTTAAGTTTATGGGTAGTTGCTGATCAATTAATGAAAGGTGCTGCTTATAACTCTGTAGATATCGGTTTAAAAATGATTGAAATGGGAATAATCTGATTTAACATTTTAGCATTAATCTAAATATTTTCTTATACAATTCTTATTTTTTATATATTTAACAAAAAAAATCTCATATATAACCGATATTTTTTTGATGTAATTCTCAACCATGTCAAAAACATGTCAAAGAAAACACCCATTAATTTGGGTGTTTTCTTTTATGATCCTGCTTAACTTATCTTTTATCTGCCGTAGTTCTTCTACGGCTTTTTTAATGTCTTTTTCTTTCTTTAAATTTTCTACTGTCTTATTCAGTTTGTTAGTTATTTCCCTTAATTCTTTCATATTTTCCCTCCTAAATTATTTTACTACAATATGGAGGTATATTTCGCCAAATTCATATAGACCTATGAGGATTATAAAGGACACTAAAGTCTAGGGTATAGCACTTAGGTTTTAGTATCCTTTACAGTTTATCAAATTTTTTGACGTTATACACCCATTTTAATATCTCATTACTTCTATTTTTGTCAAAAAACAAGTAAACAAAAAAAACCTAGATCATGTTGATCTAGGTTTGAGCTCTATTTTTTTAAATATCTGCTTATTTTATCTATCTTCAAGTATTCTACTCTATACTCATCTTCACCGATTTGTATCGAATTAAAGGAATGACTTTGTTTTATAATTTTATCATGAACACATCCATCTACAATAACTGTATTAGCAGTTTTCTTGTTCATTAACTTATTTTTCACATACTCTTTATGGCAGACTATAGTTTTAAATTTATTTTTTTCATATATTTCGCACACTCTTGAAACATCTAACAATTCCTGATTTTCTACCCAAGAATTATTTTTGTAAACAACTATATTTGAAACACAAAAACAGTTGTTCTCATCATCTTCAGATATACAAAAATTATAAAAAATTTTTCCCACATTATATGATGCAACATACTTAGGATTTAATTTAGTATCTTTAGTACATTTAGATTTGTCAAAAGAATACCATTGTCCTTTTAAAAGTGCTTCTCTAATGAACACAAATCCTAAAACCCGATCTCTTACTGTTCTCTTTTTCCATGCTTCGCCATTTTTTGAATTTTTTAAGATATCAAGTGTAATAATTCCTTTTTTCATATTGGCATATCCATCAATTTTTGAGAAAGCACCAGGAAACCGTAATTTCTTGTTTTTCGTTCTTTGATCATGAAAAGCATGTAAATCAAGTATATGTGCAACATGTCTTGCTTCGACTTTTACGCTAAATGATCTACTGTTACCTAGCTCAACTATATAAATATTATTTTCAATATAATTTTCATAATAATCACAATATAATTTTAAAGATATTTTATTAACTTCAGGTAGGTTTTTATTTAATATTATCTCGTTTAACTCTTTTATAGAATACATAAAACCATTCCTCCTGAAAATCAAAAGTAAAGCGCTAGCCAAATCTAGCGCTCTACCATAACTTATTTACTGACGCAGTACATTGCAAATACAACTACTGCCACCCGTGCTTTTCAACGCGCCCCCGCACAGGTTTGGTTAACAACTCCAAGGGGAAGTAGGTCAGTGCTACTCTCATATAAAAATTATATGACTTACGCCGAACAGATAACACAAAAAACTTGCAAGTTAGGCAAGGAGGTTTCTATTCATATAATATATACTACTTTTTTTTAACTTTATCAAGTGTTTAAATAAAATTTTAACTTATTTTTAGTTAAATTAATTTATTTTATAATGAATTTGAATTTTATATACTTATTATTTACATGTATATCTTTATAACCGTTACTTATTACACTATGAGTTAATCCCATATGAATTAGTGTATATTCTAATCTAGTGTTTAATCGATTTCCTTGAATGTCCTCGGCGCCATGTTTTAGGTAAATTTTTTCCATAGCTAGATTACCTTAATTTCAATTGCTTCTAACTGCAAAGACTGCCCTACGCTTCCCAAGGTACTAATACCGTCTGCTTTAGTCCAGCTAGACCAGCCAATATTAGCCTGATGCACTCTATACACCACATTTGCATTAGTACAGTTTAAACACAAACATTCCAGCGCCTCGGCTTTTCCAACTGTTCCAATTACTGTGTTATTGTCAATTTTTCCATAATCGTGCCAACCTTCATTAGCGATATGAGCTTTAGCGTATATATTTAAATTAGATAATCTTGTATCGATTTGAATTGCCTCTAATCGTTTAGATTGCCCTACTGTCCCGCAAGTTGCACCATCTATGACTGCACTTGTCCAGCCGATATCCTGCACATGTCCTGCATATGCGATCTTAATTTTATTGGTAATATTCAAGTCCACGCCTGTAATCCCTTTAACAATCGCGTTAGCCATTGCTTCTGCACTATACAAATTTGCATCATCTTTATCATCTACAAAACAACATTCTATCAAAATTGCTGGTGAATTAGTATGTTTCAATACATATAATGTAGAACTAGATTTAACGCCTCTGTTTTTGAACCCTAATTCAGCAATCGCGTTGACCACCTTTTCAGCATATGCTTTTCCTTTTGTAGAATAATAATAAACTTCTGTTCCTGTAGTTTTTTCATCTCCGCTTACATCATTTGCCCCTGCATTGAAATGAATTGAAACATCAATATTCACTAAATGTGCGTTGCATTTTGCTACAATATTTTTTAAATTTGCACTTTGTGATGTTCCTAAATCATCTGTACAGTCATAAACCGTATGCCCTAATATTTTTAATTTTGAAATAACTAAATCTTTAACTTTTCTATCTTCTGTTGTTTCATCAAGAACACTATTCGCACCAGGCACTTTAAAATTATGTCCTCCATGTACATTAAAAATCATATTTTAATTTCCTCCTAAAGTTTAATATTCTCTATTTCTGCTCTTAGTTCTAATGTTCGCAAATAAGCAAACATTTGTGCGGCTTGTTTTTTGAATAAATTAATATTGCACTTTGGTTTAAAATTAAGTGTTCCATTTTCATATTTTTCAATCATTTTACTAAGACCATCATAACGAATTTTTAATTGATAATATTCAGCTTTAAATCTTTCTTTATAATCTTGATTATTCATCATGTCTACTGTTTCTTTTAATTCCATATTTATTTTTCCTCCTGATTAATCATTTTATCGGCTACTTCTAACCCTTTTGTTAATATATTTGGAATGTTATATCCAGCTTCTACTAGGTTTTCTACAATGCTTCTAAGTTCATTAATAGCTAACGAAGCTAAAACAAACCATCCTAATAATGTGGTGATACCCAAATCAATTCCTAAAGTATTTCCAATTTCAATAAATAATACTGACGCTGAAAATGAAATCATGATCATGATCCAGTACCCTAATTTTTTTAAAACTCCCGTAAGCCCCTTAGCGCTATTTTCTTTTTTGTTTAAGCGGGATTTCATCCAGCCTGTTATAAAATCTACAACATTGAATAACAAAAATAGCGCAAATAAAATCCAATGTTCTCCAAAAATAAAGGTTAAAAAAGCAATAATTGCTCCTGTAATTGCATTGTATGTGTCCATATAATTTAAATTGTTCATGTTATATTCCTCCTAATTTATTTATTCTTCAAATAATTCCCATGCACCTGGATAAGCCAGCGGATCCCATACACACCCATCCATTTTACATATGTATTTTTTACTATTAAAAATTATCTTATCACCCGCATTATAAGCATCATGAGCACCTAAAGGTTGTATGTACTCTGGCCATTCTTCCTCTGGTTCTGTAGGTTCTACACTGCTGTTATTTTCTAAAACAGTAATCCTACTGTCCAACTGCTGGTAATATTCCCACAGATTAGCAATCTGCTGTGTGTTTTCTGCGTATGAATTGTCGGGAACTGCGTTAGTTCTTGCTAGATTAACCAGTTCATCCCGTTCCTCTTCTGTAAGTGCATTTTCCACCCATAATTTATTAATTTTATTTAAAATATCTACCAATTCGTAGCTCCCTTTTGTGATTACATCTTTTATAACACTATACATTTTTTACTACCTCCTCTTGTAAAGTTAATACCGTGGATTCTAATTTTTGCTGAGACAAAAGTAAATCTTTAGGATACCTGCAATTATAAATTGGCTTAACCTCCCCTTCTACAAATACATACGTTACTGGACTGAAAGTACGCAACTGCTTTAATTTATCAATTACCTCAGGTTCTAAAGGTGTTATCTCAGCTTCTTTTAATATTAATGTAAATATGATAGGTGTTTTTAATTCTTTTACATAATTATCGAAAGCAACACGCTTTTGCTCGATTGGTGTATCATCAGATATTCCTAGCCTTTTGTTTGAAAATTTAAGATGCACTTGATTGGCGTTTTGTGCAAATCCTTCTTGATTTAAATTCCAACTTTGTCTAGCCCAAGGCAATATGTTGCATTTCAACTCAATAAATATCGAAGGATTTATATATATATCTTGTAACACGAAAAATCTACCATAATATCCTTTTTGCGCTTCATAGTCATGTTGAAATGTTTCAGTTCCAGTAAATTTATAAAATATTATCTTTTTATTTAATTTACCATCAACAGCATTTATTGTATCTCTAATTAATTTATCACTTGATGATAAAAGCGGCTCATCTAGGAATAGTTTAACCGCACTTTCCTGATAAGGCTGATATTCAGTTGCGGTGTCACCAGCCTCTATTTGAACAGTTGTAGAATGAGACCCTGCTGGCATTGCTCCGTTTCCTATTCTGACTGTCATGTATTTAGCATTATTGTATTTAGATAAATCAATAGTAAATATATTCTGATCAATGAAACTATACAGCATAATTATAGTTAGATTTTCATCATACAGTGCAGCGTAATTTTTGTTAAAAATTTCATTCGAGATAGTGACTGTAACTTTTTTAACATTTGATACATCAATCAAAGTTCCGCAATTCTTATCGTATGGACTTCCTTTATCATTTAATGTATTGAGGTAGGTATCTGCGTCAGCAGTTAACGGTGTCATTGTAATTATCCCGTTTTCTACTTCAACTGTGCAGTTTTTCCTGTACCCACTAGCAACACCAGCATTAAGCAAATTCTTCCCGCAGGTTTTTATATCTAAGCTATACTTCCCATACGGTTCAAATTCTGTTAAGTTTTTTTTATTCTCAAAAAGCATAATATTGCTATACTCGACAATATTATTTTCTTCTGTATTTTTAATTCCTTGGTAAAATAATAAATAATATTTTCCTGCATCTAGCCATTTTGCACTGCCATTACCAAAAGCTGTAGGATTGTCATTTGCATAATTAATCAAAGTAATATTACCATATGCTGCATTGCCTGCTATAACATTAAAATCAAATCGCAAACAATAAGTTGCGCTTTTATCAATTGTGATAACAACTGTTTTGCGCGGATTTAAATAACAATCTACGTTAGATATTCTAACAACACCATTTTCTACAGACATTCCATCTGTATAATTTTTCCACTTTTCAACAAAATTAATATCAAACAAATTTTCAGTCCGTGGCGTACAGCTTACAATCTCACTGGGTATGGTTGGCGAAGGTGATGTCGTATCCTGAAAGCTGTATCCTGCTTCGGTAGTATCGTTTTGATTGTATTCTATTTCTTCTATAATAGGAGTATCTAAACAATAATAAGCTATCGCATTAGGATTGTTAATATAATTTAACAAAGCTTCTTGTGTGTGCTCTGAAATATTACTTTCTTTAACAATTATAGAAAGTGTTTTACCGCCTGCACTATTACCGCCATATATACTTTCTTTTGTATAGTCATAAGCACTGTAGCTTATAAAAATATTAGAATATATTTCATTAGCGAATTTCAATGTCGGCTTAACAGATGCATAAAATCTTACTCCGACTCCTTCTCCATTATCACCAGCATAGCTATACACTAAATTGTTAATATTTACTTCTTGTACATTTCTCTCTATCCACGCTTTTTTATCCACATGGTCTACTATTTTGTAATCACGGACAGTGGGAGGAATGTAAGAATTAATAGTTTTAGCGCCTAGTACGACACTAGCTTTACCATCTTCATAAGCTCTATACGAAAATCTAAAATACTTTGCACTTGCATGAACATTTATGGTGTTTGTTACAGTAATATTCTCTATTGTATAATCACTAAAATCACTTACCCTAGAAATAAAAGTTTTATTACTGTCATAAAAACTAATCCCATACCATGCTCTAGTATCACTATCGTTATCGCTCCCAGAAGGAGTAACATTAATATAAAAAGATAGCTGTGTTGCATTGTTCGTAGGAATAAAATCACTTAATTTTTCATTTCTTTTTCCTTCGTTACTAGACACTATTTCACCGGCAGAAGTAACATATCCATGAATTGCTAATTTTTCATCAAACAAGTTTTCACTTTCTTTCAAACTGCGAAGCTCTACATAATCACCGTTTGCTAATGTTTTCTTACTAATAATTGGAATCGGTCTAGCGGGCGTAGGAACAATGTTTTCTTCTACATCCTGCACTGTATTTCCTTCTATACTATCTATTTTAAAATTTCCGGCTAAAGTGCAGTCTATTGTAGTATTATCTGTAAGCGTAACAGGCGTATACGGCTTATCCATCTTGTCTCGTAAAAGATAATCTACTTCTTCCTGGGTGTACAGCTTTTCTTTAATCGCGCTGTCGATAAGCGCATTTACTTCATCATTGTTTATGCCAGCTTCGCCAGGAATAATATTTCCTTCTTCGTCTACCACCATTGCCTTGCCTGCATTGTCGGTACCCTGATTCTTGTCTAATTTCCCGTCTGTTGCCAGAGTAGCTCTATCTGCTTCTTGTTTGGCTATATTAGCTTGTGCACTTGCCTCTGCAACTTTGCTATTTATAGATGTATTAGCTTCTGTAATAGTTGCATTTAACGCGGTATTTGCGCTGTTTACCGTGGTATCAAAAGCTTCTTTTTTTGTTGTGTAATTTGTATTAAACTCGTTAATTTTTTCGGTGTAATCGGTATTAAAATTACTAACCGCTGTATTAACACTGTCTAAATGTTCTTTAGCTTTATTAGCATTAGTTAGAGCACTAGAAGCACTACTACTAGCATTAGTTGCACTCTGCTGTGCTTCTGTTCTGGCAAGATTAGCCTGATCTGCGAAATTGGAAGCACTATTTTTAAATCTTTCTGTACTGGCCATATATTCCAGTGCTTTTTCTTCTGCTTCTAGTACTTTTTGCTCCGATAACGAAGCATTATTCGCACTTTCTAACGCACTTTTTGCATTGTTGGAACTTTCTGTTGCTTTTTCTTTTACTAATTCCACATCATTTTTTATTGCTTCTCTGGCAGCACTGGAAACTACACTTATCCACGTTTCTGCTTCTTCCGGCAAAATATCTACTGTATTACCAAAAGCTCTTTTTACGTATAATTCAACCCAGCCAAGGTGTATTACTTTGTCGCTATAGTTTAGCGCAAAAGAAAACTGCACAGATCCTGCTTTTGTAAAAATATCTGCAGGCAATGTAAATGTTCCGTCCTCTGCAATATCCAGCAGTCTTTCTTCCTCCTTGAACTTTTTGTACCAGCCAGTAAGAATACCGTCCGCGTAGTTTTCGTCCCGCACAAACTGTATCTCCAAGTTTTGGCTATACTGGAAATTAGACATTAACTCTTCTATTTCTATTGTTACATTTTCTTGGATTATTTTTGCTATTAACATTAATTCACCTCCTTATGCTACGTAAAAATAGCTATAATTTATCCGCATATCACCAGAAAAAACTCTATCAAATACCGCGTGTACATCACCTGAATTTTTTGAGCTGTCTCCAAGCCAGGTTGATCCCTCAACATGGACGTCACTAGCACGACTATCTCCATTTGAAAGAGTTATCGCAAGTTTAGTTCTTTCTGTAATAGTAATACCGTATTCGTTTTTAAAAAGATTTACTATTTCTGTCCATGTATGAAGCAAAGCTGAATCATTTCCAGCAGGGACTGTAACTATTTTGCTTCCAGCCACCATGTACAGCTGTTTTACAGGTGGTATCCTTTTTCCTTCCACCTGTAAAGCACCTCCAACATCAGGATCATAGAAGGCGCCAAAAGCCACACCATTTTGGTGAATAGATATTGCTGGAATACCGCTTTGCAGTATTGTTTGTTTCATAACATCTGTCGTTATTTTGTCTGAAAGAACAATTTTAAAATCATAGTTATTTGCAACCTCAAAACCATTAGCTCCTAAGTCACCTGCAATTTCTGTTTCAATACTGAAACTGTTACCACTTACACTATAATCAATGCTCGTGCTTCCTTGTGTCCATGTACTACTTCCTTGAACTTTATAAAAATACTGTATCGAAAGCGCATTATCTACATTGCCAAAATTGCCATTCCAAAAAGTACCTTTACATGTAACAATAACATTAGAACCTATACCACCTTTTTCTCGAGATACAGTTAATTCCAAAATCGAAGGTGGAAAATAATCTATAAAATTTTTAACAGTATGAGTATTTGAAACTATATTTCCTCTACTGTCCTCTGCATAATTTATTATTACATTAGAAGCTGCGTTATTAATTGTCCAAGAATTATTTGAACTTGCACGCTGTACACTTTCTCCACATACAATACGATATTCTTTAATACTTGCTTCTTTAACAGCCATAGCAGAACCAAAACTAGCTGTTATTTTAGAATAGCCTTTTATTACTGTATCATTACCTGCCAGATCACCATTATCTACAGTTAATGTGGCTGTATTTGGAAGGCTTGGAGCAGGATCTTTAATTGTTATTATCCTGTCTCGATAGTCAGGATTAACCCATTGCCCATTAATATTTGTATAGATTCCAACACGAATTGTTTGTGAATTTTTAGTACATTTTTGACGAATTAGTTTTTTTTCTGTTTCTGTCAAATTCCAGTCTAATCGACCATTTGAACAAGTACGTTCACAGATATGATCACCATTAGGGTTGACTTCAAGCCATGCTTTTACCCCTAAGCCACCAGGATTACTATAAGTAAGCCAGGGATCATCTTCATCTGTAAAATTTTCAATCATGCTTGTTAAAGTTGCTTGTCTAGGAATTGTTGGAAGAGACCACGAACCAGTCACATCTTCGTTTACTGTATTTGAATAAACAGCTGCGACAACATGTGCACTAAAATTAAAATTACCATTTACATCATGATATACAGTTTGATATCCATTTGCTAAATCACCTTTATATCGTTGTGTACGACTATTATTATTAACCAGAACTGCACCAAAAGCATCACAATAATCTCTATAGTGATAATAATATGATGATGTTCCTCCAACAACAGTTACCCGCCAGTAAATTACCGATGAATTAGTAGCAATATCCTGACTTACCAGCGCCCATGCAAATTCCAGATATCTGCCCTGATATCCACCACCGCCTAAAACACCACTATTCGCCATTTTCGTATACCTCCACTTCATTAGGATTGATTCTATTAATTATTGTTTGATCATTAATATTCTGAATCAGTAAATTAACAATCGTTGCTTTATTCTTGATAACAGCTGTGTTTGTTACAATACCGTCACTATCAAAAGTAGTTATATATTCGCCCTGTTTATTCATGAAACCAATAATATCTGCAAGGGCCACAAATTCTACATCAGTACCAATAGAAGAAATACGAACACCGCGACCAATCTTGACTGTATCCGACCAGGTTTCATTAGAATTAAGTGACCATTCCATTTTTTCATCACCTTTATTCAGCATTAGATTTATGATTGGACAGGCATTATCTGTATCACATTCAAATACGATCGTTATATAACCATCTGATATTTCAAATGTATGTTTAAATTCGGTATAGTCATTATTGCTTAAAACAAATTCATCTCCATTAATAAGCAGCTTAACATTAGCTAAATTAACCAGTTTTTTATAAACAAAAGACAAAGTATATACACCGTTGGCAACATTTACCTGTTGCTTTAAGCTATTATTTTTTAATAATAAAGCATAGCCATACTGGTTTCTAGAACGGGTCTCTGCAGTTGCATCAAGACTGTAATTTCCTTGCCAAGAACCATCATTAAAACAGCCGATACTATCTCTAATAAGATTGTTTCCAGATGTTGTACTTAAAGTGTTAGTTAGGCCGTCAAGATTAAGTACCATGCTTTCCAGCTTTTCCTCAACTTTTTCATTTTCTTTTTTTATAACTTCTTGCAAAGAAAAATTTATATCATCTTTACTTTGTTGAATTAGAGATTCAAATTTTATATCTGTTTCGCCACGGGTATAAGTATTGTTTATTCTCATAGTATTACTTTCTACATCACGTATTATTTCATTTATAAACGTCTCACTTCTTTTAATTTCTGTATCAATATCAGATACAGACTGTTTTATGTCATCTATTGTTCCTGTTATCTTCTTAAATTCGGTACTTAAAACAACGATATTTTTATGCTGTTCTTCTGGATATTCTGTATACTCAACAATTTGATGCAAAACGCAAATTTTGCTAACAGAATCCATCAACGTTACTTTATCGTACATCTTAAAATCCAAACATTTATAAGACTCAACTGTTCTCGACAAGTCTACTATATTACAACTATATGATCTGATTGGAGCAGATAAAATTTTTAGCTTATCTATTGCATCATCTAATAATTCCTGTGGATCTAAATATCTATCATCTTGCCAATATCCAACCAGTATTTTTTTGCTATAATCAAAGTTTTCAACGTAATTTTTGCCATTATTGATTGAGGCAAAATTCACATAATCTGTATTCACTACCTCACCATCATCATTTGTAATTTCTGTTTTCTTTCCAAAAGCGTATAAACGCGTAATGAAATCTGTACTATCTCCTTTATAATTTAATTCTTTAAGATTGAGTTCATCTGTTATATATAATCCTCTAGATTGAAATGTATCTGGTTTTATAACTTTAATAGTTTTATCTAAAATATGATATTCAAATACAATGTTATATGTGTTTTTACATTGCATTAATATATCGTAGCTTGTAACGCCTTCTAAAGTAATTGCTCTTCGACCAGTTATTGTGCCAGCTCCTTCAATCGTCCAACCATCTGGAATTATCATATTTACAACTTCGCTAAAAAGTTTATACTCTGTGTGAAAGTTAAGAAAAAAATTAGACTTCCAATCATCTAAATTAAGCAAACATTCAATCGTAGCCAGTTTAGGTCGTTGGTTGATTTTCTTTATTTTGTAACTATTATCTCTAAAACAAAGCTCTGTTTCTTCTGTAATTAAATTATACATATCATCTTTTATATAAATATCGAAGGAAAGTGTTTGCTCTCCTTCGTAATTCGTCACAATACTGAAATTGGTTTTTCGTATAATTGGAAAGTACTTTCCCTCATTTAATATTTTTAACATACTGACTCCTACATGTAATTTGGATAATACTGCAACTCAAACTCTACATTTTCATCGCTTAATATAATTTCGTTTTCACCTGGATTAACTATAGGAAACTTTATTAAGTTCTTAACTTCATCGAATTTTGAAATCAATCTCTCATCTTGGTAATATACAAGTTTATCTATGCCATCGATAACAAAAGTTCTATTCGCTTCAAGTTCAGATATTATGTAATCATTTATTTTAAAATTATTAATATTTCTAGATGCGGTAATCTTATAAATACATCCACTATAGGTGTTTCCTTCAGCATCAAACAAAAATTCATTTATAGTTTTTAATGGACCATGACATATACAGGACACTGTATAATCGGCAAGATATTTCAAGTTTCCCAAATGCTGTATTTGTGGCGTAGCATTCAATATGCAGTCATAATACAGATTAATTTCTTCGTCGAATATGGTAAACTGTTTTACAATTTCAGCCATAAAATTGGACATTGCTGTTTCACTTTCAAAAGCGAGTTGAAGCGTTCTTAACGCCGGATTAACATCCATTCCCATATCAACTTGATTGAGACCGTTATAAAGAATATTGCTTGATATTTCAGGAGAAGTATAGGTAAACCCTATAAATACTGCTCCTAAAGTTCCGAAATTTTTATTATTTATTAACATATACTTTCTCCTTAAAATCCAAGTTCTTCGGCAAGATATTCTTTTTCTGCGATAGCGAACTCACGTCCATCTATATTGAATGGAATTTGAATAGTCACTTTTTTATTAGATCGTCCACCTTTAGAATATTCAAGATTTTCTTTTTTAGTTAAAACACGCTCACCTTCGTGCAATCTTACATTATAACCATCATAAGGGACATAATCCAGCCCGTTATAAGCGAGATAGCGATGTTGTTTACCATCGCTCCCTTCTCTTATTTCACCATAAACATCTAGATGCTGGTTAACATATTTTGTAGTAACTGTAACAGTTTTATTTTCAGGTTGCCATTTATCCCAAGTACCGAACATCTTATCCCACCAGCTTATTATTTCACCAGTGGTTATATCAACTTTATCTGCGAAATCAGAGTGGGCGTTCATTAGTTTATCTATCCCTTCTGATTTTATTTTTTGTGATGACTTTACTGTTTCTTCATATTCTTGATTGGCAGCATCTATGATCTGCTGTGCTTTTTCTGCGTATTTACCACCTTCAAGATTCTTTAGCTCTTCTGCCTGCCTAACAAGTTCATCTCTTTTGTTTCCCGCGGTTTCAACTTGCTTTTCATACTCTTTATTCATTTCTTTTATTGTGTTGCCAACCATTTCAGCGGTTATAGTTTCTTGGCTTGTTTTTAAGCGATTAAGAATTACGTTTTGTTCTGCTTCATTCTGACTCATAGCCTGCACAGCATTAGTTTTCATGTTGTTGTAAAGCTCATCTAGCCGTGCTTGTTGATTTGCTGTAATACTTCCACCCTGTTGCTTTATTTGTTCATAAATCGTCAAAATTTCATTTTTCATTTCTTCTGTATTTGCAACTCTTTGATCAAAACCAGCTTGAACACTTGCTAGAATTTCTGCTTTTTCTTCTTCTGTAATTGCAGTTGTATTTGCAAACATATCATTATACTTCCCAACTACTTCATCTCGCTGTGTATTTGCAGCCGTGATAATGCTTGTTGCCATATCATTTACTTTTGATGTGATACTTGAAACATTTTCATCTGTGATTGCTGTTAGTCCTGTATACATATTCATTGTTTCCTGCTGAGCAGAATTTGATAGTTCTAGATATGCATCAATTTGCTTCTGTGTCTCTTCCCCGATTTTTACAGTATGTATTTCATATTTCCCTGTAACCTCATTAAACGCTGCTGTTGTAGAAGTTTTGTACAAATCTACTGCTGGTAAAACATCTGCAGTTACTGCTTTATATATTCCATAGCATGCACCCCCAATAGCCGCCGCTCCTGCAACCCAAGGTGCTGCAGCAACAGCTATTCCTCCGAGCGATGTTAATAGTCCTCCAATCCCTGCAGTTCCTGCAGCGCCAGCAGCTGCAGTGCCTAAAGTTCCAGCCTCTCCTGCTACTGTAGTTAGAGCTGCTGTTGCCACAGTACCACTTCCGCCTAGACTGGATAGCAATCCTCCAAGTTTTCCTATAAGACCTCCTGATGTTGCAAGATTTGACCCTAATTTTCCTAACAATGGAACACCTTTAGAAGCAAGTGTATTTATTCCTGATAGCAAAGGTTTTAATTTAGTATAAGATGTTACAAGTCCTCCTGTGATCTTTAATACTGGACCCGCCGCTGCTGCTAAGACTGCCCATTTAACTATGTTTTTTTGCTGTTCAGGTGTAAGTTTGTTAAACCATTGTACAAGTTCATTAATCTTATCTGCAATCGTTGTAACAACAGGAATCATGTTAGTACCTAATTTTATGGCACTGTTTTTAAGATCATTTATTGCACCTTTTAGTTTTTCAGCAGGAGTTGCATCCATCTTGTCAAAGGCTTCCTGTGTTGCTCCGGCGCTTGTCTGCATCGCTGCCAACATTTCATTGTACTCTTCACCATTTCCTTTAGCTAAAACTAAGGCTGCAGATCCCGCTTCTACAGAGCCGAACATGTCTTTAAGTGTCTTTCCGTTTTTCTTAGCTTCTTCTTCTAACATTTTTAGAATTTCACTTGTAGATTTACCTTCCTTTTTCAAATCAGCAAAACCTTTTTTTGTAAGTTTTCTTAATGTAAGATCCGTAATAGAGCCGCTTTTACCTAATTCAGACAACATTGATTTTAAATACGTCCCCGATTCAGCTGTTGCGATACCATTTTTAGTTAGTTGGGCATAAGATGCCGATAACTCATCTATGCCAAAATTTACACTCGCTGCTACTGGAATTACTGCTCCCATACTGGAAGCAAGCTCATCCACTGTCGTTTTCCCTAAATTTTGAGTGGTAATCAGCATGTCTGATATTTTTGTCGCATCATCTGCCGTCATGCTGTATCCATTTATAGCTGTTGTCATAACATCTACGGCTTTAGCCCCATCTGTAAATCCGCCTTTTGCTAATTTTATGGCATCCGTGGTGAATTTAATTGCTTTTGTTTGGTCCACTCCCGCAGAAATAGAGCCGTATACAGATTCTGCAAACTCGTCTACTGCTACTTTAGATTCGCTAGAAGCTGTTAAAATATCAGCTTTATATTTATCATAATCGATAATATTTTTATCCAAAAGAGTTGACACTTTTGCAAATGAACTCTCATAATCAATGGCCATTTTAGTAGCAGCAGTTCCGGCTCCAATAAGAGGTACTGTTACGGCTTTCGTTAAAGTATTGCCAACCTTTGTCATATTGGCCCCAACTTTTGCAGTTTTCTCAAGTGACTTTGATACTTCATCAGCTTTTTTTACAGCCTCATTTTTAATTTTATCCATATCTGTCTGAAATGAAGCTGTATCCACTTTTATTTTTGTTAATAATGGTGCCAGTTCTATACCATTTGCCATCTAACCACCCCGCTTCTTATTAAAATTGCGAATTGCATCTACATCTGCATCAGTTCGCTGCAGACGATGCAGATCCTTTAAAAAATCACGTCCTTGCTGAGATTTAAGATTGTTGGCTATCCAAGAATCTTTTTTAAACAATAGAAAAAGGCTTAGAGGCAAATTATTGACTTGTCTTATTGAAAGTCCTGTATAATCCGCTATAGCCTTTAATTCTCCACTTAATAAGGTATACTCACCTTCCCACTCATCCGACACAAAATATTTGTTAATAATCGCATCACGAATCTTTTTGTTGTCGGGAAGTGGGATTTTTAGTTTGGGTCGTTAAGAGCCCTTCTTGAAAGCATAATACATTCTTTATAAATTCTTGTTATAGCTCCCGTTGGAAGTACATCTATATCTTTTTGCGTAAATTTTATACCTGTCGTATTTCTATTTAATAGCCATAAAATTATTTCTGATTCATCTTCATGAGTAGCATTGTCACTATTTTCATATTCATTTATTTTTTTCATACCAGCATACGTTAATTCTGGACAACGAATTAATTTATCGCCGATTTTAAATTCAATGTATCTGTTTGCATATTCATTTAAATCAACTGTTTTCATATTAAACTCCTTCCACTGATGTTAATTCTTCAAATTCGGCATCTGTTAATTCTTCTTCAAATTCGGCCAACCAATCTTTTTTTCTTTCGATTGCACTTAGTTGAGCATCAATCGTCAACTCTTTCTCGCTTGTAAATTCTAATGCAAATCCATTACCTCCTTGCGCAATTGTGGTAAATCTAATTTTTTTGCCGTTATCTTTTTCATGTACAAACCGGACAAGCACATTCTTTAAGGCTTTTCGCCCTCCAAAAATAAGTTTTCGACTTTTAGCTGTTTTATCTGTTTCAAAAGAGGCAGTAGATAATAGAGCTAATTTATCTAACTCCCAGCTGATTATTCCTGTCTTAACGGCCACAGTCTCACTTATTGTAAACCTCTTTACAATTTTTCCATACTGATTTTTTACATCATAAAGCTCCGGTGTATATTCTATACTAAAACCGCTATTACAGTGCCCTACATTATGCGTTTCTGTTTCAATTTCTGAGTTTTCGGGTATTTCTGTTTCGTCAAATTCATACATATACAGTTCCCCTGAACCCATTAGAATCTCTTCTTTATTTTTTTCCATTATTTAACCTCCATTTAATAATAAAAATTAGTGATAATTCCCATACCTGTATACTATCATTATATAATTGTCCTCCTCCTGCAAGTTCAGCACGAAAGAGCAAGTTTTCATTACTATACCATGTTTTATTTGTAGGAGTTTCTAATATATCCAATATTTTATCTCTTTGTGTTACTGCATTATCAAGATTGGTATCAATTATTTTTATTTCATACTGCGACTCTCTTATACATCCAAACGAAATAGGTGTATGTGTGTAGCATATCCCCGGCAATTCTGTAACGAAAGAAGGTCTTATATTAACATTTAAACATTTATCTATATATTTTTTTAAATATATTTCAAACATCATTTTCCTCCTAATTTATTTTCTATTCGTGTTTTAGCCTTATTTTTTGCTCTATCCATAAAAGGATTAGGTTTTTGACCTTTTGTTGTATGCCACCCATCATATTTTCCACCTTTTGCTTCATATGTCCATGGTGTCTTTCGACCATTACCATCTTTTGCATAAAGCCCAGTCCCTTGATGCACATGTGGTGCAACCTCTTGGCTGGATCCTACACATCCTACCACACTCTCATTTTCTAAAATAACTTCATGCACTATAGAAACCCTAAGAATTCCCTGGTCTACAGGACATTCTCTTTTCACTTCTGCTTCTAGAACAATACACGCAGATTCCATGTTGCTCTTTAATGTTTCTATTATCTTTAATACTGCATCATCTATGCTTTTTGTGAAATTTTTATTATTAGTCATTAGTAGATACCTTCGATAATATGAGCATATTAGTTACTCCCATAACAGCTTGATCATTAATTTGATAGATTTCATCATCGATTTTTAAACGATTTTTTTTTGTTATTGAGCAATCGAATGTTAATGCGATATAATCTGCTTTTTCATATTTAACTCCATTTACGATTTTAACTGACTGTACATTATCAAAGAGTTTTACCCTCTTTAATTCCTTTTCGAGAATCCAGTTTTGTTTTTTTTCTCCTGTTAAAGTAGAAATGTTTGTGCACACTTGAACTTCCGCATCTACATATCTCATGGAAATCTCCTTTTAGATTTAATTTTTTTTAAATCTATCTCGCTTAAATTATCTTGAAAACTAAAAGAAATCCCACTAAAAGATTGTGAATTTAAGCCTTCTGCTCCAAATTTATTTATTGCCGCAAGTACAGAATTTTTAATTGTACTTGAAAAAGAAGATGGCAAATCCTCATTTTCATCGTAATGCAGCATTTCACGTAAGTCGTTAATGCTGTCTTCTACCATGTCATAAAGTAATTCTCTGTCTATATTTTCTGCATTAGGTCTTAAATAAATCATTTCTACAATTTTTTCTTTACGTATCATAATAATTCTCCTAACACAAAAGGATAGTAGTTTACTATCCTTTTGAAATAATTCTCGCAATAGGCACCAATTTATGAGCAATCGTATCCCCGTCGCTATCTGCTACAAGTCCCCAGTTAGTACCTTTTGCCAACTCATCATTTGTCGGTGATAAAGACGCTTGATTTTTCTTAAGGTAAGAAATGCCATAAACTGATACCCCATTACGTTTTCTTGAAATAAGCGTATCTTGACCACCGTTTATTTTAGCCTCACGGACCATTTCATATGGAACTTTTACCGGCATAGGCTCAAGAGAAAAAGCTGCTTCGCCTAAAATATAAGTTGTATATTTTGTATATGCAGGTGATGCGTTTTCTCCAGTTGTAGCAGCTACATTTTCAGTTGGCATACTATCATCAATTATAACAATACGTCCGTTCCATGTTGCTAAACCTAAATCTCTTTCAACCCCATTTGCATCTGTATATTTTAAATATCCTAATAATTTTAAATTCTCTAAATTTGTTGCTACCGCTGAGTGCATGATAGCAAGCTTAAATACATCCTTGTTATCTCCACACGCTTTTTGAATTGTATTATTTAATGTCGTTGCATCAACAACACCATCACCTTCTATAGAAGTAATATCATTGGTGTGGGCAGTAACAAATTCTGTATTTTTTGAACCTGTCATTAAAAACACACCTTTTAAGATAGCTAACAAAACATCCTGATCAACATCATTCCAGTATTTTAGAATCTTATTTCTGACATTGGCCATAAAATCAACTCCACCAGTAATGTCATAAGAAAAATCTTTTTCTGTCCAGCCATGTGCTCTGCCGTATGTAAAGCATCCTTGTAAATAAGTTTTTGTTGAATCTGTAGTGATATCTGTTGCACCATCATAATTATCTGGTGTTCCTTCTAAATTTCCATAAAATGGAATTTCCGCGTAAGCGGTAGTTGTTTGTCCTGCAAATGTATCAGATAATCGCTTATCTCTTACAATCGCACCACTTTCTAATAATTTATTTCTTCTAGCATCTGGAATCGAATTCATATATTTTCCAAATGCAACTTCATTAAAATGTTTTGCATCAAATAATGCTGCCATAGTTTATCTCCTTTTCTATTTATTTTCTTCCAATGCTACAAAATCTTCATAAGTCATTTTACTTAAATCCTTTGGAGGGGTTTTTGCACCATCAGGATTAGCTGGCGATGTACCTCCTAAAGAAGGTTCAAATAAATCAGCATAAGATTCAAGAATTGCTTTACCCTGATCTTCTAACCCCAAAACATTTCCATTTTCATCAACGTTCAATTTATCTAAATCAAATTCTTTGCGAATCAAATTTTCATGTTTTGATTTATGATCACTAAAAAATTTATTAATTGCTGTCTGTTTAGCAAAATCATTCTTTAATGTCTTTGTATCAGTGTCATACTGCTTTTGAAGATCCTTGAGTTTTTTATCCAAGTCTTTTTTTTCACCATCAAAGTCTTTTACAGTATTATTTAAGGTTGCTATCTGTTGATCAGCTTTAGCAAGCTCTTTTTCTTTGGCATCATATTTTTCCCTACTGATGTATTCGCCACCAGCAAGATTAGCAATCTTAATTTGATTGTTTTTATCAGCTTTATTGTGCGCCTCAATAGCTTTTAAAAGTTCCTCATAAGTTAACTGCTTATCACCAAATATTTTTTTTAAAAACTCCATATTGATTGTTCCTCCATTCCACCAGCATTTCTTATTTATATGTCGAGTTTCTCTCGACTGTGGAATACATGTATTTATATCTCTGCATGTTCGAGAAAATTTAAGATAGTTTATATGCCTTATCCAGGGCAAAATAAAAAGCACATCACTGTGCTAATTACCGATTATTGAGCTTATCTAATTTCTTCTTGAACATCGGCTGTATACGATTAAATGCAACTGTATCATTATTTATTCGAGCTTGATCCAGTTTTTTTTGAAGCTCCTTTGTTTCAGCATTATGCCACATAACATGATATTCAGCTCCACAATGCGGGCATGTATAAAATACTTTTATCAGTTTTTCTAAAAATCTCTCACTTAATACCAAATCTGCTGTATTGATATCGTTATTGCAAATCGTACAGGTTATTAACATATTAAAAACCATCCCCCTCCATTTTTTTTAACAGCATATTTTTGTATTTCTTTTTCTCGGTATCACTGATATCTACAGTTCCTATAACAACCGCTTCAGGTATATCATATAAAAACCTAAACTCGGTTTTATCCTCATCTGATAAGTGATGATAATTCTTTCTTTTGTCATCATCTGACAGTTTTAAAAAGTCTTTCAGTTTCATTTTAATCCAGCTCCTCTAGAAGGATAAACACCTTCCCTTTTTTCTCTTCCTTAGCTACTACTTTAAACGAACTACCACGTTTATACAATACCTCTCTTTCAAGTTTATTTATAAGTGTCAGATCTTTTCCTTTTTTTGAATTTAATATATATATTTGAATATTTCCTTTTTTATTATAAATTTCACCTGAAGTCGTTGATAGATATTCATGATATGTTACGATCTTACCAACTTCGTGTTTTTGCAAAAAAGATTCTAATACATAAGGATTATTAATAATTAATGATCTTGTAATATCACCCTTAAAATTATCCAATTTATCCAAAGCAGTATCAAGATTTTCACTCATTTGTTTTATACTTTCACTTAAATTTTTCCCTCGTCTTAAAATATCATTTATTTTATATGACTCACTAGAAATATACTGATTCATTGCATACATCTCATCATTTGACAGATCATATATATGCTGAATATCTTCTTTTGTAATTTCATCCTCAAATACTGGCAGCCATGTACATCTGCATCCAGGGTGACAAGGTAGATTAGGTGCTTTATCAATCGGATAAATCTTACCGTGATTTGCTCCACATGTTTTACAGGTACGTTCATCTTCAGCAGCCCACCATCGTACATATTCAATACCCGCATCTATTAATCCTCTCATTGAAGCTCTGTTGAGTGAATTAATGGTTTCAGTACGTACGAGGCGATGACAAATGTTCATATCCTTATTCATTCTATTGGAAAGCTGAAAAGCCATTTCCGCAACGGTTTCACCTTTTGTAATACCGACAGATAAAATATTATTTAATTCATTTGCTAATTTTCCTGTATTTTTCCATAACCTTTGTGAAAATGATGACCCCTGCCAGGGTGTATTAATTATATCCTTACACACATTTTTAGACAATCTTGAAAACTTTTCATCACTGATACTGACAAACGCTGTTTCATGAATATTCTGTATCTGCTTAGAAACATTTTTAAGCATTTCTTTTTCAACACTCTCACCAAGTTTTTCACACTCTCTGAGTATTTGGTCCTGAAGTGATTTTAAATGCTCTCGACGATATTTTTCACTCCGTGTGAGCTCTTTTAATTCATCCAGTTTCATCAGTTCTGAACGGATGCTGTTCATTGTTTTGTTGTAATGGTCCAAAAGCGCCATATTTTCCTCTTCAAGTGAATTATAAGAATCCCATACAACATTGGCTAGTCTTTTTTCCCAATAAGCACTATTCTTCATTGTTGCCATCTTCTTTTATAGGAACTTTATCTTTAAAAGGATTATTATAATCGTTTTGTTCTTTTATCTTTTTTAGCTCTTTTCCAATATCTTTGACCCACGGGTGGTTAGCAAGAATAGTCTCATCACTTATTACTCCCTTTGAATTACTACAATTTGCAATAGTTTCAGTTTCATCTGATTTCATGTCTACGTTAAAAGTTATTTCAATTGGTATTTCATCTATCGCCTTATTTTTTTCTTTTAAATAATGATTAATGAAATACTGTAATGTTTTAAAAGATTCCTGGTACTCCTGCGCCATTGCATTTGCTTTAAGTTCAAGTCCAGAATATAAAAATTTAAGCGCAACTCCTGAAGGAGCTGAACCAAACTTATCTAAATCTTTATTAATTGACTGACCATCTTCGAATATGTCTCGCTTTAATTGCTCATAATGTTCTTTTATGGATGTAACATCAGTTGGTGGAGTAGCAATATCAACACCTCCTTCGGACTTGTCATCCAATAACGCCATTCGATATTCTTTCAGTTCGCGCATAAACCTTCCTTTGTCACCGCCACCATATCCATAAACAAACACTAAATAATTAATTGCATCATCCACATAGTTTGCGGTCTCGCTTCTTGAATGATCATAACCATCTATCAAAGATTTGATAAATTTAATATCAGGAAATTCAATGATATTGTTCTTAAATGGTACAAAAGGGACACGTCCCCAGTTTGTCCACACTCCATCTTTTCGATAATGTGCAGTTGGCCCATTGTATTCATCAAGCATTTTATGCGGATCAGGAACAAGCAAATCATTAATAAGCCGATAATATTTAACATCTTGAGTAGACCATACTTCAACTTCAGTAACTGGAACTCTTATATTTCCCTGCCACACTATTTCATTATAAGCTCGAATCATATAATCTAGCTCTTCATGACTTCTATCACGCCAAATTGGGATACACTGTTCTGAGGGAATGATCATTGTTTTGAACTCTCCTTTTTCATCAAGGTATACCTGGAGCCAGCCAATGCCTTTATTAGAAGACTCATATCCCAGTTTAAATATAGTATATCTGCAGCTTTCTAAAATTGGTTTAATGGATTCCAAATAATTTTTATTGGGATGGTCAAGTGTATATGGTTTAGATAGAAGATAAGAAACTTTTTCATCGATCATCGTTTTGTACTTGGCATGAGCCAGTTGATTATGAGCTTTATAATCCTCTCGCTGCTCCTTTGTTAAAGGCTTCATTATGTCATTATCTACTCTGTAGTATCTTTCTCCAGTATCCATCCATCTTTTTTTATTTGAATCGATAAACTCATTAATTAAAACTTTTACACGTTCCTCGTTTAATTCATTAGTTTCATTTGCCATACGTGAAGCTATCACTCCCTTCCTTATTGCTTTTATCAGCCCCATTTAAACACCTCCAAGCTGTTTTCTTAATATTGTATAAACAAAGTAACGGACTGCATCCATACAGTGGTCATGTAGTTTGACTGGTTTGTCTTCACCTCTTTCACCAGCTTTAGTATCCCATGTATAGCTGGCAAACTCTTTTAAAGTTTCTATGCAGTTATTTTGAAAATATATGAGTTCTAAATTTAATGCACTTCCAACAACACGGATACCATCTTCAACGTCATTTTTAGCTTTACGTACATTGAAACCGCGCTTTCTAAGTTCAGTTATAAATGATGCTGCAGAAGGATCTACAATAATCTGTCTTACTTTTTTACCATCTAAGAATTTTCCCAGATCATCTGCGTATTCCCAATCGGTTTTCTGTTTTCCATTATCGCGTCCTGAATAGTAGTACTCTTTAGTGCAGTACCACTTGCCTCTATATGATTTTTCCCAAAGCAAAAAGACCATGGCATTTTGGGTTCCATAGTCACAACTTACATATCTACTGTCCTCATCATTGATCAGGTCCTTTACTGTATCAAAACAGTTTTTTGCAGCATCAAACATATCATAAATAATACCTTCAGCCACACACCATATTCCAAGAATGTAACGTTTATAGAATACACCTGAATACATTGAACGATAACGTTGTTTTATACGCTCCGACAAACTTAAATTATCATCCATCGTAAAATGCAGATAAATAAGGTTCTTGTTTCTTTTTTTATTTATCCAGTTAATTTTAAACCAGTGGTAAGGTCCATCAGGATTACAGTTAAACCAATATTTTGACCCATCAACTGAACAACGCCCAGTAGCCTGATTAACAAAGCTCTCTGGCATCAAAGCAACTTCATCAAAAAAACATCCTGCCAATGTAATACCTTGAATAAGATCCTGAGAACGTTCATCTTTTCCGCCAAAAACATAAAAATGGTTTTTAATGCCTTTTCTTCTAACAATAACAAGATTATCGGCACGATGATCTTCAACTTTGTATCCCCTGGCTTTAAGCATCAGTTTTAGCCAAAACAGAACATTTCTTCTAAATGAACCAATAGTTTTTCCACACATTCCAAAGTTCTGATTATTAAATGTAGTCATGGCCCATAGAACATACGATAAAGACATTGCAACTGTCTTTCCTGAACGAATCGCACCATCAGCAATGATTCCATCTTTATTTTTTACTGGACTGTCAGGACACCACCAGTTCAGTACCTGACGCTGCTTTTTAGAAAATAGTTTGAACTTAAATGTCGCTATCTTCTTTTTCTTCATCTTCCCAGTCCTCTTTCGCAGAACCATTTAATGCATTCAAAAAGCCATCATCTTCATATTCTTCTTCAACTTCATCATTCTTAGAAACAATTGATTTTGTTTGTGCTTTCAGTAATTCAATCTTGGCTTTCTGTTCATCAGTTGCTATATTCATGTGTTTTGACAACCATTCAAGCGCTTTTAAACGGTCACTGAATTTAAGAGCTACCCCGTTTTTATCCTGTTTAACTTCCTGAATAAGTGTTCCATCTACTTTTTCACTGTTTTTTAAAGCAACCCATCCATCTTTGAAAGTTGCATAATCTGTAATATCAGCAAAAGCGATGTCTATGTACTTTTGGACTATATCATGTGGATCAAGAAGTGCCTCAGCATATATTTCTTTTTTTAACCTTTTAATTTCCTCCTGAACCTCTGGCAGATTGTACCATCTGCTTCCACCTACCATTGCACTTGCATATGTGACATCGGGCTTTATTTTAAGATATGCCTTGACCTGACTGTGGTATTTCAGGCAGTAAATACAAAAGAGCTGTTTCTCTTCATCCAGCTCTCCTTTAGCAACTATTTCGGTTGCTATTTCTTTGCATACTTTTTTTGTACGCATACTTTTTGATTTTGTACGCATACTTTTTGCGCTTTTTTTATCTCTCCATCGATATCTCTGGGACCATGACTTGACAGTAGAAAGAGAAACTTCATACTTAACTGCAATGTCTTTATATTTCATTCCATCCAAATAATCCACAACTGCTAATTCATATTTTTCTTTCAAGTCATATCACCACCACCTCTTTTCGTATACTAAGTTATTTTATTTATTCTCGCATAAAGCGACACCATAGAAACAAATTATATTTATACAAAGGGGAGGCGTTATTGACTAGCTGGTGCCGCTTTATCTAAAAACAAAAAAAGCCTTGGGAGAGGTAAGGCTTTTTTGCTGTTATCTAAAATTCAAGAAAGGAATTATAAAAATGAAATTATAATAGTGCTGTCTTTCTAAAAGACCACATTAACATAGTACCATACTTGACAGGGAGAATCTTATACATAAACCAAAAAAAATGCTTTTTTTAAAGCATTTTTAATAAAATATTATTCGCTTTTCTGTATAGTGAATTAATATTTAAGATATTGTAGTTATCCATTACCTCATTTTTGCTGGTAGCGCTAATGTAAAAATCGATAATAAAATTTCTATCTTCTTTATTTAGTTTTTCTAAATAATATTCTATAGTTTCTAACCGCTCGTTTAAATTAAAATATTCTTTTATATACCGATTTCTATTTTCTGCTATGTATTTAGCTTGCTTGATCTCTAGCTCTGTTTTTTTATCGATTAGATAATTATATCTTTCTAAACTGTCTTGGACATAGCCTCCAAGCCCATCTCCATTTCCCGGGCTTTTTACAAGTGTCAATTCTTCTTCGACCTCGAGAAGCTTATTTTTGAACTCTCTGAGAGGCGTTTCGTAATCTGCTATTATTTTATCCCGTTCATACTTTAACGCGTTGTACATCTTAATTTCGTTACGTAGAACGGGTAATGTGTGTATTTTATAGATCAATGTTCAACCTCCTATTTCTTTTTTCTGCTTCTTTTTTTATCAAAATAAACCGCATAACAAATTAGCATTGCCAATTCACATATTAGGGTTGCACCTACTCCGCACCAAAATTCACTTATGTACATTTCAACCACTCTTTCCAGCAATTCATTTGTTGTCCAACTAACGAACCACATTTAGAACATTTTGGCCAAAAAATCATATATTCTTCTTTAGTCAAACTCATTTTTTAATCCACCCCAATTCTATTAACTGCTGATGTATAGCTTCGTGTATTTTTGTATCGATATGTACTTCATAATCTATACACTTTTGATCGCTCCATATCGTATATGTCTGGTCAAAAATATGAAACACTATTCTCCAGTAAGCGCCATTATGTCTGTTATAATTTTCTGTAACATACCATATTACATTTTTAGGTGCTTTTTCATAAAGTTCCAATCCAAGATTTTTAAACATTTCTTGTGCTGTCATTTTTTCTCACTCCAATCTATTACTTGTTCAAAATTCGAAACGAAAGTTCGTCTAATGCTTCTTCATATTTATTCATCTTTAAATAATCCCAATTCTTTTATAGTATATTCTTTTCCTAATACCATACCTTTGTACATTGTTCCTTTTTGAAAAAATGGAAGATGTATATATTCAATTCCAAAATAGCCATTCATTTCAACAAAAATATATTCTCTAATATCATCGGTAACTTTTGTGATATTAAGAGTTTTGATTTTAAACGGTTTCAAAACGCTTTCTAAGTATGTTTTTTCGTCATTAGTAAGAATCGGTTTTTCAATTTCTTCCATTTTATTTTCTGTCATCTTTCTCATCCTCCTTATATCTTTCCTCCAGCTCATCTAGCAGGAAGAACCCGCTTACTAGCAGTAAAAGCACGATAAGTATTAGCAATGTTTCTTGCATTTCTTGTTCACCTCTTTTTTCTAGCTCTGTACGTCCTGTGATAATGCTTTTGATACCAGCGTCCACATTCCCTGCAATAGCTGTTATGTCGGTTTTGTGATCTCATAAATCTAAAATTATCAATCTGCATATATTCACCGCACATTGAACATTTTCGTTTCATACCTTTCCTCCTATACTAAAACATTAACTTTTCTTAACGTTCATCCTCTACTTCATAAATGTCCAAATGAACATTTCTTCTGGCTTTGCCAGGTATATTTCTATTTTTGAATGCTGTCTTCTGTGAATGGAATGAGCTTACATTCATTCCTAACTGCTTAGCACATTCTCTTGCGGTACCCATTGCCAATATTTCATCTGTACGATTGTCATAGCAGATATATTCCTTCGTTTTCATAAGTCCTTGCCTCTATGCTTCATATAATCGATTACATCATCGTAATTGCTGAAATCAGTCTGATTGAGTATATTCGTAGATGATGTTATCTTCTTTGCTATCACATCAGGATCATCAGTATGCAGTGCTCTTATGACTCTTTTGATCATGATGTCATTTTTACTACTGCATTTACGTTTTCTAACGACTTTCTTAGGTACCTTCTTGCTGATTTTTTCCATATCAGCTTTTATTTCCTCCATAACGTCCATTTTTTTACACCTCCACATCAATCAATGACGGATTGCTGTTGATATTAGGGATTTGATTCTTGCAGAAGCATTCCCTGATACCGCTGGCTCTCTGCCACAGATTGAATCTTTCATATTTTTCTATCAGAGTCCAGCCACATGACTTGTGGCCAACTCTTAATTTTTCTTTTGTAATGTCATATCTTGTTAGTTTTCCCATAATTTCTGCCTCTAAATATTATATTCAATGATTTTTGATTTAACATAATCCATAAGCGCCTCCTGTGTTTTTTCCTTGTTTGCAACTGCCTTCAGTATTCTTTCATCAATGGTTCCTTTTGACACGATATGATAGATCAGTACTGTTTTGTCCTGACCCTGGCGATAAAGTCTGTCATTGGCCTGCTGATAAAGCTCCAATGACCAAGTAAGCCCAAACCAGATGATGATATGTCCACCATACTGCAGATTGAGACCATGCCCGATAGAAGCCGGATGCGCAAGAAGTATAGGTATTTCTCCGCTGTTCCACTTTTTGATATCTTCATCACTGTTGATCTCATATGTATCAAATCTTTTCATGATACGCTTTCTGTCATGTCTGAACTGATAGAAAACGATTACTGGCTGCCCATTCGCTGATTCTATGAGATCCTCAAGTACATCAAGCTTGTGATCATGAACACTCACGATATCATGATTTTCAGTATAGACTGCGCCGTTAGCTATCTGCTGAAGCTTGTTGCATGCTGCAGCTGCATTGCCTGCAAGTACTGCATCATCCTGACCCAATTCGATGATCGCATCTTTTTCAAGTCTTTTGTAATAGTTCATCTCAGCTGGATTTAGTTCTACTGCAATATCGTGGAATATCTCATCTTGCATTTCCAGATAATCCTCTTTGCTCATCGATATGCAGATATCACCTATACGACTGTAGATCGTATTTTCCGCATCAGGGAGCGGCACATAGTCATAAACGATATATCCATTGCATCGTCCTGGCTTGAAATATCTCTGTCGATATTGCGTTATCGTCTTTCCAAGACGTTCTCCCTGGTCAATCAGATAAATCTGCGCCCACAGATCCATCAGCCCATTTGGTGCAGGTGTTCCTGTTAGCCCGACAACTCTGCTGCATCGGCCGATATATTTTCGTAACGACTTGAACCTTTTTGACTGATTGTTCTTGAAACTGGAGAGTTCGTCAATGACACACATATCGAAATCCCAGTGATGATTGTTCACTAGCCACGTCACATTTTCACGATTGATGATATATATATCCGCAGCTGCTTCTAATGCAGCTTTTCTTTCTGCAGGAGTTCCAACTGCTATGGAATATCTTAGATGTGCTATCTCATCCCATTTTTCGATTTCACCCGACCATGTGCTTTTTGCAACTCTAATTGGCGCTATCACAAGTACTTTCTCTATCTCCATGCGACTGTAGATAAGCTCCTCGACAGCTATCAGTGTGCTGATCGTTTTACCAAGCCCCATATCCAGCAGCAGCCCGCATCGTTTGTGTTCAAGAATAAAATCGATTGATTTCTTCTGGTATGGATATGGCTTAAACTTCATCTGGTATCTCGCCTTTCATAAGACCAGTTACCAGATTATCGACCTGCTGTTTCGTGTTGATGAAAAATGTCTTGAACCCATACTGCGAAAGCTGCTTTGCTCTCCATGTCTGCATTGGAGAGATCCGTCCGCCTTTTTCTCGTTTGGTTTCGACAAAACATATCATTGCGTCTGGCATCAGCACGATTCTGTCAGGGACCCCTTTTGTACCTGGTGCGTTCCATTTGGGGCACATCCCTCCAAGATCCCTGATGCTTTCGACAAGATAGTCTTCTATTTCTTTCTCTGGTTTGTTATTGGTTCTACTGTTCCATGCCAATTTAATCTTATCTCCTCTCTACATAAACATCGTCTCGCGCGCACGCGTATACACATATCGCGTTTAGGCGTGTATTTTATATAATTTATATTAATATTTAACACTATATATGTTTTTAATGTTTACCTGTTTACCAATCCCCTGAAAGCCTTGCCCCGTATAGGACTAGCCTGGTAAACACCTTGATAAACACCCATTTATTATGTGTTTATCCTGTTTATCACTTAGGTGAACACTTATCGACTGTGATTACATCTTGTTTGCTCTAGGTGTTCACTCTTTTATACCCCCGTTTTGGTCCATATATCTTGAATCTCATCGGACTTCTCTGTTTTTCCCACGTACCTGTACTCTCGATTATCTTATTAATACTCGCTATCTCGTAAGCATTTAATTTCTTAGTATCATCATATCCAAGCGCCTCACACCATATCTCCGCCGAACATACCTTGGTTCTTTGTACAGTTCCTGTCTTATTAGAATTAATAAAATCCTGACGATCATACAGGTCCATAGCATCCCAGTTGTCGGGTAGCAGCCTATCCAGATACTCTTTTATAATTAATTCATTAGGGTCCTCCATCATAAAGAACTCCTGTTCTTCTTTAGCGGCTCTCTCTAATTCCTCATCTAAAAACAGCGATTCTGTTGAATTATCGTACAGATACTTGGCCTCTGCCCATATCTGTTTAACCTCCCCCTCTGTTAGATCATCGAACACATTTTTTCTTGATTTACCTTTAACATTACCGCTGACTATCCAGTATCTGCGATTACCGGTTTTGTCTCTCAAAAACGCACTCTCATTCGTTGTGGCGACGAAAATACACTGTCTGGGATAATTTTCAGTCCTGCGCCCATATGCCTTCCTAAAACGGTCTGTAGTCCCTGACAAAAATGATTTAATTGTTTCAGCATCACTTTTTTTCATTGCCGTTAACTCACTGAACTCAACTATCCAGATGCCCTGCAATCCTTCTAATGCATCTTTAGTCTTAATGTCCTTGATAGAATCTGTGTACCAGTTAACAGCTAGTTTTCTCACGAAAGTAGATTTTCCGCAGCCCTGCGCACCCATAATCGTAAGCATGGTATCAAACTTACAGCCGGGCCTATAGATCCGGGTAACTGCTGCTAAAAGCGTCTTTCTCGTCACCGCCCTTACATATTCGCAGTCGCGGGCCCCAAAATAATCAATTAGTAAGGTATCTATTCTTTTCTTACCATCCCATTCGAGACTTTCTAAAAAATCTTTAATCGGATGGAATGAATTTTTTTGACATGCTTTGACTGTCGCATCGAATATCTTGTCTTTGCCGGTTATGCTGTATTTTCTATCAAGATATGAACGAATATAGACATCGTCGTTATCAGTCAGCTCAGCATCCCATTTATGTATCTTGCGCCATGGCAAATCGCGTAATGCATAGAATCTTTTAGACAGCTCGTTATATCCCAGCTTGTCTTTAAAATAAGGGTCGTTATTCAAAATTAATTCGATATTGAAGTAGTTGCCGATAACAGCGCCCTGCTTTGTAACCTGCAGTTTTTCTTCCCAGTCTACCTCATCTTCAAACTCTTCGATAATACTGTTTTTAGCCTTTACTATTTCTTTTATTACTTTCTTATCCTTAGTGGCTAATTCTTCCATTGCTATATAGCTTGGAAGCTTGTTAGCTGGTGTATTTTCCTTTGCGTCTTCGTCAAGCTCCTTGAACTTGTGGAGCCGTACGAGATCAAATGCATTGCACAGCATACCGCTTGCAGGATCTGTTCCATGATGAGAATAGCTGAATATTCCATCATAGGTAATGACACCGGCTGATGTACTTCCTTTTGTATAGGTATATCTGTTATCTACGTCACATGGTTCATAATCATCAATAAATGCTTCAATAGCCTCATCAATCGTATAGCTTCGACAGAACGCACCAACAACGCCATTTTTTTCAAGCGGGTTCTTTTGTTTTCTGATATCCTTTTTAACAGCATCTCCTGCTCTTTTGCTTGATGGCCACGACGTAACATCTGTCCAGTCTTCATATTCCCCAAGAACATCATCAGCGCTTAAGAAATCGCTGTCTATGGACTCAAATACAAAATCCGCACCAGATGATGTGCTTGGCCAGTACATCAGTCTCTGTGGCTGATATGTCGTATCATCGAATGCATTGATATCAAGATTATCTGCAATCTTTCTTGCAATCGCCTGATATTCATCTGGACTTACCTTTCGGTCTAATGGAATGATAAGTCTCAATCTTGGATGAGCGGGCTCATGCTTGTGCGTTGAATAAATACAGCTTGCATTGCCATAAAGCAGGCTCCATCCATCCCATATGGTCATGTCACCAAAATCGATATCAAGTGCAACGACCTGACGGTATTTGACGTTCGTTCGACTTCCTTTGACAAGATAGCCTCCAACGAACCCTCCAACATCCTTGATATCATCCTGCTTTGATTTAGTCATTTTCTTATAGTCTGTTAATGTTTCAGGGGTACGAACAGTACCGGATAGTTTCTCTACCAGCTCCGACCAGTACATCTGCTTGTTCTTCCATGTTTTCTGTTTTCTGCTGTTTCCGACAGCTACATCCAGCTGTATATCATTCATCATGGTTTTACCCCCCGTTTAATCTTTTTTGTAGTAAGGAGTTTCATACCCCTCAGCGTTCAATATGAGCCCAGGAGCCCATTCTACAGGCTCACACATAATCGAACATACATCTTTAACTTCTGCACCTGCAGGTGCCTCTATGATCACTTCATCATGCACATGGCCAACTATGTCATATCCTGCTTCAGCAAGTCTGAGCATGGCCTGAGCAAGGATGTCACGTGATATGGCCTGTACGATATTTTCTACGAGTTTACCGCCCCACGTATCCGTCAGCTCCCACTTGCGAGATGTCTGATTCATCCCTTTGTACTGGATCTTGGCTCCTTTATCTGTATCTACGATCTTTGCATCTCTGTAACAAAGCTTCCTTCCAGAAGGGAGCTTTATGATAAGATGCCCTTTTCGATAGGCGAATACGATATGTTCTACTCTTCTTCTTACTGTCTGCTGGTAGATGGCGTCTATAGCTTCATTGCCGACCATTGTCCATAATGAAGTGATGCGTTTATTTGTATTGCGCCACATCTTGACCAGTTTAGGAAGTTCATCTTCTTTAAGTCCCATTTCTAATGCACCCATCGATTTGAGTGCTGCAGGACCGCCACCATAGCCTAAAGCAAGTTCCGCGATTTTTCCTTTCTGTCTCAAATGGCCATTGACTCCATGCTTTTCAACAGGTACCTTGAACATCTGACTCGCTGAAGCGCAGTAGATATCGCCATTATTTTTAAAAACATTCATGCGCCACTTTTCACCTGCAAGCCATGCGATAACCCTTGCTTCTATAGATGAATAATCTGCTACTATGAATTTACAACCATCTTTTGCAATAAAAGCTGTTCTAATAAGCTGTGACAGTGTATCCGGCACACTTTCATAAAGAAGGTCAAGAGTTTCAATGTCATTGTCCCTGACAAGTTCTCTTGTCATGTCGAGCTCGTCTAAATGGTTCTGTGGCAGATTCTGCAACTGAACGAGACGTCCCGCCCATCTGCCTGTACGGTTGGCCCCATAATACTGAAACAATCCTCTTATTCTATGATCTCCATTATCTGCCCTTTCCATTGCTTCATATTTAGCGGTTGAAGTCTTGCCAAGAAGAAGCTTGAGCTGTATAGCTCTCTTTATTTCTGGATCAGTTACACTCTCATAAAGTTCTGGTCCTGTTTTCTTTGTAAATGACTTGACTTCAAGTCCTTTTGAATTAAGGTACTGCTTGAACTGAGCCGTACTGTTGGGATTTGATAATCCTGTAATTGTTTTCAGCTCATCTATATAACCCTGTGTTATAGTACTGTCTATTTCTACTGCATTAGCTACAAGACGATGATCAATCATGATGCCTCTTCTGTTGATCTCCTGATCAAGTATATAGACACTTCTTTCCCAATCAGGCTGTTTAAAATCCTTCAGTATCTCATACGCTTTTTGCTCAACTTCAACATCTCGAATACAGTATTCAATGAATGTTTCCCACTTAGCCATGTCATGTCTTGGCAGATTCCTTGTTCTATGGCCATTTGACTTTGTAGGTTTGCATGGCTTTGAAAAATAATTGATGAGCAGTGTTCCTACACTCATCTTCTGTTCATCAAAGTTCAAGGCTGCACCCAGATTATTCAATGACCCAGGAAGTCCATTATGCATGGCAAGTGCCATCGTACATACCCACTGTCTTGGATCAATGTCAATCATGAAATATTCTCCGATACATGTCATTTCAAACTGTGCGTTATGCGCAGCCTTTACAACAGACGGGTCCTGCAGATCTTCAAGAAGATCATCGGGAAACTCATCATTGACCATATCTATGCATCTGACTTTTTCATTGTCATAGGCATAGGCAAAAAGCAGTATTTCAAATGAAGGGTGCGATGCATAGGCATACACACCCACCTTCGTTAGATCGAGCTCACAGTATGTTTCGATATCGATGTGAAGAACCCTAGATGTCATAGTCATCATCTTCTGGCTCTTCTTCGTCAAAATCATCAGAATTGACCCCACGAGCTCCTAATGCTTCTCCATCTTTTTTGAATTGAACGCCGCCTAAGGCTACTGCAACACCTTTGTTGCCGTGAGAGTCAAACGCAAATACATCTAAGATTGCATTGACATAGCACCCGCTGTAGATAACATTGTCATCTTCAGCTAAAGGTGACCTGTCTCTGTCAACGACAGTTGGACGTTTTGAATTGTTGGCATTGAAGAAATACATTCCTCCATAAACTTCCAAGTCGTCCTCTCTTTCTTCATCGCCATCTCTAAGCGGTGTTTTCAGTTTGGCCGGGATCTTATTGTCCTTGACCAATTTAGGAAATTTTTCACGCGCAACTTCATAAATAGCCTTTTTGAGCTCCTTGATTTGTGGATGGTCCTTGGGGATAATGAACTGTGCACTGTATTTTTCTTCTTGACCTTCCTGCATAGCACGTGCCTTGAATACATTGGCATAACTGATTCTTACATTATTTAATTTGATTCTACTCATTGTGTTTCTCCTCTATCTGTACATATTAATTAATTTTTCCTGTTTTGATTTTGAAAGCTTTCTGAAAGCTTCAAGGTGCATGACACAGAAACCTCTGTCGTTTGCACCAACGAAGAAGTTAGGTGTCGTATCAAGAAGCCTCAGCGGCTTCTTTCTTTTGTTTTTAGGTTTATTGTATTCGTGGATACGTTCTTCATTTCCACGTATCCTGTCTTCGATGATCCTTTGTTTGGTCATCTCTATTTTTTCTTCTTGACTCATCATGATTCATCCTCAAAATCATCAGCAGTCGTATAGACTGGTCTTTTATCACTCGCCGGGGCAAGTGTTGGTTTGCCTTTTGGCTTTTCAATATATTCGCCAATTAACTCATGGAATTTCTTTTTCCCGATGAGCTTTTCAAGATTTGTCATAGCGACTAGTTCCTTAGGCTTATAAATGACAAATTCCGGATAGCCGTCAGCGAGAAGTATGTCAATAACCTTATCTTGATCTGTAAATCTGCGATTGCTTCTGCCTTCCACAACCTTGTACCCGGGAACCTCAAGTTTCCCTTCAAGCATGCCGTTGATCGCATAGGACTCAACATCTTTGAGCCAGTTTTGAACCGTCTTGATACGCCCAACTATCATTGCAATATCATCAGGTTCTAACAGTGACTTATCCAGATTCCCGTCAAGATCCTCAAATTCTTCTTTGACGGTTTCAAGACAATAGTCAGCAAGTTTTCTGCATCTGTTCTTCATCTTGCAGAAAGTACAGTGTTCTCCGGCATTGAATTCTCCCCCACCAGCAATTGCAATTGCTGCAGTAGGTTTGACTGTACAATTTCCCCACTCGGTAAGATCTTTAACACTCATCACAGATTCACTGATATTGCTGATACGTGGCTGATAGATACACATTTCCACTTTATCGAAGTCATATATAAACCCAAACATCTCTATTGCACCAAGTGCGTACAGTTTCATTTGTGGGTTATTTTCAGCAAAAACTGGTACACCTTTTCCGTATTTGAAGTCAATGACAGTTAATGTTCCATCCTGTATGATGATACAGTCACCAGTTCCAAATCCTTCAGGAACATATTCGCTGAAATCAAGTCTTTCTTCAACGAGAATGACAGCATCATTAGAGCTTGTCTTTTCAATTATGTAATCGACATAGCCATCTGCATATTCAATCATTTCTTCATCGAAAAGCTTATCCCTTTTAAGCTTGTTAAGATGTCTTGTTACAGCTGATTTAGCCATGGCCCCTAAATGGCTTCTTAGTTTAACTTCACATATTTCATGTGCAAGAGTTCCCTCCATAGCATAGACACTTGTACTGTCTGGAAGCTCTGCCTCAAGCATCGCAGATGGCGGACAGTTCAGCCATCTGTGTGCTCCGCTTGCGCTCAACAGTGCATGGTTTCTACCTGCATGATTCATATTAAATCTCCTTTAATTCAGCAAGATAGCTTTCTAACTTGTCATCAGGAAGCTCATCTATCTTGCTGTAACCATATCTTGTAGTTAAGGCTTTTACTTCTTTTTGTTTCTTGGCTTGAACCAATTTAACGCCAAGCTGTTTGATTTCCTTTCTTAATGCTGTGTAATCAGCTACAGGCGCTTCAACAGTTTCTTCTGTAGTTTCTCCCTTTTGTACTTCTGTGGTTTCTTCCTTTTGTACTTCTGCCATCCTGACATCTGATATTTCTTCCGGTGATGCAGTTTTATGTATAGGTGTGCTTCCTTCTAAAATCTTTAAAAATTTCTGTGCTATACTTTTCGTATCTGCGTCAAGGCCAATAATTACGTTTACTTCCATTAGTCTTTTTCCTCCTCCTGCACTACTGTTCTTTTTAAAGCAAAATCTAATAATTTTATAGCAAGATACCCTTTTGAAATCCCCGTATCTTCTGCCAGTGTCTGCAGTTGATCGTAGATCTCAATTGGAACCATTAACGGTTTCCAAATCATGCTTTTTTTATTGCTTACATTCTTTTTAATGATAATCTGTTCCATTTTTTCTCTCCTTTATAATAATTTTTCTATTAATCCCGCCGTGATAAATCCAGCAAGAATAATAATAATTACGACTGTAAATACTCCGCGGGCGGACAGTTTATCCATTTTTCTTCTCAATCTGGATCCAGCTTTGAGCAACTGTTTTTCCACTCATAGATTCTCTTTTCTGTTTGATTAAAGCAACTTCAAATTCACTGTTTTCAAACAGCGTTTTAAGAAGACTAAATTTACCAGTCGCTTCGCTACTGTCAATTTTTAACAGTACTTTCACTTTGACTTCCTCCTAATTAACCTTTATAATAAAGATGGTTTAATTTTATTTGTCGCTGTTCCCGCAGCGGCTTTTTTCTCTTTTGCAAGTTTACATTTCTCAAAAGTAGATAAATCCTGACCTCTATAATTTTCTTGAAATTCTTTAATCATCCATAGGGGGTATTTAAAGCCATCCCCCAGTTTTATGGGTTCTAAAATTTTTGAGTCTAGTAAATTATCAAGCGCCTTTTGGCCTATACCCAGCATCTTTTTTAAAGTTTCCGAATTAACACTATTTAAATTTTCATCATTAACTTTAACCTGTGGCATAGAGTTTCTAAATGACTGCACAATAATATCTTCAATCATCTTGTTATCTATAATCACTTTAACAGCATTTTCCATCTTTCTCACCCCCTTAAAAAAATATATTTATGTCTCACCTCGTGTTATAATTAGTTTGAAAGGAGGTGTATAATAATGTCGGTAAAATTTAACATAGATAAACGTAAACTTGAAAAAGCAATGAAACAACAAGCTACAAATGCATTACATCAAAGAAAATATGATGTTACTTGCCCCCATTGTGGAGCAAAAATCAATGTTCCAACTGGTAAAAGTTTTTGTCCTATATGTAAGAATGAAATTGACTTAAACTTAAATATTAACTTTTAAATCAATATGAGCTAATTCGTCCGCCAACGATTTAGCTTCTTTTAATAATTGGACTAATCTTTCAGCTTTATCAATTTGTTCATCGATATTTTCGATTTTTACTTCTACATTAATTTCTTTTTCCATAGCTTCCTCCTTTCTAAGTTGATATGTTTTGATTGGCAATTTCTTTTCCAGCTTTGTAACCTGCGCAATATCCTGCGTGATAGTCTTCCATAGTATCGTTAAATCTTGCCATAATTTTGGAATCATGCTTTTTAATTTTTTCTATGTCAGCGCTCATTTCAATAATCTGTTTTTTTAGTTTTTGGTATTCTTGTTCTGTCATAAAAGTCACCTCCGTTCTTTACAATTACATATTAGCACTTTAAAATTACAAAGTCAACATTTATTGTAATTTTAATTTACAATTTAATAATTTTGATGTATTATATATACGAAAGGAGGATGGTAAAAGTGTGCACTGTAAATGATCGAATAGCACAGCTTAGAAAAACGTTAAATCTAAGCATGGAAAAATTTGGAAATCAAATCGGGATAAAACGCGGTTCTGTAAATTCCATTGAAAAAAATGTTAATAACCCCTCTGAAAGAACTATAATGTTGATTTGTAGTACTTTTAACGTTGATCCAATGTGGTTAAAGCACGGGATTGGGGATATGTTTTTAAAATTTCCTGAGACAGAGCTTGATAAAATCGTGCAGGAATTTAATTTAGATGAAGCAGATCGTACGTTTTTAGAAACGTATCTAAGTGCTAGCGAGGATGAGAGAAAGCATATAAAAAATTTTTTACAAACGTTTGCAAAAAAAATCGATAAAAAAAAATGAAGCAGAATAAACGCTTCATTTTTTTATTTTTTGAAATTGTTTAAGATAATAGCGAACTATAATTAAATATACTTCCTTTAAATTTTTTGGTGTTAATGCATGTAGCATTTTTATAATTTCTTCTACATATAATGTTTCCTCTTTCATTTTTTGTTTCCTCCCAAAAATATTTTCTTTATACTTAAAATTTAGCATTTTTTGCTAAAAAATTCATTATTTTGGGATGAACGACGTGTTTTTGTGAAAATTAACATAGTTTTAAGTGTTTTTTTTTCGCAATATAATAATCCAGATACTTGTCCATAAAATGTTTTTGCTCGCTCCGACTGACTGAAATTTTAACACAATTATTAATAATTACATAACTTGTACGAGCTTTTGTAATGTTAGCGGCATTAACAATATAAGATTTGTGGCACCTTATAAAATGATATTTTTCAAGTTCTTTTTCTACGTCAGAAAGTTTTATCCGTCTTTCTAAAATTATATGATCATTGGCTCCTATGTAATCTACATTGTTACCTCTAGATTCGATGTATAGTACATCTGTTAGTTTTACTAACTTATTGTCTATCATAACGGTTTGTTCTTTTCTTCTTTTTTCTCGATCGATTAATTTTATGCATTTTTCAAGATCGTTTTTTAAGTTACATTTTCTAATAAAGTCTAGCGGTTTTACATCAAAAGTATCAAATACGAAATTGTCGTGGCTAGAAACAAAAATTATATAAGTATTTTCATACCCTTGCTCGCGATATTGATGCGCCATTTTTATGCCATTTTCCCCATCAAGTTCAATGTCTAGAAAAAGAATCTCAATATCGTTATTTTTTAGAAATTCAAAATCAAAGCTTGTTAAAATTTTTATTTTTTCATTTTTATAATATTTTTTTAGTTCTTTTTTTAATCGCATAGCAAAAAAATATTCGTCGTCGATTACTACTATCATATCCATTCCTCCTGCCTTTTTATATGCTCTCGCAGAAGTTAATTTTTACCCCTTTATTATCTTTTACAAAATAAAACAAGAAATTACTTCTTTAAATTTTATTTCTGTAAGATTTTATGTTATTATTAAATCAAGTACAACTTATAATATTGTTGTACAGTGAAAAATGGGATACTTAAATTAATACAAAAGAAAGGGGAAGGGAAAATATGAAAAGAACACCTGAGTTTGTGCTTGGTTTAATTGGATCTATCTGGGCTATGCTAATAGCGATCGGTACGACATTTATCTCTGGTTTTGCGCCGGTAACAAATGGGTTTGCAGGGGCGGCAATGATAACTAATATTATTGGACTTATTAGTGCTATATGTGCGGTTATATTTGCGTGCTTAGTTAATTCCAAAACAAAAGCATCTGGTATTGTAATGGCAATTTGTGGAGTCGTTGTATTTTTAACTAATTTTTTGCAAATTATACCAGCTATATTGCTAGTTATTGCAGGCATAATGTGCTTAACTAGAAAGATGTAACAAAAAAAACACTCTAGCGCCACTAGAGTGTATATGTAAAAAAGCAAGAGAACGCCTTTTACGTACTCAATTTTACCACAAGAGCACGTTAAAGGCAAGAAAGGACGTGTTTTTATTATGGCGATACGAGAAAGACCAAGCAAAAAAGCAGCTAAGAAAGTAACCTATCAAGTTTATTTTGATTATAGGGACCGATATGGGCAGAAAAAAACATATATAAAAGGCGGTTTTATAAAAAAAAGAGATGCAGTAAACCATGAAACTTTAAAAAGAGCTGAATTAATCGACACTGGGGATATAAATAAAATAAACCCAATAACAGTTAATGAGGTTTATGCACTTTATAAAAAAAGCGCCCCACTAAAAAAATCTACAAAGCAGATGTACGAACATAAATACAAACTTTACATTGGGCCATTATTTGGCAAATATAAAATTGCATTGATTGATAATTATCTTGTGCAAACTAAATTTGATACCTTAACAAATCTTTCATATGGTTCTAAGGACATACTTTTAAGGTTGTTAAATAATATTATTAAATATGCACACATAAACAATTTTATAAAAAGCGAATATAAAGCTAAAATAAATATAGGAAAAAAAGATAAAAAAATCAGTGCTCCTATATCTGAAGATATATTTAAGGATTATCTTGAAAGAATTAGAAACAGTAGGGTAATGGTATTTAAAAGACAGTATGAGTTAGCTCTCTGGATTGGATACTATACTGGCGCACGAATTGGTGAGGTATTTGCGCTAGATGTTAGTGATCTTGATTTTGAAAATAATCAAATTTATATAAATAAAACTTTGGAGTATGACTACGAAGAAAACAGTTTGTACATATCTTCTACAAAAACAAGCGCGGCTACCAATTCAGTTCCCATGGTCAAAGCACTTAAGAAAATACTATTAGAATATCTTAAAGATCATAAATTTGATATACTAATATGTACTGATGACGGTAATTATATAAAACCTGGAAATTTAAGTGGCCATATGGCATATTACTCAAAAACAACTGGCAATCATATTCATTTTCACCAATTACGCCACGCTATGGCTACTCGGTTATTTGAAAATGATGTGAACCCCAAGATAGCGCAGAGGATCTTGAGACACGAAAAAATTGAGACTACTTTAGGGATATATACACATTTGAAAAAAGAAATTGCAGACGAAACACTTAATGATATTTTTTCGGAAAGTAAAGAAGATTCTGAAACAAAACATGTCAAAAACATGTCAAAAAATGATTTTAATAGTAGTAAAACAAACTAAAACCTAATCATACCAACAGTTTTAAGCGGATAAACATATATTAAAGATGATTGAAATGGGGTTACTGTAATTTAATATTCTAGCATTAATCTAATATACTTTTTAATCATAATCTTGTCTCTGTCATAAAGCATCCATTACGGATGCTTTTTTATGATCTTGCTTAATTCATTTTTTATTTCTACAGCTTTTTTATATCTTTATCCTTTTAGTTTCTATAGTATTATTTCATCATATCATAAAATATTTTTATATAAATATTACCGTTTAATCTTAATATCGACCGTTTAATACAAAAATTGTAATAATCCATTATTTTAATGCTATAATCAATATATAAAAATAAAGTGGAACCAACAGCAATAACTTGATAAGCTAGATACACTCACTTATAATAATCAAGCCTAAATAAGATATATTTTAAATAACTACTATAATTTTAAAATAGATAATATGATCACATAAATCTACCCTTTCAACAGCGCTCAATTAAGAGCGCTTCTTTAATTCAAAGCTTTTCTAATATCTATAGCTTTTAATAATATTTACAATCTTAAAATTATATTCTTTTTTTAAACTTTGTAATTTTTTTAGAATTATTTTTAATCTTTCACCCGTTTTCTTTTAGATTAACTGTCTATACTAAATGCGAGGTGAAAAAATGGAAATAATTAAAGAAAATAAAAAATTAATTTATCGACTTCTTTTAGCAACATTCATCATGGCTGGTTTTTGTCTAATACTATACAAACCTTTTGTATATCTCTTAAATAATCCCGAACATTTAAAAGCACAATTAGATCAATTTGGTAACTGGGGCAAATTATTTCTAATTTTAATTATGGCAGTGCAAGTTGTATTTGTCTTTTTACCAGGTGAAATTATTGAAGTTGCTTCAGGCTTTTGTTATGGTGAAATTCAAGGTCTAGTAATTTGCTTACTAGGGGCAATGATTGGAACAGTTATAATATACTGGTTTGTTGAAAAATATGGTATCAGATTTATTAATAAATTTTTCAATCAAGAAAAGCTGCATGAAATATCATTTTTAAAAGGTAAAAAAAATTTAGAACTCATTCTTTTTATTATTTTTTTTATTCCTGGTACACCAAAAGATATTCTTACATATTTTGCACCTCTTACAAGAATTAAATTATCTAGCTTTTTGTTAATTACAACTGTAGCAAGAATTCCTTCAATTATAACAAGTACTATTGGCGGTCACAGTTTGTCAGAACAAAATTACCCCTTTACTATTGCAGTATTTATAATTACCGGTATCATATCGATCGTTGGTCTGTTTGCTTATAAATGGTATATAAATAAACAGCAAAAGAATCTTTAGAAAATCTTTTGATTTCATTTCTGTTATTCTTAGATATAGTAGCTTATAATAGTTATGAAAGAAGGTAGAAATATGAATCAAGATAATATTTTAATTGTAGAAGATGAAATAGAAATCGCTAGAGCAATCGAAATATATTTAAAATCTCAAGGATATCATGTATACATTGCTAATAATGGAGAAGCTGGTTTAGAAATAATAGAACAGCATGATATCCATTTAGCAATCGTTGATGTAATGATGCCTATTATGAATGGCATCGAAATGACATTAAAAGTTCGTGAAAAATATGACTTTCCAATCATTTTCTTATCTGCTAAATCAGAAGATATTGATAAAATCACAGGTTTGAATATTGGTGGTGATGATTATGTAACAAAACCATTTGTACCAATGGAACTTTTAGCCCGAGTATCCTCTCAACTTAGAAGATACCATAAATATTTAAATATGTTAGATAAAAAACAAGATGAAAGCAATAAATATGTAGTTGGTGGATTAGAACTTGATCTAGATACTAAAGAAGTAACGGTTGATGGTAAAATAATTAAAGTTACTCCAATCGAATTAAAAATTCTGGAATTATTAATGAAAAAACCCGGTCGCGTTTTTTCAAGTGAACAAATATATGAAAACGTCTGGCAGGAAGCCGCCATTAATACTGAAACAGTTATGGTTCATATTAGAAATTTACGTGAAAAGATTGAAATCAATCCAAGTAATCCACAATATTTAAAAGTGGTCTGGGGTGTTGGTTATAAAATTGAAAAACAGTAGGTGATATGATGAATACAAAAAAAATAATCTTTTCAATTATAGCAGTCTTAATATTATTAACTAGTAGTGTTGGTATTTATTTTAGTTATGATTTTATTGAAACTGATAATCAAAAAACCATTGATTTTTCTAAAAATCAAATTCTTTATGATATTTTAGATACTATTTATCCTGTCAGTTTCCAATTGGATAATATTGGAAAAAAAGAAGGAATTCCTAAATATATTACCGCAAATAGTGAAGCTAGTAATGAATTTTATCAAAACAGTATTCTATATAATCGCGAAATCATGTCTGATAAAAAAAATATAAAATATTATGCCGAAGGAAACAATAACTCTTTAAGCAACACTAATAATGATATCAAAAACATTTATGATAATGATGCTTTAAAAGAAAAATATCAGTGGTATTTAAAAATTAATTTTGATGAAAATGGACAATTAAGCTATGATTCCCTAGGCTGTTCAACATCGGCAAATCAAAATTATGAGTTGATTTGGAATAACTATAAACAAGCATACTTTCAATATTTAGAAGCATATGATGAAAATGTCGTTTTGCACAATCCCACAAATTTTACTATCTATCTTGCTGTACCGTATAAACTTAGTAGCGATTCAATTGATACGATTGCCTGGTATGCAACAGGAAATTCATTAGCTGCTAATGTTGAAAATATCACTCCCTTTGTAATTATTGCTATAATTGTAGTAAGTTTATTTATTCTTTTTTATCCTTATGAAATAGTTAAAGAAATAAATATATTTTCATCTTTAGCTAAAATCAAATTAGAAATTTTACTTTGCATTTTGAGTGTTTTATTTGCTGGTGTTATTGCTATTATTTATGCTTTAATTATCGATACTTTAAATGGTTATTACATTTCAAAATTATCTTCAGTAGGTTTTGGAGAATATAGTGAAATTATTTTAAGTACAATGAATATTGGAACCTGGATAATTTTCTTATTTCTTTGCATGTTTACTGTTTATTATATAAAATCAATTTTTAAAGAAGGAATAATATCATTTTTAAAAAACAACATGCTTTGCTGCTGGATAATTAGAACATTAAAAAAAATATTCAACAAAATAATTAGTTTTGATTTCAATGACAATATAAATAAAATTGTTCTAAAAATAGTTATTGTAAATGGTTTAATAATTTCTATTATTTGTTGTTTCTTTATTTTTGGTGTATTTTTCACTTTAATTTACTCTATAATTTTATTTATTATTTTAAAAAATAAGTTTGAAGCTATTAAACAAGATTATCAAATATTATTAAATTCTGTACAGCGATTATCTAATGGTGATTTTGATGTTGAAATCAATCAAGATCTTGGTTTATTTAATCCTTTAAAAACTGAATTCACAAATATAAAGGACGGTTTTGAAAAAGCAGTTAATGAAGAAGTAAAATCACAAAAAATGAAAACTGAACTGATTTCTAATGTTTCACACGATTTAAAAACACCTCTAACATCAATTATTACTTATATTGACTTATTAAAAGAAGAAAATCTTAATGATAATAAAAGAAATGAATACATTAATACACTTAATCGAAATGCTTTTAGATTAAAGAACTTAATTGATGACTTATTTGAAATTAGTAAAGCTAATAGTGGGAATATAAAATTAAATATTGTTGATGTTGATATCGTTGCCTTGATTCAACAAACAAAATTTGAACTTACAGATAATTTTGCAGGAAAAAACCTAATTTTTAAAACTGTATATCCTAAAGAAAAAATCATCTTAAAATTAGATAGTCAAAAAACTTATCGTATTTTTGAAAATCTGCTTATCAATATTAGTAAATATGCCCTTGAAAATACACGTGTTTATATTGAAGTAATCAATTATACTAATAAAGTAGAAATCATTTTTAAAAATATTTCTTCTGATGAAATCAAAATAAGTGCTAATGAATTAGTAGGACGTTTTGTTCAAGGGGATAAATCTAGAAATACTAGTGGTAGCGGTCTAGGTTTAGCAATCGTAAAAAGCTTTACAGAATTACAAAATGGTATTTTCAAGATTGAAGTTGATGGTGATTTATTTAAAGCAATCGTTGTTTTTAAAAAATAATTTATTTTAAATCTAAAAACTACCAAGACGGTAGTTTTTATTATTTAATCTTTTAAATTAAAAAAATAAACTAAACACAATAAATCTTTCAATCTTTTTGTAATAATCCTACTCCTAATGGATGCGGTCCCGTATGTACTCCAATCGTTGCGCCAATTTGACGAATTGAAACATCATCATTAAATGATGGACATATTTCTTTTATTGCTTCAATAAATTTTTCTTTAAATTTAACAGCCTCTTCTTTATCATAGCCAAAACCAATACAAAAACGATACTTATTTACATCATATTGATTATCTTTAAAGTAATCAATTATCTGTTCTATTATTTTTTGGATCGACTTTTTACGTCCACGAGTTAATCCATTACTAAATATTTCTCCATCTTTGAGTAAGATCAACGGCTTAATTCCCAATGCTCCTGCTGCAATACCAGATAACTTTCCAACACGTCCGCCATGTACCAAATAATCCATTCCACCAATCGTAAAAAAAATTCTTCCTGTTTCCTTGATCATATTTACATATTTAATAGTCTCTTCAAACGAAGCACCATTATTTTTCTTGACTACAGCTGCTTCAACGAGCATTCCTTGGAGTACCGTATTTACTGTTGCATCAATTATTTCAATTTTCATATTTGGATATTTATCTAATAACATATTTTTAGCATTCATTGCTGAATTATAAGAGCCGGAGAATTTTGTTGATATACAAATACAAATAATATCTTTGCCATCCTTTAAAATCGGTTCAAAAACATCCAAATAATCCTGAATAGAAGGCATTGATGTTTTAGGATAAACTTTAGGATTATCAACCATAAATTGGTAAAATTCTCTAATTCCTAATTCAATAATCTCTTTTTGATGATGAACACCATCTATCGATACATAAAAAGGCACAACTTCAATATCCAACTGTTTTACTAATTCAGGTGCTAAATCACATGAACCATCTGTTATGATTTTATACATTTAACTCGCTCCTTTTAATTTTTTACTAAATAACAAATCAACCATATTTTTATTAACCAGTAACCCTATATTCTTATTTTACTAGATTTTTATAAAAGAGTATACAATAAAATTTTTTGTACCAAAAAAGGAAGAATTAATTTTATTGATAATTAAAATCAATAACTTTAAAACTTCCTTATTTTTTACTGTTATCAGATTTATTCATCCGATATAATTTTAAATTATTTTAAACTTTTTTCTTTTCTACTTCCATATAAAGCTATTGTTGCAACTATAAGTCCTGCAAATGAGTAGATAAGATTTACATCATCGCCTGTAGCGACACTTGTTGTATCTCCTGTTTTTACAACTGATGTACTTTCTAATCCTTCGATTGCTTTTGTTAAAGTATCTTTAGCTTTATCCACTTCACTTTGCACTGCTTCAGGATCATTTGCTACTGCTTTAGCTTTTTCTAGCGCTTCTTCTACTACTGCCCATGTCTTTGCACTATAATTTACTTTATTTAGCTCCATCGCTTTAGCTATCGTTCCTGTCAACAGTTCTTTATTTGGGATCAACCGTAAATCTAAATATGCTTTCAATAATCCATTATATGTATTGTCTACCTCATCTTGTGTTACATTTGGATCTTCTAATACTGCTTTAGCTTCGGCTACTGCTTCTATAAATTTTTCTGCACTGGCTTCTGTATAGCGTTCTATATCTATTCCACTTACTTTATCATATAATCCCTGTAATAATTCTTTTTCGGCTTTTAATCTTAAATTTAAATATGCTCTTACTAATTCATTATATGCATTATCTACTTCTTCTTGTGTTACATCTGGATCATCTAATACTGCTTTAGCTTTTGCCATTGGTTCTGCTAAGTTTGTAACACTTGCTTCTGTATATTTACTCTTATCTAATCCTTCACACCTATCATACATTCCCTGTAGTAATGTCTTATCTGCTCTTAAGATTAAGTTTTCAACTGCATCGATTAAATTATTGTATGCATCGATTACTTCTGCTTCTGTAGCTTCTTCATTTGCCAATACTTCTTTTGCTGCTTCTAAAGCTTCCTGTAATCCTGCCCACGATCCTGTTGTATAGTCTTCTTCATTATATTCTTCTACTCTATTGACCAACTCTTCTAAGAATCCTTTATCGGCTTTCTTTGTTAAAGCATTGATTGCTTCTTGTAAATCATTGACTGCTTTTTCTACTTCAGCTTCTGTAGCATTTTCATTATTCATTACTTCTTTAGCTGCTTCTAAAGCTTCCTCTAATACATTCCATGTACTTGGTGTATATTCTTCTTCATCATAGCCTTCTGCTTCTTTTATTAATGCTTCTAACTCAGTTTTATCTACCTCTTCTACTGGTTTGAATCTTAAATTCAAGAATGCTGTTACTAATTCGATATATACTTTATCGACTTCGCTTTGACTAGCTTTTTGATCCGCTAAAACATCCTGTGCTTTCTGTAATACTGGTACCATCGCATTCCATGATTCTTCAACATACTTATCTTTATCTAGTCCTAGAATATGATTTACTAATCCTTCTAATAATGTCTTATCTGCCTTAGCTGCTGTTTCTAAGTTATTGATTGCTGTCTGTAAATCAGCATAAGCTGCATCTACTTCTTCCTGCATTGCATTTTCATCATTTACTACCGCATTAGCTGCTTCTAAGGCTTCTTTAAATGCTGTCCATGAAGTGACTGTATAGTTTTCTTCTGCATAACTATTTGCTTCATTGATCAAAGCTTCTAAAGCACTCTTATCACCTTTTACAAATTCCAACATCTGCATCGCAACTGATAAGCGGGCAAATGAAGCATCGACTGTTTCCTGACTGGCACTATCATCAGCTAAGATTAATGTTGCTTCTTGCAGTGCTGCTTTAAATTCATTAACGACAGCTGGAACGACATTAGCTAACTGTTCTTCAGTTACATTATTTGCCATTTCAACAGCTATTGATAATGCAAATTTATCTACATCTTTTACTTCTTCTTCATCTAAAACTAATTTAACCATCTTTTCTGTCAAATTACGTTTAGCAAGTTCAACTTCATTTGCATCAGGAGCTTGTAAATTAGCAAGTTCTTTAGCTGCTGCAATTTGACTTTGAAGTGCTGTCCATGATTCTTCAGTATATCCAGCATTTTTAATACTTTCTGCTTTTTCAATCAACGTATTTAATCCATCAATATCAGCAGGAACATCAGCACGATGTAACTTAATTTCTGATGCACTACCATTATTGTTTACAGCTTTAACATAAACAAGACGAATAAACTTAGTTGTAACGCTATCAAATTCAATTACTTTAGTGCTAGAATCAGAACTTAATGTTCCGGTTTTGATTGTATTCCAACTTTCACCATCGTCACTAATTTCAATACGATACTCAGTTACATTACCATTAGAACCAGTTTGACGAGGTGTATAACTCAAACCATTGATTGCTGTTGGTTCATCAATTTCAAGAGCAAGCCAATGAGGCATCGTAGTAATTGTCCAGTCTGTATGCCACATTGTTCCAGTATTATTGTCTAATACATTACTTGGATCAGAACCATCACGTTGATAAGATGATGCTGTAGCTGTAAGTTTAGAATTATCAACATAATTTACATTAAGCTGTACTTTTAATTCTAGATTTGCTAGTGTATTAGCTAATTGAGTTGCATAACCATCAACTGTTTCTTGCATTGAAGCTGGAAGATCGCGACGGATACTATTAATTACGTTTTGTAAACGAGCTACAGATTCTTCACTAAATGCTGATAAATCATCTAATATTAAATCTAAATATTTATTTACACGACTGTAATCAGCTTTTGTATAATCAGTTGCTTCAATGATTGCATTGATTTGTGCTGTTAAATCTTCAATTTCTGTACTATCTGGATCATATACTTTAAATAATTCTTGAGCTTGTTCAACTAACGCTTGTAATATCGCGTTATCTTTTTCTTGCAATAGTGCATTAGCTGTTATTACAGCATAATCAAGATTCATTGTAGAATTAAATGTTTTATTTTCACCAATTCTAATATCATCTACATATCCAACAAAAGCATTTGTTTTACTTCCAATTCTTTCAAGTGGGAACATCGTTGTCGCAAGTAATGGTCTTCCTTCAATCTTCTCACCATCACCTAAAACGTCAACTAATTTACCATTAACATAAAGTGATGCTACGTTATGTTCATTTTTAAATTCAAGCTCTACCCATTCATTTATAGGTAATTCATAATCAAATGAATAATCATGATTTTCTCTTGAGAATCCAACTTTTCCAGTATCTTTCTGAACAGCTTTGATTGTTCCATAACTACTTTCAAATAAGATTTGTTCTTCATTACTGTTTGATGTACGTTTAACTTTTACTCTTAAATCATTTCCTAATCCAGCTGTAGTAACTGGTGAAGTTACATAACTTTCATTACCACTTAATTTAAGAGCATTTCTTCCATCCACTGATACAATAGAAGCATTAGTTCCAGCTGTCAAATCACGATTATTTTCACTATTATCCACTAGTGAATCCATCGGATAATTTGCAATGATTCCTTCTTTACTATCAACATCATATCCAAAATTAGTTCTAGGAGCATCACCTATTGCAGCTCTAGCAACATTAGCTTCATTTAAAGATTTAGTACCTTTACCCCATAATTTAGCTCCAAATAATGGAATAGCATTTTCTATACGATCATAAACATCATATTCACTAACACCATTTTCAAGATAATCTGTCATATCGTTCCATACTGCAAATGCCCCACCGATCATTTGTTTATCACCAGCAGGAATAGTCACTCCACTAATAGTATTGATATCTAAATTATAAAGTGTGCTATCATATAAATAATCATAGTAATAACCTGCATTAGGAACAACATAATAATTTCCATCATTACAATTGATCAAATCATAACCTTGTTCATACATTTCATCCATGTTGGCATAACCAAAGTTCCATAAGTTCATTTGTACGCCTTCACTTCTTACTGGAGTCGTTCCACGACATTGTGATAAACTTCCCCAAATACGTGCTGTACGTCCTGTCTCTTGAACAAATCCTAACATATCATCTGAGAATTTACGATATGCTTCTTTATCAGCGTTATATTCGTCAGCACCAACATGTACGATTGTCTGAGCATCGAACACTGGATCATCATCTGTCATATATTCACTAAAAATACTTTGAACAAAATCAAGACATTCATCATATTTATCACGTAATGCTAAATGATCATTATTTCTACCATTTGTTCCATGACGTAAATCAGGTCTTACTTTAGTAAGTGCTAATGAATGCGCTGGAGTATCGATTTCTGGTACAATATCCACTCCATAAGTTCTAGATTCTTTAATGAAATCTCTAAATTCATCTTTTGTGTAGAACATATCCGTACTAGTTAAATCAGCTTGATTTAATCCATTATTACCACCTGCTTTAACATCTGATTCTAATCTAAACGCAGAATAAGCACTCATTGGATCAGCGACGTTTTCTAGTCCAATCAAGTTATCATTTAAATGCACTTGGAAATCATTCATCTTATACCATGACATTTGTTTAACAACTTGTTTTAAATAATCTAATGTAAAAGTTTTTCTACCTACATCTAAAATGAAACCACGAACTTTATATAACGGATAATCTCTTGTAATACCACAAGGAATATCATTTGTTTGTTTTAAACTTTGTAAAATAGTTCTAGTAGCCCAGTAAGCACCTGTTGTCGTTTCAGCTTCAACTTCAACATATTCACCAACAGACATTAAATATCCTTCATCTTGTAAACCTTTACTAGTATCATCTGTTAAAGCAAAATATAAATCTCCATTTTGGACATCTGCCTTGCTTCCTTTAACAACCTTTAATTCTTTACCGGTCATATCTTTATAATCAGCTACCAATGCATTAGCAACATCTTGTAATTCATCGCTAGCAATAATAACTCGGCTATTACTTGAAATCGTAAAACTTCCTGCCTCACCTTTCCATTCAGCCAACTCTGGCAAAATATTTGGCGCTTTATTATCACTATTTTCAACCTCATATTTACCAGGTACAGTTATTTTTACTTCTTTAAATTTGTAATCATTAGTATCATTATCTGTAACTTTAAATGAAACTTTTACTTCTTTATCAACTACCGGCTGATAAATCGTTAAATCATCATCAATCACCTGTTCAAAATCAGTACCATTGTACTCAACTTTATATCCTTCAATTTCAGGTAAATTAATTGATAGCTTCTTATCCCCAGGATTAGGCGTATCTACAGTAATAGCATTTAATACTTCACCAATTGTTGGTTTAGTATCTGGATTACCACCATACACTTCCATTTCATAAATAGAAACTGTATTCCATGTAACTCCTCCATCTGGATCTGTAGATGTATGTGAATCAATCAATAAGCGTACATAACGAGCTTTATACACTTGATCTAATTCGATTTTTTCATCAATAGATGCTGGACGATCGTTAAAGTCTTTAACTGTTGTCCAATCGTCTTCACTCATTGGATCACTTAACTCTTCAGCAATCTGAAGTTTATAGCTAGTTGCTTTTCTATTTTCCCAGAAAATTTTTACGACATTAACATCTAATACCTCACCTAAATCAACATAGATCCAGTCTGGACCATTACCAATATCACTTCCCCATCTTGAAGATCTTGATGTAGTATCACCATCAGTAGCATTTGCGGCTCTTACAGAGTTAGCTTCGATTGAACTAGCAACTGCTGTTTTATGCAAAGCAACATTTTCTGTTGGATCTTGATACTTTTCATCAGTATTTAATACTTTGAAGTCGCGACAAGAAACACTAGGATATCCCTTCATCTTTGTCACTTCAAGTTTAACATAACGTCCCTTAACGGCTTGAGCTAAAAGATCTTCAGAAGTTTTACTATTATTTTCAGTTCTAACAACAACTGCTGCTCCCCAATCATTTATATCATTCGATACATAAATATTGTATTCTTGAGCATAGACTGAACTACTTTCCCAAATCATTTGGAATTTATTCATTTCATATTCTTGTCCCAAATCAACATATGCCCATTGTACTGCATCTCTTTCTGCTGACCAGCGACTATCTTCGTCGGCATCAGTCAAATATGATGCTGGCATTGTACTATATTCAGCACTAGCAACAACAGGTTTATTCAAAGCAAGGTTGTTACTAATTTCTTCAGCTGACACATTGACACTTAAAGAAAACATACTTGTAAGACACAATACTAAAGCCATTAAACTTTTGCATATTTTATGCATAATTTTCATCGTTTCTTTCATCTCCTTTCTTTGAAAAATGATTACATATACATCTCCCTTTTATTTTAAGAATTACTCAAATATTTGCTCGTTATAATTTAGTATATTTAAAATATTCTAAAAATAGTATCAAAGCCCCAAAATCTATGTAATCCCTTTCATTTAAATTATCCATTATTTATCGCAAAATTACAAGTTATTTTGTTTTCAAAAAATTTGTATATTAAAAAATAATCATGACTATTGCCATGATTATTTAATACGAATTTTTCGGTAAAACAACCTTAAAAGTTGTTCCTTGTCCTAACTTACTTGTAAGAGTAATACTTCCTTGATAATACTGAACAATATGTTTAACTATCGCTAAACCAAGACCAGTACCACCAGTCTCTTTATCACGTCCTTGATCACATCTAAAGAAACGTTCAAAAACACGCCCTTGATCTATTTTAGAAATTCCTCTTCCAGTATCACTTACTTCAATTACAATATTTCGTTCTTGATCATAAGATTTAATCGTAATCCTTCCATTTTGGACATTATATTTAATTGCATTAGTTATTAAGTTACTTAATAACTGATACATATGCTGATGATTTGAAATATAAACTATATCAGAAATTTCTTTATTTACAATTAGATTCTTCTTATCTATTTCAACTTGCATTGTATCAATTATTTCATTTACTAATGGTTCAATATGAACCGGATGTTTAATTACATCAATATCCTTATTCTCTAATCGAGAAATCATTAAAATATCATTGATCAATGTTGACATATTATTAACTTCATCATGAATTTTATCTAATGCTCTTTTAGATGCTTCTTTATCATTAATAACACCTGTTTCTAATAATTCACTATATCCTCTAATCGATGTCATTGGTGTTTTTAACTCATGTGAAACGTTTGAAAAAAATTCCTGACGCATTTTTAAAGCATTGTGCTGTTCAGTAATATTAACAAATAATAATGTTACACCATAATCAACTTTTGCAATATAACAATTGTAAAACTGCTTTTCCTTTTCTATTTCAACTCTTTGCTGTTCTTCACCTAAATTATCTAAAATATCAATAATTTTAAAATCAAAAATAAAATCTTTGATTGAATTATTTAATTTAATGGTATTGTTGTATAATTCTTGAGCTTTACGATTAACCATCAGCACATTTAAATCACTATCTAATAAAATAAAGCCTTCCTTCATTTGATTTAAAATACCATTAATTTTAATCTGTTCATCTTTCAATTTTTTCATAGTAGCATGAATAGTCGATGCCTGTTCTTCAAGTTTAGAAGCAATAATATTAAATTCATCATACTTATAATCATCGAATACCAATTCGCGATAATCTTTCATTTTCGTGATTTGGGTATTGATATCTTGAATCGGTGCTGTTAATGTATCAGAAAAACGCTTTGATAATACCATCGCAACGATCAAAGAAATACCAGCTCCAATTCCTAAAGGTTTTATTAAAGTTGGCAAATTATCAAAAATTCCATCATATGGAAGCGATAAGCGAACGATTCTTCCATTATTATACAAAGCTACATATAACATATTACGCCCCACCGTACTTGAATATCTAGTAGCATAGCCAACCCCATCACTCAAAGCTTGTTTTACCTCTTCACGACTTTTATGGTTTTCTAAAATACCATCTTCACCACTATCAGCGAGTACATTTCCATCAACATCAATAACAGTTAATCGCGTATGATCATTATATGCAAGAGGATTTAAAGCATCTACCTGCTCTTTTATATCTTGATTATCATCTAACTGATAATCAACTAATTTAACAGCATAAAGCATATCCTGTTTCATATTTTCTAACATTTGATTTGATAATATGACCATTGATATGCTGGTAGATAATATTAAAGTTACAAGTAATATTGTTAAAAAATAGCGAAAGATCGTTTTATTCACTACTATCACCTTCTTCGTAAAAACGATATCCAACACTGCGAACAGTCCTAATATATTTATGACCATCATCTTTTAATTTACTGCGTAAAGCACGAATATGAACATCTAACGCTCTAGATTCTCCAACAAAATCATAACCCCAAATCTCATTTAATAACTCTTCACGTTCTACAACTCGATGTTTGTTGTCCATTAAGTATACTAATAATTGATATTCTTTATTAGTTAACTCTATTTTTTGATCATCTAATTTAACGATTCGCGTCTGTTTATCAACAATAAGATGTTTAGTATTAATAATATCACTTGTGACATGGCGTCTAAGTAAAGAACGAACTCGTGCTTGTAGTTCAAGAATTCCAAATGGTTTTGTCATATAATCATCCGATCCACTATCTAAACCATTTACTTTATCTATTTCACGATCTTTAGCACTTAAAATTAATATTGGTAATTCATTATTAGTTTCTCTAATTTTTTTTATTGCCTCTATTCCACTCATCTTTGGCAACATTAAATCAAAAATAGCCAGTGAAGGTGTCTCTTTAGAAAGCATATCTAAGGCATCAATTGCATTATTGAATTGAACAACTTCATAACCATTGCTCACTAAAGCCAAATTTATTATCTCACGGATATTTTCATCATCCTCAACTACAAATATACGTTCGCCCATTACTAGTCCTCCTTAAATTAAACGATAATTATCAACCGTTCCAGTTTGATTAAATTCGATCCATTCACAAATATTTACTGCATGATCGCCGATTCTTTCAAAATATTTTGCAATCATCAAAAAGTTGATGACAAGATCAATATTTTCTTTATCTTCATTTACTATTTGCACTAATTCTACCTTAACATCTTCAAATAGTCCATCCATTTGACTTTCTAATTCCTTAATTTTTGCAGCTTTTTTCAAATCATGTTCATGAAATGCTTCAATCGATCCTTTAACCATATCTCTTGCTAGACGTGCCATATTAGGAATATGTTCAACCATTTTATAAGGACATTTGACATCAGTTTCCAATAAGATTTCTGCAATATCAGCACTTTGATCACCAATTCTTTCCAAATCAGTAACTACCTTTAAAGCTGTCGAAACATTTCTTAAATCACTAGCAATTGGCTGCTGTTTCAAAATTAAAGATAAGCAACGTGCTTCGATCGTCCTTTCCATATCATTAATAACTTTATCACCAGATAAGATATCGCGACATAATTCACGATCACCACTTTTAAAGGCTGTAATGCAATTTTCAATTGCCAAAACAACCAAATGACACATTTTATCTAAATCAACATGTAATTTATTTAAATCTTTTTCAAAATTACTTCTTAACATTTTTTTCTCCTATCCAAATCTACCTGTAATATAATCTTCCGTACGTTTATCTTTAGGCATTGCAAAAACATCTTTAGTCTCACCATATTCAACCATTTCTCCAACAAGGAAAAAAGCTGTATAATCTGCAATACGACTAGCCTGCTGCATATTATGAGTTACGATTGCAATCGTATAATCTTTTTTTAATTCTAACAGCAATTCTTCTATTTTTAATGTCGAAATAGGATCTAGAGCACTTGTTGGCTCATCTAATAAAATTACTTCTGGTTCTACCGCTAAAGCTCTAGCAATACATAATCGCTGCTGCTGCCCTCCAGATAAGCCCAAAGCACTAGTGTGTAAACGATCTTTTACTTCATCATATAAAGCTGCTGCCTCTAATGATTTTTTCACGATTTTATCTAATTCTTTTTTCCCTTTTATCCCATGAATTCGTGGTCCATAAGCAACATTATCATATATACTCATCGGAAAAGGATTAGGCTGTTGAAAAACCATTCCTACTTTCTTTCTTAAGATCGTTGTATCAACCCGACTATCATAAATATCTTCTCCATCTAATTTTACATCACCTGTGATCTTGATCCCTTTAACATAGTCATTCATACGATTCAACGTTTTTAAAAATGTTGATTTCCCACATCCCGAAGGACCAATAAAGGCTGTAATTTTATTTGTCTTAATATCCAGATTAACATTTTTTAAGGCATGTTTTTCACCATAATATAAGTCCAGATTTTTTGCTTCAATTTTATTTTCCATTCTATTTCACCTTATTTACATCAAATTTATTCGAAATTAATTTTGCTAAAAAATTTAATAATAAAACAATGACAATTAATACGAGAGCAATTACAAAAGCAGTTTCATAATTGGCTTTTGCCATCTCTAAGTACAATTGAATCGTAAGTGTAGCCCCAGAACTTGTTAAATGAGTAAAAATATTTTTAGGTAACACACTTACTGATCCTGCTGTAAATAATAACGCTGCTGATTCTGCAACAATACGACCCATTCCTAAAATTACCCCAGTTAAAATTCCCGGCATAGCACTTGGTAATAAAACTGTCCTGATCATGTACCATTTAGTTGCCCCAATTCCCAGTGCAGCTTCACGATAACTCTTTGGTACTGCCTCTAAAGCTACTTGAGTGTTTCTAGAAATAATTGGTAAGATCATAATTGCAAGTGTAAATGAACCTGTTAAAATTGAAAATTTCAATTTTAACAAATTTCCAAAAAACAACATCCCAAACAACCCATAAATAATAGAAGGAATTCCCGCCAATACTTCGGTTGTAAAAGATATAACATTTACAAATTTCTTGTTTTTTGCATACTCATTTAAATATATTGCTCCGCCTATCCCAATTGGACATGCAAATAATAATGTAACAACAATAATATATAAAGTATTAATAATATTTGGTAAAATTCCGATCGTACCTTTTAAGATACTAGTAGAATTAACTAAGTAAGAGAAATTAAAATGCGGAATACCTCGATATAGGATATAACCAATACAAACAACTAAAATCAGCACTGACAAAGCACTACAAAATTGAATTAAAAAATTTAAAACTTTATCACTAACCCGATTTTTTCTGTCAAAAATACTAAGATTATTCATGCTGATCTCCTTTCTTAATAATAAATGTTAAAATCAAATTAATAATCATAATAAAGATAAATAAAACTAACCCGATTGTAAAAAGTACTTCTCGATGAGTTCCTGATGCATACCCCATTTCAGATACAATTCCAGTTGTTAAAAAACGTACTGAATTAAATGGTAAAGGCACATTCACCGAGTTTCCCGCAACTAGTAAAATTGCCATTGCTTCACCAATAGCCCGACCTACCCCTAAAACAATAGCTGACATGATTCCTGATTTAGCACTAGGCAACACTACTTTAAAAATCGTTTGAATTTGACTTGCTCCAAGTGCTAATGAACTTTTACGATAATCATCAGGCACCGCATTTAAGGCTGTTTCCGTAATATTGATCAAAGTTGGCAAAATCATAATTGCTAAAACTAGAATTGCTGAAATTAAGTTTGCCCCGCCAGTAAACTGATGTGTTTTTGAACCTGCAAAAATCATTAATTCTAATTTATACATAAATGGACAAATCAACAAAATCCCCAATAAACCATATACAACTGATGGTATACCAGCAAGTAATTCAATTGCTGACTTAACAACCTTTCTAACTTTTGGATTTGCTAATTCTGCTAGATTAATAGCGGTAAATAATCCAATTGGGACCCCGATACAAATTGCTAAAAAGACACCAACAATTGATGTAAGTATAATTAAAAGAATTCCATATTGCGGATCAGCAGCCGTTGGTGCCCATACGCTACCAAACAAGATTCCTGTCAATCCTTCTTTAAATATTGCTGGCGTACCAGAAATAATCATATATCCTGTAATAGAAACTACTGCAATGATAGACATAATAGCACAGCCACGAAATATAATCGCGGCTGTTTTTTCCACCAAAGATTTTGTTTTTCTATTACTAATAATAGATAACATATCTTTTTTCATAACAAACTCCTATTTTGGACTTACTAAACCTACGGCCTTAAGAACTTCTTGTCCTTTTTCGCTTTCAATAAATTTGAACACTGCTTGCACTTTTTCACTTTGTTCACTAATTTTACCTTTAGTTGCCATTACGAATGGTCTTTGTAAAGTATAGCTTCCATCCTTAACTGTTTCTTCACTAGCTTTGACATCATCTAATTTTAAAGCTTTAACACTATCAGTAATATTATCTAAAGAAACATAACCAATAGCCCCTTTAGTTTCACCTACTTTAGCAACAACAGCACCAGTTTCATTTAATTCTTGAGCATATTTACATGCATCTTCAATTCCTAAAATTTCTTCAAATGCCCCACGAGTTCCAGAACCTGCTTCACGCCCCATCACAACTATTGCTTGATCATCACCACCTAATTGTGACCAATTAGTAATTTCACCTGTATAAATCTTTTTCAATTGATCTGTAGTTACATTATCAACTTTATTGCTTGGATGCGTAATAACTGCAATACCATCAATTGCAACAATATTTTCTTCTAATCCTTTAGCCTTTTCTTCATCGCTTAAAGCTCTTGATGAATCTCCGATATCAGCAGTTCCTGCTAAAACCGCTTCAATTCCAGCACCTGAACCAGTAAATTGTGGTTCTAATGTTAAGTTTGGGTAATCTTCTACGATTGCTTCTTTTAATGCATTAACAAATTTTTCCATTGAAGTAGAACCATTCAAACTTACATTTCCACTTACTTCATTACTTCCTTCACCTGCATCATCTGATCCACCACAGGCAGTTAAACCTAAGCATAATACTAATGTTAATAAAATTCCTAATACTTTTTTCATATTCTTTTAATCCCTTTCTTCTTACTATCTTAAGACACCTATATAATAAGAGAATTGTATCTGATGATATATCAATAAATTGTATTTATTATGTTAAGTTTATGTAAAGAAAAACAAGATCCTTACTCAGAATCTTGTTCATACATTCTTAACATTAAATTTAATCTCTTTTTGATAATTTCTTTTAAATCTAGTGGCAATAATACTTGGACATTCGTCTGTAACATCATCAGCCAGCCAATCAGACCATCTGATAATGCAACATTTTTTATGATTGCTTCTATTTTTCCATCATATCTTTTACTCACAAGTATTTCTTTTCCAAATTGATTAACAACTTCTTTTAAAATTCCCTGATTAAATCTTATTTTTAAATCTATTCGATTTTTACTAAGATACATATTAACATTTTTATCAATCTCTTTTAACATATCAAACTGTTCTTGGATATCTATATAATTACTATTATGATTTCTGACTAAACGGATTCGATCAACACGATAAACACTTAAACTATTTTCTCTTTTATTAAAATATCCAATCAAATAATAATTAGATCCTTTCAAAATTAATCTATAAGGTGAAACTACATACGTATCAAAGCTTTGATTACCATTAGTATGATAAACCTCTGAAAGCTCATCATCTATAACATCATAACTTATATATTTAAATGCAATATTTTTTCGCATGTTAATAGCTTTAATAATTGTTGTAAGGGTTAATAAAAGATCATAATCTAATACATTACTATGCTTGTCTTCAATATTTATTCTTTTAATTTGATTAGATGAACTTAATAACAATAACTTATCAACCATCTCTTTAGCTGATTTTTGATCTAAATTAGGGTTAAAAATGATACTATCTATTAATATTTGTAATTGACCATCATCAAAAAATGCATCTTCAATAATATATCCCTTACTTTTAATAGCTTTTATTAACTGCTTATTAGTTAGACACATATAAAAATCATTGATTCGATCAATCAAGCTATATATAGTTTTTACATTAAGGAACAATCCATACTGTTTTAAACACTCCTGAATTTCTTTTGCACTAATTATTCCTTTGCTTTCGTTAATAGTTTTATAAATGTAATACATTTTTTCACCCATAAGATCCTCCTATCCTGTTGCAAGATTCAAAGGCATATGTTTCTTTTTAGAATATCTTAAATATAGACGAGGACTAAAATTATATAACGCTGGTAAAAAGCGCTCAAAGCTATGATCAATAGTAATATATTCTAAATGCAAATATGCTTTTTTATATTCCTTTTCTAATAACAAAATATAACTGGCTAAATAATGATAACGCTCAAAATCTAAATTTAGACGATTAGCTAAAGCATCAATCAATGATTCTATTATTTTTTCATTAAAATTTACTAAATGTCTAATTAGACAATATGTTTCTACTGAAAAACCACCTTTATCGATAATATAATTTAATAAATTATATTTATATGTCAACAAAGGTTGATAGTGCGCATTTAATAAAATATTCATAAATATTAAATGATCCTCCATTTCATCAAAATCAACACTATCATCAATCAATCTTTTTATTTTACTAAAAATCAGTAACTGTAAATCTTTTCTCTTATTAATTTTGTTTCTAATAATTCTCATATCGATACTGCTGTTAATAACATCATCAAGATCCTGTTTCCAATAACTTTCTCCAATTTTTAATAAATAACTTTTAACTGCGATGATATCTTTATCGATAACTTTTTCATAACTTTTTATTTTCATAATCAACCACTCCTTTTATCACTTATATTATAATAAATTTCAAAAATTCGTGATTCGAGTTACCCCTATTATAACACCGAAATTTCGGTGTTATAATCAAAAAGTTAAAAAATTTATAAAAATTCCCTATTTTTTCTAATCATAAAATGAATTTTTCTTTCTATAAGCAAGCCAATCACTGCCCAGCCAAAGACCATTAAAAATAAGCTGATACTCATTTTAGCAAGATTTAAAGTTTCATAAAATAATAATACCGCACTACTAAAACCGCCTATCATAATAATACAAATTAAGAGTCTTAACTTTGTAAAAGGAAAGCAGGAACGAATTACTGCTGCCATTGAAATAATTCCTAAAACCAAATACATTAATGTTACAGATTCTAAATCATTTAATTTAAAAATCGGTGTTAACAACATAATTAAAATAAAAATAATAATAATGCTTATTGCACTACTAAAAGCCTTACTTAATACCTTAGGTAAAAAACATCCCCTTATTTTTCTAATATCTGATTCAAAAATCGTCATAAATGAAGGCATTGCTTCAATCAAAAGATCAATTAAAGTAATTTGTAAAGGAATAAACGGAAACTCTTTATTACAAATCACACAAAGCAAAGACAATAAAATCGTATAAATAGTTTTAATGAAAAAAACACCTGCCACTCTCGTAACATTATTTACAACTTTTCTTCCTTCCAATAAAACATCAGGTAAACAAGTAAAATCAGATTTTAATAATACAACTTGAGAAATTTGTTTAGAAGCATCACTCCCATTAGCAATAGCAATCGAACAATCTGCTTCCTTTAATGCTAACAAATCATTTACACCATCTCCTGTCATAGCAACCTGATGCCCTGATTCTTTTAAAGCCTTGACGATCAATTTCTTTTGATTAGGTGTAACACGACCAAAAACAGTATAATCTTGAACAATATTTTCTATTTCATCATCAGTAACTTTAGTCATATCGATTCCTTGTTGAAAATCTAAAACTCCAGCCTTTTTAGCGATTGCTGTAACTGTCTTAAGGTTATCCCCAGAAATTACTTTTATATTAATTCCTTCATGATGAAAATATTCTAAAGTTTCTTTAGTTTGATCTCTAATTGTATCTGATAAAACGATTATCATTAATGGCTTTAATTTAGGTAGTTTTGTTTCATTAATTTCCTTTGATGTATGTCCTACTCCAATAACCCGCATTCCTTGATCCATAAAAGTTTTTATTTCTTCTGGCAATTCATCTTGAATTATCTTTTCTACCGCTCCAACAACAACTGTCCCAATTTCTTTAAACTCTACAGCGCTCCATTTTCTCAATGAAGAAAAAGATATTTTATTTATACTTTCATACATATTATTTCTATTAAAATAATCATCTAAAGCTTGAAAAGTAGCATTATTATCATCACTCGCATTTAAATAAGAACCCATTAATTTTTCAATTTGACAATTTTCCAGTGAATCAAGTTTAAATACTTGTTCTACTTTCATCTTTCCATTCGTTATCGTGCCAGTTTTATCCAAACATAAGACATCAACATGTGCCAAAGTTTCTAAAGAATATAGATCTTGAATCAAAACATCTTTCTTCGCTAACCTTGTTATTCCATTAGCTAATGATACACTTGTAAGTAATACCAAACCTTTAGGCAACATCCCTAATAATCCAGCTGCTGAAAAAACAACGGCATTAAATAAAGTATCTTGTCTTAAATATAATGCTTCTATAAATAAAATAATTCCTAATGGTATGATCATAAAAGTGGTAAGCTTAGTAATCTTTTTCATTGAATCTATTAATTCTGAATTAGTTTCTTTGACTTTTTGAGCCTCTTTAACAAGTGCTGTAGCATAGTTATTATCCCCGGTACTAATAACTTGGGCATAACATTTACCAGATACTACACTACTACCTGATAATAATTTTGATCCAGCTGTTTTATTTATTGGATCAACTTCTCCGGTAAGAAGTGACTCATTAGCTTCAATCATCCCTTCAACAACGATTGCATCATTGCATACTTGGTTTCCACTTTCTAAAACTAGAATGTCGTCCATTACAACTTTACTAATATCAATAGTTTGTACTTTACTGTCGCGAATTACTGTTATTAGTGGTTTAGTAAGTATTGATAATTGATCGACCTGCTTTTTAGCTTTAATCTCCTGAATAATACCAATTATTGCATTACATACGATAATTGCCATAAAAATAGTATTAGACCAAGCTTTAACCATTACTAAAGCAATAAAAATTAAAAAATTAAGTAAATTAAATAATGTCCAAATATTTTCTTTAAATATTTGATAGTATGTTTTAGAAGCAGATTTGCTAGTGCCATTAACCAATCCCTCATCAATTCTTTCTTGAACTTGTTTGCTGCTAAGACCTATCTGATAATTTTCCATTATTACATACCTCCAAATTTTTACCTATTATAGTATAAATCTTTCTAGGATAATATTAACTTTACAAACACTTAACAATATTGTTAGCTATAATTTATACTGTAAACTTCTAAGTATGTAATCTTTTATTTTATAAACAAAAAGAATTAACAAAAATGTTAATTCCTATTTATTTAATTTATCTAAAAACTTCTTAATTCTTGAAGTTGCCTCTTTGATTTGTTCAATAGAATAAGCATAAGAGACTCTAATAAAGCCTTCTCCAGCTTCACCAAAAGCATTTCCAGGTACACATGCCACTAACTGATCTTTTAACAGCTCTTCGCAAAATTGCTCTGAAGTCATTCCTGTAGATTTAATACAAGGAAATACATAAAAAGCTCCTTGGGGTGTAAATGTATGCAATCCCATGTCATTGAATGCTTTAACAATATAATTACGTCTTAACATATAAGCCTGGCGCATCGCTTCGATTTCGTTATCACAATGACGCATTGCTTCAATAGCTCCATATTGTGCTCCGGTAGGTGCTGACATAATTACATATTGATGAATTTTGTTCATTGCTTTTGTTAAAACGTCATTAGCTAAAACATATCCTAAGCGCCATCCTGTCATAGCATATGCCTTTGAATAACCACTGACTAAAATAACTTGATCTTTGATTTCATCAAATGAAGCAATTGAACAGAATTTTTGTTCATAAGATAATTCAGCATAAATTTCATCAGTTATAACAATTATTTCATGTTTTTTAATAATTGGTACCAACTTAGCATAATCCTCTCTAGTCATAAAACCACCCGTAGGATTACTTGGATAATTTAATAAGATTGCTTTTGTTTTTGGTGTTATTGCAGCTTCTAAAAGTTCAGGTGTTAATTTAAACTCATTGTCTTCTTTAAGCTCAATATTAACGACCTTTCCACCAGCTAAGGCTACCCCAGGCGTATAAGCAACATAACTCGGTTGTAATAAAATTACTTCATCACCGGGATTGATCAATGCTCTAAAAGCTAGATCAATAGCTTCTGATCCCCCAACAGTAACAACACATTCTTTAGCATAATGATAGTCTAAATTAAATCTTCTTTTTTGATAACGACAAATTTCTTTTCTTAATTCAACTAAACCCTGGTTAGCTGTATAAAAAGTCTTCCCCTGTTCAATTGAATAAATTGCAGCTTCTCTGATTTTCCAAGGCGTATCAAAATCTGGTTCTCCTACCCCTAATGAAATAACCCCTTCCATTTCATTAGCTAAATCAAAGAATTTACGAATTCCACTTGGTGGAATTTTTTTTACTGTATCATTTAATACTTTATTAAAATCCATTATGGTGTTACCAATAATCTTTCTGCAGTTTCTTTATCGTCGTCATCAAAACTAATACCATTATTTTTATATTGCTTTAATACAAACATTGTTGCAGTACCAGTTACACCATCTAACGGTGCTAATTTAGAGGCAACAAAACGGGCTGCTTCTTGCATAGTATGTCCTTTAACAATCGCAACAAACTCAAAACTTCCACTTAATAAATACATCGTATCTACTTCAGGAAAAGCATAAATCTTTTTAGCAATACGATCATAACCATACTCTCTTTCAGGTGTAGCATTGATTTGAATCAATGCCATAACGTTATCTTTATTAGTACGATCCCAATTAATAATTGTGTGATAACCACAAATAACTTTATCCTTTTGCAACTGATCGATCGCTTTAACAACATTATCCTCACTTTCATTTAATGCCATGGCTAAATCTGTTACTTCCATTCGCGCATTATTATGAAGTAATGTCAATAATAAGTTTTCATCCATTTTTCTATCCTCCAATTTATTTTATTTATTATATAACATTTTATGTATAAGGTAAAGATTAAGCAGATATAGAATAATTTAAAAATCCAATGATATCGCTCACTTTATTTAATATTTGTGCTAAAATAAGATATAGGAGGTTCAAATATGCAAACATTTTATGTATCAAGTTATGGAAAAAATGATAATAAAGGAATATATATCGCTAATTTTAATGAAAATACAGAAGAATTTTCACTTGTACAACATATCATAACCAAAGATTATCCATTATATATGATCATTAAAAATAATATTTTATATATCGCCTATAAAAATGCTAGCCGTTCAAATACCGGCGGTGGACTAGGTAGTTTTTCTATTTATAAAGATGAATTGATCATTAATAACAATTATAACTCTAACGGTCGTTCTTATACCCATTTATGTATTAGCGATAATTCACGCTATCTTTTTGCAGCTAATTACCACGTCGGAGCTACCGCTTCATATTTATTAGAAAATTATTATATCAAAGAAAAAATCAGTGCTGTTCATCATACTGGTTTAGGTCCTGATTTACTTAAAAGACAAACAGGACCCCATTGTCATTATGTAGGAATTACACCAGATAAAGAATTTGTTTACGCAGTTGATTTAGGGGCTGATAAAATAATTATGTATACTTATCAAAACGGTAAATTAGAAGAAGCCTCAAATTATAACTTAAATATTGTTCCTGGTTCTGGTCCTCGACATATGATTTTTTCTCATGATGGACAATTTGCATATCTTGTCAATGAAATTTCTAATAACGTAATGGTTTTTAAATATCGTGATAAGTATTTTACATTAATTCAAGTAATCCATACTACACCTCATCATTTTCATGGCTTTTCTAGTGCTAGTGCAATTCGTTTGAGCAGCTCTGGTAAACATTTATTTGTTTCAAATCGTGGCCATGATAGTATCGTTTTATATCGAATTAATCAAGAAACCGGTAAATTAACACTATTATACATGGTTCATACAGGAAAAAATCCTCGGGATTTTAATATTATTAATGATAAATATCTAATCGTGGGCGCACAAGATGATAATGAAATCGAATTATTAACATTTAATGAAGAAAAAGAAGAATTAATACGGACAGCAAGTACCCTTACTATCCCAGCACCTATATGTATTGCAATTAAATAAAAACTTATATGTACAAGGAGGTACAATATGAATTATGAAATCAAAGGAGGAAATCTTCCTGTTGTCATTTGCCATCTAAAAAAAGGTGAATATATGCTCAGTGATAGTGGCGCAATGAGCTGGATGGATCCTGTAATGAAAATGGAAACAACAAGTGGCGGACTATCAAAAGCTTTTGGCAGAATGTTTAGCGGTGAAACTATTTTTCAAAATCAATATCAGGCTACTGAAGATGGAATGATAGCTTTTGCTTCATCTTTTCCAGGCAGTATAAAAGCCATTGAAGTAAATCCCGGCCATGAAATCATTGTACAAAAATCAGCATTTTTAGCTGGAAGTGAGAATATTGAAGTATCTGTATTCCTTAATAAAAAAATTTCTTCCGGTTTAATTGGTGGTGAAGGTTTCATTATGACAAAAATTAAAGGAACCGGCACAGTTTTTTTAGAAATTGATGGCTCAGCAATTGAATACGACCTATTACCTGGTCAACAGATGATCATTGACACAGGTTACTTGGCAATGATGGAAGCAACATGTACCATGGAAATCCAAAGTATAAAAGGTATCAAAAATAAATTACTAGGTGGTGAAGGTTTTTTTAACACCGTAATCACTGGTCCCGGTAAGATTATTTTACAAACTATGCCTATTAGTGCAGTAGCAATTAACTTAATCCCATTTCTACCTAACGGAAAATAATTATAATTTATTAATAATAATATTTGCAAAAATTGTAATAAAAAGTATATTATATATGTATATTTTAGTCATGTGTAATTAGATTAGCTAATTATACAAGGAGGTTTTCTATGATTAATAAAACATCAAGTATTGAATTTAAAAAATATGGCTCTACTTACGAAGATCATTTATCAGTTACAGACAACTTAATATGTAGAAAATTAAATACATCAGGAAGGGTTATTAGCCATATGTACTGTTTTTCATGTGCAGTATATATAGAACTTACTGAAGGAATCGCTTCTATTTTAATTGGTGATAGTTTAGATCCAGATAAATTAGAAACATTTGCTATTCATCGTTATTTAAAAATTGAAGCAAATAAGTATTTCAATATTATCCCTTTATCACAAGAAATTGAAAGTTACTTAATTACTCCTTCAAACTACAATTTAAAAACTGAATTTTTAAATCCTCCATACATTTATAAGCCAATTGTATCTAAATTAAAAATTGAAGAAATTCTTGGTTATTATTATGTAATTAAAAGTCCTAATTACCGTTTTAAAGGTGAAGCCCATAAGCATTACGAATTAACATATGTGGATCATGGTAGTCTTGATACAACAGTTGAAGGAACAACATATACATTAAATAATTATGATTTAATGCTATATGGACCAGAACAATTTCATACTCAACAAATCACAACTAACAAATCTTGTTCTTATTTAACTGTTATTTTTGATATGGAAATCATCGAAGATGATCTAATTCTCAATCGTATATTTCATTGTGATAATGAACTCCATAACATATTCAATAAATTTGTCAAAGCTAGTTCAAATTCATTACCATATTCTAAAACACTTATGCTTTGTTATTTACAAGAAATCATTATTTTATTGACCCAATATGATTTATCGATAGATCAAAAACATGTATCAACAGGATCAATGCAACATTTTCAAGATGAATTATTACATGAGATCTTAGATTACATGAATGAAATGATTACGGAACCTTTGACTATTGAAGAAATTTGTCATAAATTTTCTATTTCGCGCTCATCTTTACAAACTCTATTTAGAAGTAACTTAGAAATTTCACCTAAAAATTATATGGTCCAAATAAAATTACAAAAAAGTAAAGAACTCATTCGCGAAAATAAATATACAATTAGTGAAATAGCATTTATGCTGGGCTTTAGCTCAATTCATTATTTTTCTAGAACATTCAAACAACATTTTAATCTTACTCCAAGTGAATATGCTAAAAAAATATATAAATAAATTTATATACAGCTATAAAAAATACTTTTAAAGACACTAAACAAGGCTTACAGATGTAAGCCTTGTTTTATTATCTTTACTTATATCTTCTTTTTCTACTTTCATAGAATGCTAATGTTGCAAATGCTAATCCTGCAAGTGGATATAACATATTTGTCGTATCTCCAGTAGCTACACTTGCTGTTGTATCACCAGCTTTTACTGAATTACTTGCTTCTAATCCAGCCATTGCTTTAACTAATACTTCTTTAGCAGTATCTACTTCTTCCTGTGTTGCTTCTGGATCAGCTAATGTTGCTTTTGCTTCATTTAGCGCTTCCATCATTACTGACCATGTCTTAGCACTGTAATTTGTGGCATTTAATGTCTCAGCTTTGTTGATCAATCCTTGTAATAGATCCTTATTTGGAATTAATCTCAAGTCTAAGTATGCTCTGATCAATGCTTCATATGAGGCATCTACTGCTTCTTGTGTTGCATCTGCATCATCTAATACCGCTTTAGCATTTGCCATTGATTCAGCTAAGTTGGCAACACTTCCTTCTGTATATAGACTCTTATCTAAGCCATTTACTTTGTCATATACTTCTTGTAATCTTGTTTTATCAGCTCTTAAGACTAAGTTTGAGATTGCTTCTGTTAAATTATTTAACGCTTTGTTAACATCACTTTCTAAAGCATTTTTATCACTCATGACATCTCTAGCTGCATCTAAGGCTTCTTTAAATGCTGCCCATGAATCAGTTGTATAATTTCCTTCTTCATATTTTTTGGCTTCATTGATCAAGGCTTCTAAAGCACTCTTATCACCTTTTACAAATTCCAACATATGAATCGCGTTAGCTAAACGATAGAAAGCACTGTCAATCGTAGCTTGATTTGCACTAGTATCAGCTAAAACTGCTTCTGCATTAGCAAGTGCAGTTTCAAATTCTGTTACTACAGCAGGTACAACATTATCCAATGCCCCTTGAGCTTTTAAGGTATTTGCTGTATCTACAGCTATTTGTAATGCTGTTTTATCTATTGTTTGATCAATAAATTTTAAATCATTATAAGCTGCAATTAATGATTCTAAAGCTGCATTTATTTGAATCTGTTGAGAAACATTATCACAATTAACTGAGATTGCTTTGTCTAAGGCTACTTTAAACTTAGCAAAGCTTTCTTTCGTATAAAGACTACTATCAGTATTTTCTACTCCTACAATAAAATCATTTAAAGCTTCTCGATTTACTAAATTATTAGCATTTTCAATTTCACCTAATTTAAATTTAGCCTGTTTAATATAGCACAAATCGGTAGTAACTCCATTAGGCCAGCTCAATGAAAAATCTTTATCCCAATGACCATAGGAATCCATAATAAATGTTCCATCTTCTAAAACTACTACCCCTGCATAACCTGTATCACCCGATTTAGCATTATTTGACCAATCTTCAGCCAATAAAATGCGATATTCACCATCGTTTTGTTCCATTAAATCTTCATAAGTTCCTACCCATGCAATCCATTCACCACAAGTCCAATCATTTGAACCATCAAACTGATTATTACCATTTAAATCATATTTAATTTCTCTAAATGTAATTACTAAACGTCCACTAATTGGATCATATGCTGCCTTATGTCGTTCACCAGCTAACGATCCTGGTAAATCCATTGGTTTACTCCATGTTTCTCCTTCATCATCAGAATAAATCAGTGTAGATGGATTATTATGAGACTGACTTCTTGCAAGACCTATTATTTGTTTTCCATCTGGTGATCTAAACATACCAATTTCACACATTTGATAAGTTGATTCAATTGAACGATATTCATTTAAATAAGGAACTGGATCAGTCCATTGTTCATTACCATTTTCATCAAATGTTAAATAGGTTTTAAAGTTTACATAACTATAATTATGATAAACACCCATCCATTTTTGAATATAATTTCCATCTTCATCTTTTAATTGAACTAAACTTGCCATTGCAACTATTGCATCATTATCAGCATTATCATAACTTCTTCTTGAATACCAGTGATTATATTCATTCCATGTCTCACCATTATCATCAGAATAACTTGTATTCCATCCATATTGATTACCATCATTATCACTACCCCAACCTGGGCAAGCTGTAATCAATAAGATTCTTTCAGTCCCATCAGCTAAATTCAAAATATATATAGTTGGTGTCTCCTGAGAACCAGTCCATGATGAAGGTGTATCTGTTTTTTCTGTCCATGTTTCCCCATCATCATCACTAATTTGCATGATCAATGGTCCTTTTCCATGTCCCTTTGGATATGCTGTAATTAATCTACCTGATTTAGTGCGCACCATATCTGGTTGTCCTAAATATTGCCGATCAGTATTAGGTGCTTTTTCAATATCAGATAAATTATCTTCTGATAGTTGGTACATAGGTATTTTACTTGTAATCGAAATATTTTTATTTACTGTAATTAATATTTCATCCCTATATCCACCAGCTTTATTCTCAACAATAATTTTTGCTGTTCCTCTTTTTAACGCTGTAACTATTCCCTGCTCATTTACAGAGGCAACTTGTGAATTACTTGAAGTATATGTAATAGTCTTATCATCATTATCACTAATTAAATTAGTTTGAATTTGATAAGTATCATTAATAAACATTGTCTTACTAGTTTCTGTTAAATTTAAACCGTTTAATAACATATTGGCATTAACTTCACTAGCATTCAATACTCGATTATATACTTTAATCTCATCAATATATCCAGTAAATCCAGTACCACCAATAATATCTAATGGCAGTAACGCTTTATTTGTTTTAGTCCAAGCATTAGTATTTACTAAATTACCATTTACATACATTGATAAACCTGTACTTTTACTCTGAGTCCATGTGACATTATACCATTCATTTTGATTAAAATTATATGTAAAAGTTAATACATCACCACTATTTTTACCAACATGATAACCTGCACTGCGATTACTAGCTAATTTCAAATCAAATGAATAATCTTTATTTGCGTCCATTAAAATTGAAATACGATCAGTAATAGGGGCAGTAGATTTTACCCAATAACTTATCGACCAAGAATCATTTTCTCCAATTCCAGAATCACTATTAAATGTTACATTTCTATTTTCTTCTTCAATATACAAAGCATTACCAGATTTGCCCTCAGCAAAACCAGCCCCATTCACTATACCATTTCTACTACCCCAATTATCTGTCGCATCATTATTATCAAATGAATAATAAGCCACTCGAGCACTTTCTTCAATTTGAGGTGCAGTAACTGTAACTGTAATACTGTCTTTTTTAGTTGGATCTTGATTTGATATTGCTGTAATAACGGCACTACCCATACCATTTGCACTAATTAATCCACTATCTGATGCACTAATAATATTTGAATTTGAACTATGCCAATCAATTTTTGTATTAAGTACATTTGATGGATTTACAGTTGCATGTAATTGTTTTGAATTTCCAAGAGCAAGTTGTAAATCATTTTCCAAAATATCTACCGATGATACCTCATCTGTCCCATTTTCTTTTAAAATTAAATATTTTTCTGTTAAAGCATCAAGATCATTTTTAAATGTGTTCATTTCTTGTGCTAATTTTGTAACATTTGCTTTACTTAAATATTGTCTACTGGTATTAGCTGTTAATGTCAATTTTGCATACATAGCATCAACATCATTTTGTAATCCAGGAATCCTAGCTACCATCTGTTTAATTTTATTAACATCCCGCATTCCTTGACCCATTCTTTCCAAACGAACTGAACTCTTAGAAATTGGATTTTTAGCATCTTTCAAATCCGGATAGATCAAAAAGCAATCACCAGGCTCAAAAGAATTATGCGTAGTATCATTTAATGGATCCACTACCCAAGCATCATATGCCCAGCGAAGGAACCCAGCAGTCTCTTGACCGGCATTAATAATTGACCAATAACTTTCAACAGGTGCACTTAAAGAGAAATTACCAGGTTGATGTTCTGTACATGAATATAAAGTTGTTTTATAACCTAAGGCTTCACGTTCTTTAACCAACTTTGAAAATTCTGCTGGATGTGCATCAGCAGCCGTATCACCGACATTTAAATCAGTAACTCTTAATGCTAAATCATGCTTATTTACAAATCCGTCCATAGCCCCCGCAGTTTTTAAAGGCTGATCATGGATATTTCTTACTGAATCAATTAAATCAAAAGCGGCACTACTGAATCCTCTTTCATCAATTCCAATATAAGATTCATCAAACCATCCTTTTTCCATTAAATGATCTATAAGTTTTCTTAAAAAATCTGTCCATACTTGATTATAACGTGTATTCCCTACGGTATATCTTTCATAAACAAGTTGATTATTTTCCCAATATGTAAATGAATTATGCCATGGTGCGATACTATATAATACTATTTTATCACCAATACCTAAATCTTTATTAAATTGTACCCATTTATCAAAATCAGTAAAATCATATGTAAAACTGCCATTAGCCTCTTTTGTCCATTTAATCATTGAAGGATAATGTACATCATTTGCACTATATGTTTGACCAGCCCATGCTTCTTCACTAATCGTTGTTGTAATTGCATGTCCGCCAATACTTTTATAAATTTCCATTCCTGAACGCATAATATTTAAATGTTCTTCAGAAAATGGTTCAACACCATAATATTCTGCTGAATTATATGGATATTGCCACAATTCAATATCAAAAGTATTTTTAAAAGTTGAAGCATCATTTAAAATTTCATCTTGAACATTTACAACATATGTAAATTCTAATGGTGTATCTAAACCATCTGCATTTACTGTTATGGTTGTCTGATAAGTTCCTGCTTTGGCATCACTAGGTATTACAAATTCTACCCAAACTGGTTGAACCTTATTAAACTCAATATCAATAGGACTGCTTTGATATAAGATATCAGAACTTTCTGAACGATTCGCACCATTATCAGCTGGAATTTCACGATTTGGATCACCATAACCCAAATATGCTCCATTATAAGCTTTTGTAGATTTAATAAAAGTTGTTTTTATATTTTCTTTACCAATAACATTTTCACCATCTACAAGATCTTCTGTTGTAAGAGTAACATTTTTCAATCGACAATCTTTAGATATTAAGGCAATTTCTGAAATTGCTTTATCATTTTTCCATGCTGTTAATTCTTTAGAAATGGTACCCATTTCCTTAACTTCATTATAACGATCTTGCGTATACTGGGTATCTGTATCAACAATACTGCCACCCATATTAGCTGCTGCTTCAGTTACTGTAACAGTTACTATTTTAGTAATATTAAATTTAGGTAAATAAACAGTAATCGTCGCTGCTCCTTTACCTTTTGCGCTAATTAAACCATCTTCATCAACACTAGCGACTTCAGTATTATCCGAAATATATTCTACTTCATTTACAGTTGCATAATCAGGAGAAACAATATAATCAATTTGTTGCTTTGCTCCTTCTATCAATTTATATGAAGATGAATCTAATATAATATCTTCAACAGCATATGGTGCGTGATATACAACAACCTGTGCACAATCAATTAATGTATTAGTCGAATTTGTATCTTTTTTCCCTGTAGCTACAGCTTTAAAAGTATGTGCTCCTTCTTCTAAACCATCAATCGATGTTATAAAAGTAGAGTTAATATTACTTGAATTATATAAACTATATTCGCCAACTTCTCTACCATCTATATAATATTTTACCAGTCCCATGGGATGATTTTTCCCCGCATAAATATCGATTTTATGTCCGATAAAATCAACTTGATACCATATCTTACTAGGATCGTCAGTTGATGGTGTATCAGACCAAATATGTTCGCTATTTCCACCTGCAGACCAACCTGTATCAGAGAAAGTAAATTTATTTGTTGTTCCCGTAGTTTTAGTATGTGGAATGATAGTCTTTTCAACTTCATTCATAGTTGAACCAAAAACTTTGGCATAACTAATTTGCAATCCTTTTTGATTACCATCATTTGGTAAAGTCACAGTTACTGTATGCTCACCATATACTAAATCCTTTCGTGAATAAAGAACTGTTTCTTTTTTACCTGTTGTATCAATTGCAATAGTTTGTGCTTCTTCATCATCCATTTGAAATGTATTTTTATCTGAACCAGTAGGAGTAATCCCAATCAATTCTACTCCTGTACCTTTAAAAGTAAAACTATATAAATGTTTGCTAGCTTCAGTATTATCAGCCGTCCATACCCAATGTTGAGTCTTTAACTCGTCACTGCCATAATTTGCATCGCTGCTCGACCAGCCTACAACACCGTTTTCATCAGTACCAGCAGAATAAGTAAAATAATTTTCTTCTGTATTTGAAACAACTGTATCATCAACAATCAAATAATCTTCATTTGCTGATAATGGTGATAAAAACGGAATTATCATATTCAAAACCATAAAAAAACAAAGTCCTAATTTTAAAAATCTATGTTTCATATCCTTTCCCCTTTCTAAAATTTATCATTTTTATAAAATTAGATTTAAATCCCATCTTAAATGAATGATCACAATATTAATAGTACCATTAATATTAAAATTTTTATTTATAAAAAATTATTGTCTATTTTTAAATTATTACTACTTAAATCTACAAATATCTTCTATTATCTAATCATAAATCTTAAAAACTTGTAGCTCCTTATATTTTTTCATAATTACTCTATCCTCAATACCAAATTCTTCAAAGCTGTTTCATCCATACTCTTTATATACTAGCTCTATATCTACAAATTAGAGTCGCAAATAAAAAAAGTCAGTCATCAATGACTAACTTTTTATTTATCCTTATAAATATCTAGGCTTTATTCACACTACCAACAACATGCATTTTAGACATTACATATTTTTTTACTTCTTCGCGTCCTACTGCACAATATTTTTTTGGATCAATAGCATCTGGATTTTGTGCTAGATATTCTTTAACTCCTTTTGAAAAAGCAATTCTCAAATCTGTTGCATAATTTACTTTACAAATACCTCGTCTTACACATTCACTAACTGTTTCATCAGGAACTCCTGAAGTACCATGTAATACTAAAGGGATTGAAACTACCTCTTTAATTTCACTAAGACGATTTAAATCTAATTTAGGTTCTCCTTTGTACACACCATGGGCTGTTCCAATAGCCACTGCAAGTGAACCTACTCCAGTTCTTTCTACAAACTCTTTTGCCTCTAATGGATCAGTATATCCACCATCACCACCATCTAAATCATCTTCTTTACCGCCAACTTTACCTAATTCTGCTTCAACACTTACTCCAGAAGGATTACAAGCATCAACAACTGCTTTTGTAACCTTAATGTTATCCTCAAATGCTTCATGTGAACCATCGATCATAATAGAAGTATATCCAACTCTTAAAGCCTGCATTGCAAGTTCAAAACTATTTCCATGATCTAAATGAATTGCAACCGGTACACTAGCATTTTGAGCAGCAACTTTTGCATTAGCATAAAAATAATCTAAGCTCGCATATTTAACTGTTGATGGTGTTGTTTGCATAATAACTGGTGATTTTAATTCTTCTGCAGCTGCAACAACTGCCATAACCATCTCCATATTTTCTACGTTAAAAGCTCCAATTGCATATTTATTTTTTTGAGCATCTAATAAAATTTCTTTAGTTGTAACTAATGGCATATTTCCTTCCTCTTTTCTATTAATTTCTTCTTCGATTATAACACAATTTTCATATTTGTAATAATAATTTGCTAAGTTATTTAACATATCCTAACTTGATTTTAAATCTATCTAAAAAGTGCAAAATATTTTTTAACAATTATAAATACTATTTAAACGATAATTGTTATTATAATGACGAAAGGAGATAAAACTATGAATAATAATCCATTAAAAAAACTTGTAACTCTTCAAAAAGAAGGCAAAGCTGTTGGAATTTACTCAGCATGTAGTGCTAATAAATATGTAATTGAAGCTACTTTAAAACGTGGTAAACAAGATAATTCATGTGTATTAATTGAAAGCACTGCTAATCAATGTGATCAAAATGGTGGATACACAGGTATGACACCATTAGACTTTAAAAATTTTGTTTTAAAGATTGCTGAAGAAGTAGGTTTTGACAAACATAAATTATTCCTTGGTGGAGATCATTTGGGACCTCTTACATGGACTGATCTTAATGAAGATGAAGCAATGAAAAATGCAACTGAATTGATTAAACATTATGTAGGCGCAGGATTTACTAAAATTCACATCGATACAAGTATGAAAGTTAATGATGATGATCCAGATACTCGTTTAAGTGATGAAACTATCGCTAGACGTGGTGCTTATTTAGCTAAAGTAGCTCAAGATACTTATGCTAAACTATTAGAAGAAGATCCTGAAGCAATTGCTCCTATCTATATCGTTGGTAGTGAAGTACCAATTCCTGGTGGAGCTGTTGGTAGCGAAGATAATGGTGTTGCAGTAACAAAAGTAGAAGATTTTAAAGCTACTGTTGCAACATTTGAAAAAGCATTTTTAGATAATGATTTACAAGATGCCTGGGATAATGTTATTGCAGTTGTAGTACAGCCTGGTGTTGAAGAAAAAGATTCTGGATGTACTGAATATGATCGTGAAAAAGCTAAAGAATTAATGGCTTCGATCAAAGATTATCCTAATTTAATTTTTGAAGGTCATTCTACTGATTATCAAACAAAAATTAAGTTAAAAGAATTAGTTGAAGATGGTGTTGGTATCTTGAAAGTAGGACCTGGTTTAACATTTGCTATGCGCGAAGCTTTATTTGCATTAGCTCATATTGAAAAAGAACTTTTATATGGTACAGATGTAAAAACAAGCGATTTAATAGAAGTTTTAGATAAAGCAATGTTAAGCGATGATAAATACTGGAAAAAACATTATCAAGGTACAGAGTTAGAAATTCGTTTAAAACGTAAATATTCTTTCTCAGATCGTTGTCGTTATTACATGCCTCTGCCAGATGTAAATGATGCGATCAACACATTGATCAGTAATTTGAATACTTATGGAATTCCATTAAATCTTTTAAGCCAATTTATGCCAATTCAATATACAAAAGTGCGTGAAGGATTACTTGAGAATAATCCTGAAGCATTAATTATCGATCGTATCATCAATACTATCGATGAATATTTATATGCAACTAACCAAAGTGAACTATTATAATAAAACTCATTCCTTATAACAATTAACAAATTTATCAATAATAATTTATAATAGTCTATATATTTTTCTCTCTCAAAAAAGCTGTAGCAATAATGATTGCTCAGCTCTTTTATTTTAAATAAATAATTATAAAAGGAAGAATTAATTTTACTGATAACATTCAATAATCTTAAAACTTCCTTTTTTTATAACTATTTCATTTTAGTTAACGCAATTAAATTTATGATTACACAATAACACGCCATTACGCTCAAAAGTGCACTAACAACCAATACTGCAATACTAGCTTCCATCATCCAGGCATTTACTACTATCAACACAGCAAAAGCTAAATACAGCACTGCTCTTAAAATTGCTTTTCTTGGTTCTTTAGAATCAATGATCGTTCTTAATAAAGTTTGACGATTTTCTCGATTAAATTTACTTGTTTGTCTCAAACTTGGCAAAAACCTAAATCTAAATAATAGTTCTGCCATTAAATAAATCGCTATTCCTGCTATAACTGCATGCACCCAACTAGGGAAATATTCACTAAATAATATTATTATTATTAAAACTAGGACTAACCGATTTTTGTAAACATAAAACTTACCTTCAACCTTTTTATCAATTAAATATCCATTTTTTGTTAGCCAATCATAATATACTGTTTGTCCATGTCGGTCCAAATAAATATTTCTTCCTGAAATATTTCCTTTGTTGTTATTTTTATTTTGTGCCATCAATCATTTCCTTCCCCTTACAATATGTCTGAATTACCTCATAATCTTTATCTAAAACAACTAGATCTCCATCATAACCTACTCCAATTGCTCCTTTATGATCATCTATATGCAAACATCTAGCAGGATTGATTGTACAAGAATTAATAGCTGTATTTACAGGTACCAATGCATCTTCGATAAGAATTTTTAATCCTTGATTTAATTTTAAAGTAGATCCTGCTAAACCACCTGTACTAGTTAAATGAGCACTACCATCTTCATAGATTTCAATCTCGTTTCCACCAAAAATGAATTTTGATCCTGCTGGAGATCCTTTAGCCATTAAAGCATCTGATACCATAATACTATAATTTGGTCCTTTAGATGTAAAATAATTATTTAATGCATTTAATGTAGAGTGATTTCCATCACAAATAATTTCACCATACATATTTCTAATTCTATATGCTCCACCTACTAAACCATTAGCGCGATGATTAAAAGGTGTCATTCCATTGTAAACATGTGTCATTGAACGTGCTCCATAGGCATAAGCTCTAACAGCTTGTTCATAAGTGGCTGCTGAATGTCCTACACTTACAACAACCCCATTTTCTACACAATATCTAGTAAGAGCAAAGTCATCATCAGTTTCTGTAGCCATTGTAATATATTTAATCAACCCATGTGCTGCTTCTTGATATCTCTTAAATTGTTCAATTGTAGGTTTTACAATATATTGCTCTGGTTGTGCTCCTTTATATACCATATCAAGATATGGACCTTCAAAATGAATTCCTAAAACCTCAGCGCCTTCATAACCATCTTCAACCACTTTAGCTACATTAGCAACTGCATTTGTTAAAACTTCTTCACTTTGTGTAATAGTTGTAGGTAGTAAAGCTGTTACTCCTTCGTTAACAATATTTTTAAGCCAATATCTTAATCCATCTTCTTTTGCATCATTAGTATCGAATCCATATGCTCCATGACAGTGAATATCAATAAATCCAGGTAATACCCAGTTACTTCCATAATCTCTATCTACCTCTTTTTCATTGTAGTCATAGATTCCGACAATTTTTCCATCTACCACTTCAATCTGTCCTGAAACAAACTGATCTGCTAACCAAATCTTCTTACTTTGAATAATCATTTTTATATCCTCCTATTTGTTATTTAAAATCGATACTTCAAGTACATACTATAACTATATTATAACACTTTATTAATTTCAATATTTATACTTTTTAATTTAAATAGTTACTATTTTAATTATTAACAACTTTTATTATTTTCATAATTTTATTAAAAATTTAAATTTTTATATTTTCAAATCATCCAATTATATTGATTTTTAAATGAAAAAGATCATATAAACAAAATTCATTTTCATATTTTAATAACCATCAGCAATACGATTCACTAAAAATTTAATAAAAGTATATTACTGCATTAAATTTTATAAGTTTATATATTATATAACTATAAAAAAACTAAAAATTTTATAATTTTAGACATATTAATTTTGTAATTTTCAACAAACTAATTATCACTTTTAGTTTAGCTATTGTTTATTTAAATTTCATTGTTATAATGTGAATTGTAGATAAAATAAAAAGAAAAGGAGAAGAAAAATGACAAAGACTATTTTCGGGATTAATGACACTCAAATGAGTGAAACAAAAAGTACTTATACTTTAACTGAAATTTATCAACAACCTGTTACTTGGAAAAAAACTTGTCAACAAGTTGCATCATTGAAAGATGAATTAAAAGCATTTATTAACCAAGTAATCACAAAAGATGATTTTGATGTTATTTTAACTGGAGCGGGAACTAGCGAATTCGTAGGAAATACATTATTTTCATATTTAAACAAAAAATTAAATTATAAAGCTAAATCATATGGGACTACTGATTTAGTAGCTACACCTGAAAACTACCTATCAAGAACTAAACCAACATTATTAATAAGTTTTGGTAGATCAGGAAATTCACCAGAATCAGTTGGTGCAATCGATGTAGCTGAAGAAGTATGTGAAAACTTATATCATTTATTTGTAACATGTAATAAAGATGGCGCTTTATCAAAAAGAGCTGCTGATAATGATCATTGCTTTGCTATTAATTTAACTGATGAAACTCATGACCAATCATTTGCTATGACTTCAAGTTTCTCTAATATGTATTTAGCAACATATTTATGCTTTAATTTAGATAATCTTGATGAAACTATTGCTGAAGTAGAAAAAATTGCTGCAGCTGGACAAAACTTTTTAGATAATCAATATTCTGTAGCTAAAGAAATTGTTGATAGTTATGATTTCAAACGTATTGTTTATTTAGGAAGCAATGCTTTAAAAGGAATTGCACAAGAATCTGCATTAAAAATGTTAGAATTAACTGCTGGTGAAGTTGTGACAATGTTTGATACTCCATTGGGATTCAGACATGGTCCTAAATCAATTGTTGATGATGACACTTTAACAGTTGTTTATATTAGTGATAATGAATATTCTCGTCAATATGAAGTTGATTTGATCAAAGAAATGAGTGGTCAAAGAAAAGGTAACAAGATCGTTGCTGTAATGAATGGAAAATGTGATGAAATTAAAGAATTAGTTGATTATGTTGTTGAATTTGACATTGACGGTAAATATGATAATATATTACTTGGTTTTGATTACATTGTATTAGCTCAAACAGTAGCTGTATTGAAATCATTATCTATGGGTAAAACACCTGATAACCCTTGTCCAACTGGAGAAGTAAATCGTGTTGTTAAAGGTGTAATATTATATCCATATAACAAAGGAGAATAGAAAAATGTTAGGATTAATTGTAACTGGTCACGGAAATTTTGCTAGTGGATTACGTTCTTCATTAAGATTGATCGCTGGTGAAAAAGAAAATATGTGTTTTGTTGATTTTGAAGAAAAAGACAGTGTTGATGATTTAAGCACTAAATTAACTTCAGCAATCGATTCATTATCTAACGTTGACGGTATCTTATTTCTATGTGATTTAACTGGTGGATCACCATTTAAAACATCTGTAGAACTTTCTGTACAAAAAGATAAACCTATGGAAGTTATTGGTGGAGCAAACTTACCAATGGTAATCGAATTATCTATGGCTAAAGAATTTGTTGATTCATTAGATGCATTAACTAACATGGCTATCTCTACAGGTAAAGATAGTATTGTTCGCTTTGCTTTCTCTGCCCATAAAGAAGATACTAATGATGAGGATGGAATTTAAAGAATGAATTGGGAAGTTATTTTATGGACTTGCATAACTGTTGGTGTTTTACTTGCAATATGTGGAATTATCATGATGGTAATTTCTGCACGCAATATGAAAAAACGCCGCAAAGAAATTGGTGAAGTCCACACTACATTAAGAGTTGGAAACAGAATCCTTTTTGCAGGTGGTCTGTATGGACGGGTTGTAAAAATTTATAACGATGAAACTATTGATGTAGAAATTAGTAAAGATGTTATTGTAAAAGCTTCTAGATATAGTATTCAAAATATTGAAAGCAAATACAAATAGATAAATCGTACTAATTATAACTTAAAAAACGAGGTACCTAACCTCGTTTTTATTTTGAATGATTACGTCTTTAAAAATATTTATCACAATTAAATTCTGTATAATCATTTATACAAAAATCAGCACCATATTCTTTTAAGGTAGTAAAATCATCACCGATTCCTACAACTAATCCTGTACCAATTTCTTTCGCATATCCTATTCCAGTTTTACTATCTTCAAAAATAACACAATCATCTATTTCAACATTTAATAACTTAGCAGCATCTTTAAACATACTAATCTTATTAGTATGCTTACCATCATCGTATATAATTTTATTAACATCAAACCATTTATCTAATTCAAATGTTTTAACAAAAAAATCAATATTTTCCTTAATTGATGCACTAGCAATAGTAAAAGGAATCCCTTGTTTTTTTAAATAATCAAAGCATTCAACCGCTCCTTTTATTAAATGCAGTTTATCTGGATGTTCTAAGCAAATATTTCGATACACTTCTTCTTTATATTTAGAATAATATTCATTATCTTTTTCATTCATATCTTCTTTGATACAATACAAAATTTCCTTATTATTTTTTCCGTGCATCTTAACTCTTAATTCATCATCCAAATCTCTACCAGTTATCTCTTTTGTTACTCTCTGCCAAGCAATATTATGAAATGGTGTATCATAAAATAACGTTCCATTAAAATCAAAAATTACCGCTTTATATTTCATCTTAACCTCCCAAAAAGAATAAACTATTACTTATTAGCTTCTAATTGCTCAATATGTTTTTTAGCAGATATACTATACTTTTCCCTTGGGTTGAAACAAACTATTGCATTTTTAAAATATGTAATAGCACGTTTACTATCTTCTAACCTTTCATACTGAATAGCAATCATATATAAAATCACACCTAAAGAAAAACCATAAAACTTTTTTGAATCGATTTGTTTATCCATTTCTTCTGCTAAATCATTACGCTTATTAATCATAACTTCATATGCCTGCTGATTATATTTAACAAAATTTTTATCTTCAGATTTACTAATTTCTTTTAGTAAAATATCAGCATATTTCTTATTTTCCTTAAGTATAAAAGTATGATAATACAATTCCAAAAAAGCTTTTTTATCTTCTGGATTATTATAATCCGTTTTAATGATATATTCCAACATTTTATCAAATTTTTCAACGTTTTTATCTAAATAATAAGCTTTGATTTTATATAAGTCACAAGTGTAATCTTTTAAAAATCTTCTTGATATTGACATATCAGACAACTTTTCAGTGAGCTGATAATCTTTCTTTCTAATTGAACTATCAAGACTATTAAGTAAAAATTTCTTTACTATTTGAAAAGCAAAAAAGCCAAGGAATAATATAAAAATAACCGCCATTGTAATTGAATTCATATCAATAGTTCACTCCTCTTTATTATAAAAACAAAGGGCACGATCAATTTGACCATACCCCTTAATTTTTGATATTAAATATCTAATTATTCACTTTCAGTAGGATATTCATACCATTCTACAAGTGGAGTATATCCACCTGGGATAGTATTACCATCAGCATCCATAGCTTTAGAATCACCAGAGAAGATACCGAATGCACATCCAACGATACCAACAACAAGAATTAATAAGATACATTTTACAGGAGTCCATCCTCTTTTAATTAAAACATAGATTCCTAAAGTAATTAATAATGGTAATAATTTTGGTAAAACACCATCTAATAATCCTTGAATATTGATTGCAGGATCTCCTACATATAAACGTACAGTAGTTGAACCATAAGTAGCAATTAATCCACCTACTACGAAAATACCTAAAATACTAGCTGCACGAGTAAATTCTTTTGCATTAGAAGTAAGCATAGTAACTGCTTTTGTTCCTAATCCATAAGACCAGTGCATTAACCACCAACGAATTACAAATTGAACAGCATTGAAAACAACTAAGAATAAGATTGCTCCAAGAATAGAACCATCCATAGCAATGTTTGCTGTTAAACCAGCAACGATTGGTACTAAAGTTAACCAGAATAATGCATCACCGATACCACCTAATGGTCCAGCTGCAGAAATACGTACAGAACGAATAGTGCTTGTTTCAGCTTTATTTTGTTCCAATGATAAAACGATACCCATAACGAATGTTACTAAGAATGGGTGAGTATTTAAGAAATCCAAGTTGTGAGCCATAGAAGCTTTTAAGTCTTCTTTATTTGTATGGATTTTTTGAAGACCTGGTAAAATACCCCATAACCAACCAGCAGCTTGCATTCTTTCATAGTTGAATGATGCTTGTAAGAAACATGACATCCAAACCATTTTATTTAAAGTCTTTTTATCCAACTTTGGAGCTGGCGTTAAATCTTGATATCTTTCAGGAATATTATATGCCATCAGACTCACCTCCTGTATTTGTTCCTACATTATTTTTAATTTTTGTATGAATTAAGAAGTCATAAATTGCAACTGCGACACCTACAAATGCACATAATAACAATGTTGCACCTGAAACAGATGGAATTGCACTACAGATTACTGCCATAGCAAAACCTGCAAGTAGGAATCCCCACATTTCTCCTGACATCATAACTTTCATTAAGATGGCAAATCCTACGAATTTCATGGCTCCACCAGCTGCATCTAAACCAGCCATTACCCATGAATATTCAAATGATAATTCTTTCAAAGTTGTTCCTAAAGCTTGTCCACCATATAAACCAGCTACAGCTAAAATACCAAACAATGCCCCTAAGATTCCCATTTCAATAAAGTTAATATTACGGATACCTTTTACATCTGCATTAGCTGCACATTCATCAGCTTTAGCCATCATACCTGACATAATTGTAAATGTTAAAGTTACAGCGTATTGTCCGAATACCGCAAATGGAATAGCTAATCCCATTGCAGCTCCTACACCATCAGCAGTTGCTTCCATTCCCAAAGAAACTGCAAAAACTGTTGCCATAATTCCACCTAAAATTGCATTTGGTGGTTGTGCCCCACCGATTGGCATACTACCAATCTGAATTAATTGATACGCACCACCAACAACAACACCTAATTGGAAATCTCCTAAGATTGCTCCAATAATAGGGCATGTTACTATTGGTTGATACAATGATTCCAAGAAACTGAATTGGTCAATACCCATGATAAATGCAACGATAAAAACCAATAATGCTTGGATAATGTTTACATCCATGTTCGTTCTCCTTTCAATTATCTGTTATACAGATTCCTTTTCCTATTTAAATAATTTGTCAATGTTTTCAGCAGGTGTATCTGGAACACGTTTAATTTCCAATTCAACCCCTAAATCCATCAACTTTTTAAAGGCTGCTACATCAGCATCATTTACTGCAACAGATGTAGCTACTTGACGTTTTCCATCAGCCATATGCATGTTACCAATATTTACTTTTTTAATTGGTACTCCGCCTTCAACTAATCGTAAAACATCATGAGGGTTATCACAAATGATGAAAATCATTTGTCGATCAGCTGCCTTATGAATCGTATTAATTGTTTTTTCAACTGTCCAATAACGTGTTTGTGCATAACTTGGAGCAGCCATGTCCATTAACCCTTGTCTAAATGTGTCTTCAGCAACTTTATCATTGGCAACTAATAATAAATTTGCCCCAACACTTCCAGACCATTGAGTAGCTACTTGTCCATGAATCAAACGTTCATCGATTCTTGTTAGAACTATATTAGGCATATAAATTCCTCCCTTCGCTTGACCTAATTGTAAGCCCTTTAATCTTACACCATATATTTTACCAATATCTATCAAACTAGTCTTTGTACTTTTTATTTATGTTTTTATCTTTTTAAGTATTTCTACTTGTACAATCCCAAAAAGTGCAAAAAACATTAAATATTTAACACTTTATACAAGCAAATTCAAAAAACTAATTTAAACTTTATATATCAGTAAATAAGTGTATATTAAGAACCTCATTTATAATTATAATATTTTTTTGTGATAATTGATAATAAAATTATAATTTTTTTAAATTTTTTTCTTTTTTATTGATTATAACAAATTGTTTTTGTTAATTTCATTAAAACACCGGCTAAACCTGTAATTACACAACATATATATTATAATTGATCTCATTTAATACCTACAAAATATTATTTATATAACTTTTTATTTTAAATTAACTCTAAATAAATTTTAAAGCAAATAAAATATAATTAACAAAAGTTATAGTTATTTTAATAAAAATCATATATAATAACTTTGTTTTCAATGAGGTGACATATAAGTGAAAATAATTCAATGAAAGGAATTAAATAATGAACAGAAGTATTTCAGTAAAACTGATTGTAGTCAATGCAATGATTGCAAGTGTTTATGCTGCCCTCACTTTAGCAATCTCACCTATTGCCTATTCTGAAATTCAGTTTAGATTATCGGAAATCATGGTTTTTTTAGCATTTTATAATAAAAAATACATTCCTGGCTTAATAATAGGATGTATTATAGCTAATCTATTTTCACCGATGGGACTACTAGATGTAATTTTTGGAACGATCAGTACAATTATTGTCTGCATTACTATGTATGTAATTAAAAACAGATATTTAGCTGCTATTATAGGTGCTATAATTACAGGATTGATTATTGGCGGTGAACTTTGGTATGCTTATCAAATTCCATATCTAATCAATGCTTTATACGTAGCGATCGGTGAATTAATTGTCTTGATCATTGGCGCTTTAGTATTTAAGGCAATAGAACATAATGAATATTTTATAAATATATTAAAAACTTCTTAATATTATATAAGACTCTTTATTGATTGTGTAATAATCAATAAGATGTCTTTTTTATTATCTACTTTAAAATACATACAAACTATCATTTTTTCTTGCATCCTTATCTTATGAATAACATATTTAATAGAATTTAAAATCAAAATATTTATATACTTTTAGCTAACAATAAACAGGTAAATCCTATATATTGAGGATCTACCTGTCTTTTATTTAATGATTATACAGTTTTTAAAATACTTTTTATTTAAATTTAACTGACTACTTCAATTTAGTGATATCTACTAATGACGTATCACCTTTATGACGTTTTTCCAAACTTGTAATTAGTGCTTGAGCTGTATCTAAAGAAGTAAAAATTGGAATTCCAGCTTCAACTGCAAACCGTCTAATCAAAAAGCCATCTTTTAAATTATTATTTCTTGTCGGAATATCAATGATCAAATCTACGGTATCAGTCAGCATTAAATCAAATAAAGTATTATTTTTAGCATTGATTCGATTTACCAAACTAACTGGTACATCATGTTCTTTTAAATAATTATAAGTTCCTTCTGTAGCATATAAATCATATCCAAACATGTAATATTGTTTTGCTATTGGTAAAAATTCTTCTTTTGCTGAATCTTTAATTGTACAAATGATATTCTTTTTCTTAGGTAAATTAATACCCGTACCAATAAATGCTTTATATATAGCCTCGTCATAATCTTTAGAAATTCCTAAGACTTCACCTGTTGATTTCATTTCTGGTCCTAAACTAATTTCAGCACCTTTGATTTTTTCAAACGAGAATACCGGCATTTTAATCGCGACAGTTTCTTTTTCAGGCGCTAAACCATACTCATATCCCTGTTCTTTGATTGATTTTCCCATAATTACATGTGTAGCGACATCAACAACCGGAATATCTGTTACTTTAGAAATATATGGAATCGTACGACTAGAACGTGGATTTACTTCAATTACATAAACTTGATCTTCATATACAATAAACTGAATATTAATCAAGCCGATTACATTTAATGCTTTAGCTAGTCGTTTTGTGTATTCAACAATAGTTTCTTTTATGTGCTCTTTGATTTTTTGTGATGGATAAACTGAAATACTATCACCTGAATGTACTCCTGCTCGTTCTACATGCTCCATGATTCCTGGAATTAAAATACCATGTTTATCACAGATAGCATCGACTTCTACTTCTTTACCAGCTAAATACTTATCAATCAATATAGGATGTTCTTGATATTGGCGATTAATAATTTTCATGAATTTTTTAACATCACCATCATTTAAACAAATCTCCATTCCTGCTCCACCCAAAACATATGATGGTCTTACTAAAACAGGATATTTCAATTTATTTGCAACTTCCAATGCTTCTTCAATCGTAAATACTGTTGATCCACGTGGTCGATCAATATGACATTTTTCAAGAATTTCATCAAACCGTTCACGATCTTCAGCAGCATCTACATCATCAGCTGAAGTACCTAAGATCTTAACTCCCATTTCCATTAAAGCTTTAGTTAATTTGATTGCAGTCTGACCACCAAACTGAACTATTGCACCATCTGGTTTTTCAATATCAACAATATTTTCAACATCTTCAGGAGTAAGAGGTTCAAAATACAAACGATCTGCAATATCAAAATCTGTACTTACAGTTTCTGGATTATTATTAACAATAATCGTATCATATCCAGCTTCTTTTAAAGCCCAAACACAATGAACAGAACAGTAATCAAATTCAATACCTTGACCGATTCTAATCGGACCTGATCCAAGTACCATAATTTTTTTCTTATCATCAGCTGGATCAACTTCATTTACTCCCCCATATACTGAATAATAATACGGAGTTGTTGCATCAAATTCAGCCGCACATGTATCAACTACTTTATATACTGCAGTGATATCATTTTCTTTACACATTGTTTTAATTTCATTTATCGATTTATTTGTTAATTCACTAATAACTAAATTAGGAAATTCTAAACGTTTTGCTTTTTGTAATAATTCAACCGTTAATTCATCATTCTTAAGTTCATTTTCAACTTCAATCAAATGTTTGATTTTATCAATAAACCATACATCGATCTTTGTAATATCATGAATTTCTTGCTCACTAATTCCTTGACGTAAAGCTTCAGCAATTGCAAAAATTCTTTGATCATCAACATCTTTCAATTTTTTCCGCAAAAACTCTTGATCTTTACCTTCAAGATCATTTAAATACAAATAATACACATTTTGTTCTAGTGAACGTAAAGCCTTCATTAACGCCCCTTCAAAATTATTGCAAATACTCATAACCTCTCCGGTTGCTTTCATCTGAGTCCCTAATTCTCTAGAAGCATCTACGAATTTATCAAAAGGCCATTTAGGAATCTTACAAACAATATAATCTAAAGTAGGTTCATAAGAAGCATATGTTTTACCTGTAACAGCATTAATTATTTCATCAAGATTATATCCTAATGCAATTTTAGCCGCTAATTTAGCAATTGGATAACCAGTGGCTTTACTAGCTAAAGCCGAAGAACGACTTACCCTAGGATTTACTTCAATAACACAATATTCAAAACTATTAGGATTTAATGCGTATTGAACGTTACAACCACCTTTTATATTTAAAGCTGTAATAATATTTAAGGCTGATGATCTTAACATCTGATATTCCTTATCAGATAAAGTCTGACTTGGCGCTACAACTATACTATCACCAGTATGTACACCAACTGGATCCAAATTTTCCATATTACATACTGTAATACAATTGCCAGCCCCATCACGCATTACTTCATATTCTATCTCTTTCCAGCCCGCAATACATCTTTCAATTAAACATTGACTAACTCTTGAAAGTCTTAACCCATTAGAACAAATATCATGCAATTCTTGTTCATCATGAGCAATTCCCCCACCAGTTCCTCCTAAAGTATAAGCCGGTCTTACAACTACCGGATATCCGATCTTTTGGGCAAATTCAATTGCATCATCAACGTGATTAACTACGATTGAAGCTGCACATGGTTCATTGATTTGTTCCATCAGATTTTTAAATTCTAACCGGTCTTCAGCCAATTTAATCGTATCGGTAGAAGTTCCGATCGTTCGTACATTATGTTCTTCCAAAAAACCTTCATCAGCTAGAGCCATTGCAATATTTAAAGCATTTTGACCACCCAAAGTAGGTAAAATACTATCTGGCTGTTCTTTAATAATTAAATTTTTAACAACAGGAACAGTTAATGGTTCAATATAAACTTTATCTGCAATATCTTTATCAGTCATAATCGTTGCTGGGTTAGAATTAATTAAAACTACTTCGACCCCTTCTTCTTTTAAAGCACGACAAGCTTGTGTTCCCGCATAATCGAATTCTGCTGCTTGACCAATAATGATTGGGCCTGAACCAATAACTAATACTTTTTTTATTCTACTATCTTTTGGCATCTTATTTTACCTCCATCATCTTTATAAACTCTTCAAATAATGCATCTGTATCTAAAGGCCCAGCACATGCTTCAGGATGAAATTGTACTGTTTTAATATTTTCATTTAAATATTCTAAGCCTTCGATCGTTTTATCATTAACGTTGATAAACCATGGTCTTGCTACAGTTTCGTCAATCGAATCAGTTTTAATTACATAATTATGATTTTGGGTTGAGATATATACTCGCCCTGTTTTTAAATCTTTGACCGGATGGTTAGCACCATGATGTCCATATTTCATTTTTTCTGTTTTAAAACCATGTGCTAAAGCCATAAGCTGATGTCCTAAACATATTGCAAAAATTGGTTTTCCACTTTTTACCAAAGTTTTGATTTCTTCAATAATCTGGACATTTTCTGATGGGTCTCCAGCACCATTCGACAACATAATTCCATCATAGTCGTTAGCTAAAATTTCATCAGCAGTAGTACTAGCAGGATATACCGTTACCTGACAGCCATGTCTAACTAAACTTTTAGCTATATTTGCTTTTGCTCCATAATCCAACAAAGCAACTTTCTTTATCCCATCACCAAGTATATAACTTTCTTTACAAGTTGTTTTTTCAACTACACCAGTTACTTTGAAATCATGAATTTTTTTGATTACTTCTGTCAAATCATCGTATTTATTAGTTGTAATCATTCCATTCATACAACCTTTACTACGAATGATCTTAGTTAAATTACGCGTATCAATTCCCTGAATCCCTGGTATATCATGTTGTTTTAAATAATCTTCAAGTTCAATATTTTTTCTAAAGTTACTTCCTAACCTTGCAAGTTCATTAACAACAAATCCTTCAACATGCGGTTTATATGATTCTTGATCATCTAAACAAACACCATAATTTCCAATTAAAGGATATGTCATTACGACAGATTGCCCAGCATAAGAAGGATCTGTCAATACTTCTAAATATCCAGTCATTGAAGTATTAAAAACAAATTCACTCACAACTTCTTTTATTGCTCCAATACTTCTGCCTTCAAACACATTACCGTCTTCTAATATTAAGTATGCCTTCATAGTTATCCTCCTTTATTACTATAAAAAAACATATCAACAGAAATGATATGTCTAACAACAACAAAAATATGAAAATAAGGCTTTTTGATTCACTTTTTTACTTTCCTTAAATACTACCATCAGCCTCATTCCTTTCTTTTCTTGTATAGTATAGTAGAAAAGAAGGGATTATTCAAGATATTTTTATATTTTTTTATTATCGCGTATATAATTTATCATAACAATATTTTAAAAATATTAAAATAAGATTATTTTCTTAAATAATCGTTTAAAAAAACGGTCATTTAACCGTTTATTTTTTCTTATCTAATTTATATGTTTGAACCCAATTATCAATTACCTCTTCATTCATCCCTGTTGATGATAAATTAAGATAATTTTTTTCTTTCCCTTTTTCTACATAAAACACACCTGGTGTAGTTGAAAATTCAGGAAAATATTTTTTTATAATTGCTAAGTTTTCTTGTTCACTGCGATTTTCATTATCAAGAACAACCTCATACATAACGACATGATGCGTCTTTATATATTCATCAAATACTGAATGAAAGTCTCGACAATATAAACAGTAAGTAGTTGAAAGAATAACCGGAAAAGATTCTTTTTTCTCAATCATCGCTTCCATCTCTTCAAGCGTTATATATTTAATCTCTCCAGCTGTTGTATCTCTTTCATATTCTGTGATTTCTTCTTCATTTTCAGTAACAGCTTCTTTTGAAGTTGATATATCTGAATCATCACTTTTATTACATGCAGTTAGACCTAATAGCATTGAACAAATGATTATAATTTTTATAATTTTCATATATACCCCCATATAACAGCATTAGCTTTATAATATACCAAATTTTAATTCATTAATTTGTGATATTAAATATAAATTTATAATAACTTTACTTTTCACCAGCTTCCTTTAGCTTAATCAACAATAATATTATACACAAAATTATATCATTTGATAAATGCAGTTTTTAATAATAAATTTATCCAGATTATCAAAATAATAAAAATGCAGTCAAATTAATGACTACATTTTATAAAATATTATTTAATTGCCGCATGATATTCTTGTAAAGATTTTACTTCATGACTACCATGAATCTTCATTTCCATAATTCCTTCCAATGAAGCTTTGGCAGCTGCAATATTAGTCATATATGGAATCTTCATCTTAATTGCTGACTTTCTGATATAACTATCATCATGAACACTTTGTTTTCCATCAGGAGTATTGATAACCATTGCCAATTCACCATTTGTTAAAGCATCTGCAATATTTGGGCGACCTTCATGAATTTTTTTGATTTTTTCAGCCGGAATACCATTTTCTGTAATCAATTCATACGTCTTACCTGTTGCAACAATTGTAAAACCAGCATCATAATATCCTTGCGCCAATTCAACAACTTCAGGTTTATCTAAATCACTAACACTAATCAAAACTTTTCCTTCTGTTGGTAAAATAGATTTTGTTGCTTCTTCAGCCTTATATAAAGCTGCTCCATATGAACTAGCAAGTCCTAAGACCTCGCCAGTTGAACGCATTTCTGGTCCTAGAATCGGATCAACTTCTGGGAACATATTAAATGGGAAAACTGCTTGTTTTACACCAATATGTGGAATTTTCTTTTCTGTCAATGACGTTACTGGTGAAGGACGTCCCGTTAAATCACTAGTAACGATATCAGTAGCTAGTTTAACCATGTTAATATTACATACTTTTGATACTAAAGGTACTGTTCGAGAAGCACGAGGATTGGCTTCTAATACATAAACTTTATTATCAGCGATTGCATATTGCATATTCATCAGACCACGTACATTCATTTCTCTAGCAATCTTCTTAGTATACTCTTTAATTGTCTCTAGATGACGGATCGGAATATGTTTTGATGGTAAAATACATGCTGAATCTCCTGAATGAATTCCAGCTAATTCAATATGTTCCATAACCGCTGGAACAAAAACATTCTCACCATCACTAATTGCATCTGCTTCACATTCCATTGCATTATTTAAGAACCGATCAATCAAAATTGGACGATCTGGAGTTACCCCAACAGCTGCTGCCATATATTGTTTTAATGATTCGTCATCATAAACAACTTCCATACCACGACCACCTAATACGTATGAAGGTCTTACCATTAATGGATAGCCTATTCTTTGAGCTATTTCTAGCGCTTCATCAACATTTACTGCCATTCCTGATTCTGGCATTGGTATTTCTAGTTTTTCCATCATTTCATTAAATAAGTCACGATCTTCAGCCATATCGATCGTTTCAGGTGTAGTACCTAAAATATTAACACCATTTTTCTTTAACTGTGCAGCTAGGTTTAATGGTGTTTGACCACCAAACTGAGCAATTACACCAACAGGTTTTTCTTTTTCATAAATACTTAATACATCTTCTAATGTTAAAGGTTCAAAATATAATTTATCTGATGTATCGTAATCAGTTGAAACAGTTTCTGGATTACAATTTACAATAATTGTTTCAAAACCTAATTTCTTTAATGCTAAAGCAGCATGAACACAACAGTAATCAAATTCAATCCCTTGTCCAATTCTGTTTGGTCCACCACCTAAGATCATGATTTTTTTCTTATCAGTATGAATATTACTTTTATCTGGAGCATTATATGTAGAATAATAGTATGCACTATCAGGTGTTCCACTTACATGAACTGGTTCCCACGCTTGATCAATACCATTAGCTAATCTTTGTTTTCTAATCACATCTTCTTCAACAGCTAATATTTGACTTAAATATTTATCAGAAAAACCATTTTGTTTTGCTTGTTTCAAAACATCGACTGGTAATTCTTTACCTCTATAAGTCATAATATTTTCTTCTTCTTCAACTAGCTCTTTCATTTGTTCAATGAAATAATGTTTTATTTGCGTCAATTCAAACAACTCTTCAACTGTTGCTCCTTTTCTTAACGCTTCATACATAATAAATTGTCTTTCGCTTGTAGGAATTGTTAATTTCTTTAATAATTCCTCTTTTGATAATTCGTTAAAATTCTTTGCATACCCTAAACCATAGCGACCTATTTCAAGCGAACGAATTGCTTTTTGGAATGCTTCTTTATAAGTTTTACCAATACTCATAACTTCGCCAACAGCTTTCATTTGTGTTCCCAGTTTATCCTCAGCACCTTTGAATTTTTCAAATGCCCAGCGAGCGAATTTAATAACTACATACTCACCATCTGGTACGTATTTATCCAAAGTTCCATACTTACCACATGGAATATCTTCCAAAGTCAATCCAGCTGCTAACATTGCTGAAACTAACGCAATTGGGAATCCTGTAGCCTTTGAAGCCAAAGCAGATGAACGTGAAGTTCTTGGATTTATTTCAATTACAACAATGCGATCAGTTTCTGGATCATGAGCGAACTGAACATTTGTTCCACCAATAACGCCAATTGATTCAACGATTCTAAAGGCCTGATCTTTTAAACGATCTTGTACTTCCTGACTTATTGTCAACATTGGTGCACTACAGAAGGAATCACCAGTATGTACTCCTAATGGATCGATATTTTCAATAAAACAAACTGTGATCATATTGTTGTTGGCATCGCGAACAACCTCAACTTCTAATTCTTCCCAACCTAAAATTGATTCTTCAATCAAACATTGGTTAACTAAACTTGCTTGTAATCCACGAGATACGACTGTCTTTAATTCTTCAACATTATAAACAAGTCCACCTCCGGCTCCTCCCATCGTATAAGCCGGACGTACAACTACTGGATATCCTAATTTATCAGCGATATCTAAAGCTTCTTCAACTGTATTAGCGATTTCACTTCGAGCCATTTCAATATTTAAAGCATTCATTGCTTTTTTAAATTCAAGTCGATCTTCACCACGTTCAATTGCATCAACTTGAACCCCTAAAACCTGAACATTATACTTTTCTAAAATTCCTGCTTGATTTAATTCTGAACATAAATTTAATGCCGATTGTCCTCCTAAATTAGGTAAAAGAGCATCAGGTCTTTCTTTTTCAATAATTTGTGTCAATCTCGCTAAATTTAACGGTTCAATATAAGTAACATCAGCAGTTTCTGGATCTGTCATAATTGTTGCAGGGTTAGAATTCACCAAAACAATTTCATATCCTAAACTTTTTAATGCTTTACAAGCTTGAGTTCCAGAATAATCAAATTCACAAGCTTGACCAATAATAATTGGTCCTGAACCAATTACTAATACTTTATTAATATCTTCTCTCTTTGGCATAATCGTCCTCCTTTTAAATTTCTTAAAAAAAACATATCAATATTGATATGTTAATCACAAAAAATAGAACTACAAAAGAATTGAAAATGATTAAAATTTAACTTACCAAAATACTCTTTTAACATCATTATCTTCCCTTCGTTCTTTTATCTATAATATTGTACATAACAACATTATTAAATTCAACAAATTAATAAATATTTATTGCTACAAAAAATTTCATTTATATTTTAAATATGTCTAAAATAAAACTTATGGTAAATACTAATTATAGGGTGATTCAATGAAAAATTTAACTCATAATAAAATAATCAAAGAAATTCTCGAAAATGTTCACGATGATATGCAAGATGAAGAGATAATTCATCTGGTTCTCGAAAAACCTATTGCAAACAATAAACAAGAAAAGGAAACTTTTGGCCAAAAACTTGCAGATAAAATCGCTCATCTAGGTGGCAGCTGGAGTTTTATTATTATTTTTATAATTCTATTAATAGCATGGATGTGGTTTAATTTATTTACACCTAACAGTATCGATCCCTATCCTTTCATCCTTTTAAATCTGATTCTTTCTTGTGTAGCAGCTATTCAAGCACCAATTATTATGATGGCACAAAATCGTCAGGAACAAAAAGATCGTCAAAGAAATGAAAATGATTACAAAGTTAATTTAAAAACCGAAATCATTATCCAAGACCTTCATAATAAATTAGACTTAATTATCGAAGAATTAGAAAAAGTAAATCAAAAATAAGATATCGCCTTATATCGACAACTATGTTAAAATCATGTTGTCGAGATAATATGAAGTGACCTCCTAGTTGCCAAAACGTGGATTACGATTCATAATATGATTAACAAAAACAAAATTATGAAAGTCGATACCATAACGACAATAGGAGGTCACAATGAAAAGTATAATCTATATTGGAATGGATGTCCATAAAAACTCATATAGTTTATGTGCGATTTATGGAAAAACTGGAGAAATTTTAGGAGAAACTAAAATAAGTTCAGATATTAAGCTTATTGAAAAATTCATCAATAATGCAAAAAAGAAGATCAATGAAGATGTTGATGTTTTGGCTGGCTATGAGGCTGGGTGTTTAGGATATTCTCTATATTGGCAATTAAAAGAAAAAGGAATTGCATGTAATATTCTGGCACCAACAACAATGCAACGTTCTGCTAAGAACAAGGTCATCAAAAATGATAGAAGAGATGCACAAATGATTGCAACAAATCTAGCTAATGGTTCATATAAAGCAGTTTACGTTCCACATGATCATGACGTTGAGATAAAGGAATATATACGTATGATGAATGACTTTAAGGATGAATCAAAAAAAGTCAAACAACATATCAATGCATTTGTATTGAGATTAGGTTATCGTTATGGAGGTAAATCCAGATGGATACCTGCTCATATAAAATGGCTAAGAGGACTAGAACTCAATTCTATGTATAAAGAGATATTGGATGAATATTTATCACAGTTAGAAGAATTAACAGAAAAGATAGAGAGATTCCAACATAAATTAGAAGAATTATCTCAAAAAGACTCATACAGAGAAAAGATAGGAGAATTGCGCTGTTTTAAGGGTATAGATACAACAGCAGCAATGACCTTACATGTAGAAGTATCAGATTTTAATAGATTTCCAACAGCACCAGCCTTTGCATCCTTTTGTGGACTAACACCTGGAGAGGATTCAAGCGGAGAGAAAAATAAACGTTTAAGTATAACAAAGCAAGGAAATTCACTTGTAAGAACAACATTGGTTGAATGTGCACAGGTACTGGTAAGAGGAACAATAGGCAAAAAAGGAAAGAAAGTGAAATCAAAACAGTTAGGGCAGGATGTAAAGGTCATTGATTATACAGATAAGGCAGTATTAAGATTACAGAAGAAATATCATCAAATGATATTAAGAGGAGTCAATAAAAATATAGCAGTAACAGCAATAGCCAGAGAATTGGCATGCTTTGTATGGGGAGTAGAAACAGGTCATATCGCATAAAAGATGATTATGAATAGAAAAAATATAAAGAAAGGGGAAGTTGTGAAGGAATAAAACAAGATAAAAACATCGAAGGCATAGAAGGACTTCAAAAAAAGATAACAGGTTCAACTATCTAAGAAATCACCTTTATGGCAATGTTATTTTGATAAAAAGTCGCGAGTTTATTGAAATGATGAAAACATTGACCCACGTTTTGAGATTATAGAGTTGTCGACGAACCATTAACCTATTGGTAACCAATCCACGAATAACAGAGTGGTTAACTGTCGCAGGATCTATAAGTTTGAAGTCTTTGTATGCCTTTGATGAAACAATTTAATAAAAATATTATGAATTGTATATTTTTGTCTTGACAAAGGTCACTTCATAACAGGTGATAAAATGTTAAAATTTATAGAATATCCAAAATGCAGTACTTGCAAAAAAGCAAAAAAATATCTTGATAATCTTAACTTAGAACATACTGATCGTCATATTGTTGAAGAGAAATTAAGTAAAGACGAACTTTTAGCATTATATAAAAAAAGTGGTTTACCGCTTAAACGTTTTTTTAACACATCCGGTTTAAAATATCGAGAATTAAATTTAAAAGATAAATTATCAAAAATGAGTGAAGATGAACAGCTTTCTTTACTAGCAAGTGATGGTATGTTAGTTAAAAGACCAATCGTTGAATCTTCTGATAAAGTTTTAGTTGGTTTTAAACCAGCTGAATATGATATGTTGAAATAATGCCAGCTGCTTATAGTCATTATCGTTTAGGTAAAAAAGTTATTAGCCAATTAAAATATCCTTTAAAAAAAATTATTCTTGATAATCGTGATTTATTTGATCTAGGATTACATGGTCCTGATATTCTTTTTTATAATCGGCCTTACATTCATAGTAAAATAAATCGTCTAGGAAGTGCTATGCATCAAGAAAAAGCTTGTATTTTTTTTAATCGAGCTCTATCGATATTAAAGAAATCACAAAATGAAGCCCAATTTGCGTATTTGTGTGGTTTTATTTGTCATTTTATTTTGGATAGCAATTGCCATGGTTATATCAATATAGTTATGGAAGAAACAAAATTAACTCATTTTGAAATTGAAACAGAACTAGATCGTGATTTTATGTTAAAAGATGATCGTGATCCTTTAAGAACTCATCTAACTGATCATATTTTAATCAATGATCGTATTCTTAATACGATTGAATCTTTTTTTGAAGCTTCAAAAAAAGATTTAAAAAAGTCTCTTAAAGGAATGAAATTTTTTGATCATCTATTAGTTGCTCCGCAACTATATAAAAGAGGTTTGATTTATTTTGTTTTGCTTATTTCTTTTACTTATAAAAGATTTCAAGGATTTATTGTTAATTATCGAGCTAATAAAAAAATTATTCCTTATATTAATTATCTTGAAGACTTATTTAATAAGAGTATTGATGAATCGATAATATGCATTTATGATTTCATTGATGCGCTTAAAAACAATAATTCTTTATCCAAAAGATTTAATGTGAATTATAAATAACCCCTATCGGGGTTTTTATATTAATTATTTTACTATCTTTCACTTTATTTACACTAATTAATGGTACAATAATAATAGGAGGGAAATATTATGTATCAAATTTTATTAGTAGAAGATGAAAAACTAGTTCGTGATTTTATATCAGAATATTTTAATAAACGTGAAATTAAAGTTATTGAAGCAGCAAATGGTTATGAAGCATTGAATTTAATCAATGAAGATATTAATTTAGTTTTATTGGACATCATGATGCCCGGTATAGATGGTTATGAGGTTTGTAAACAAATTAGAAATTCTTCAAACATTCCAATTATTTTTATCAGTGCTTTATCATTAGATGACAATCAGCTATTAGCCTATGAATTAGGAGCAGATGATTATATTACCAAACCTTTTAAACCATCCATTTTATATGCTAAATGTTTAGCGATAATTAAACGTACTTATCATAAAGATACTGAAGATATCATTAAATTTGGCGAGATTACTCTTGATTCTAATTTTCATCAAGTTATGATTGCAAATCAAAAAATAAAATTTGCGCCAAAAGAATATGCTATGCTGGCTTATTTTATTAAACATCATGATCGTTTATTAACTAGAGAACAGTTATTAAATGATCTATGGGGATATGATTATTATGGTGATGGTAGAGCTGTCGATACTTATGTAAAAAAAGTTCGTAAATTAATATCTCCATTAAATTATATAAAGACTATTCATAAAAGTGGTTATATTTTTTCAAAGGTGGATAGTTAAGATGAAAAAGTTAAAATTTAATAAAAATGTAAAATTGATACTTTTTTGTATTTTAAGTATCATTACCATTAATGCTCTATATACTTATCAAGATTATCAAAATGAAAAAAATAAACCTGAGCATATTTCTTCTTCTTTAAATATTGTAAAAAATATAAATGATGATTTAAGTTTAAGATTTGGATCTTTTGAAGATATTGTAAAAAATAATATTAATCGAAATTATTTCTTAAACTTTATGGCTTTTGATGATTCACTTAACTTGATTTATAATAATAATTTTGAAGATATTGGTTTTTCTTATGAAACAGAAAATATATCTGAAAATTTGATTAGTTTAAAACATTTTGATCTACAAACATTAAAAAATATTTATACTTTATTACGTGATTCTATTGATAAAAAGGAAAAAGTTGTTGCTACATTCAATTATGATGCAATTAAAGATGATGGGACGATCGTTATTAAGGAAATACTTTATTTTGAAATAGATGGAATTGTCTTTTATAATGGAAATTTTGATAATTTAATCAGTAAAGAAATTACTTTTTTAAGTACTCCATTTGGTCATTATGGTGTTGATGAAAATAATAATGCTTATATAAATGATAATAATTATAATATTTATAATTATTTTACAGATAGTTTAAATGATGTAGTAGCATCAAAAAAGTTTGATAAAAATGGCTATTATGAGGTTATAAACCCAGTTAATGATTATATTCATCCTATCGATTATTATGATGAAAATGATCAGCATATTAAAGTTGATGTAAAAATTTGTTTTCAAATATTAGATTATAAATATGGTGCTTATTATACAGATGAACAAACAGAAGAAAAACTTTATGGTTCCCTTCATCCTGATAGTGGATATATAGTATGGTGTGATTATGAAAGGGATAGTAATAGTTATACATTTGTAAATTATTTATCTGATCATTATTTTAATTATCTTATCTCTTTATTAATTATAATTGTTAGTTATTTTGTTATTAAAAAAATCAATCATGAAAATAATACGATCATCGTGGAAAAAGAAGAAAATATTATTCCTTCTAAACCTAAAAGGGAAGTTTTTAATAAAGAATCGGTTGACTTAGAAAAACAACTTACAGAATTATATAATAATAGTAAAAATTTATTAGTATTTAAAAAATTGAAACTAAATTATTTACCTAATAATTTAGTTGTTCTAGGTAATAAAGATGAATTAACTAAAGTAATCAATAATATATATTATTTTATTATTAGTCACAGTCATCCAAATGATACTTTAACAATTAGGATTGAAAATAAAACTATTTATTTTATTAATAACGATCACTCTATTACAAACAAAGAGTTTGAAGAATTAAATGACATATTTGAAATAATTGAAGCCCATGATTTTAATTATCAGAAAAAATTAGATACTGATAATTATCAAATAATTATTAATACTATTTAAAGTTTCACCTAAATTACACATAAGCAACACTTGACCTACACATATTAAAGCTATAATTATAAATGAAAGTAGGTGAAAGATATGAAAAAATTTAGTTTAACATTTAAAATTACTGCTATTGTTCTAATCAGTTTTTTAGTAATTTTAAGTTTTGAAGCATACCAGGGTTATAATCGTTATAAAAATGCTGCTATTAAAGAAAAATCAATTGACAATGAATATGTTGATGTTATTAAAAATGCTATTTATAATGCAGCTATTGATCATAAAGATCTTACGATCGATCAATTAAAAAACGAAATCATCAATGATACTGATGAAGAATCAAAAAAATTTTATACTCTTTATAAAGTTTATGATGAAGATGAATTAGAAGAACGTCGTAATAATACTAAAGAACAGTATATTTTAATTGCTGATAAAGATGGCAATTTAATTAATGCTTCTGGAATGTCTGATATTTTCTTTATCCATAATCTTGATTATATAGGTTTTTTAAATGATAATAATAATATTTACATCAATATTAATGCTAAAGATATTCCTAGAATTGTTAAGACGATCAGTGATAATTGGGATAATGGATTAAATGTAGAAGTATCTACTACTAATTTTGAAATGACAAATGATAATATAAGAATTATTGATAATCCAGCTTATTTGAAAATAGGTAATGAAGTAATTATTGATGGTGCTTATAAAGACATTGAAACTATTTTTATTGATAATATTAGTTCATTTTTCTATAAATTAGAAAAAAATAAGCCTATTGATAATTATTTTCTTTTCTCATATCCTTTTTTTGAAAAAAAGATAGCTTCAAAAGTTACTAATACTTATGAAGCAGGAAGTTATGAACAAGATAATACAACTGTTGTCTATTCATATGCAGCGATCGAAGATAACAATTATCAACCTTTTGGTTATATCTTAAAAGTTGGTCTGTATCCTGATTTAAATAAAAATGTATTTATAGACTATTTAAACGATAATATCTATAGTTACTTATTATCTGTTTTATTTGTAATTTTAATAAGTGTCGTTGCTTCAAAAATTATTACTAAACCAATCAAGTTAATTGAACAGTCTACCAAAGAAATAACTAAAGGAAATTTTGATCATTATTTAAAGATTAACTCAAAAGATGAACTAGGCTCATTAGCTCATAATATAAATATAATGAATAATACGATAAAAAATAACATTGCTGATCTAAATGAAAATATTATTAAAATAAAAAAATTAGAAAATATTCGAAAAGAATTTATCGCTAATTTCACCCATGAAATAAAAACACCACTAGCAATTATTAATGGTTATAGTGAATTAATAGAAGACTGTGATGATAATATAAAAAAAGAACGTTATCTATCTATTATAAATGAACAAACTGAAAAAATAAATCAGCTAGTTCTCGCAATGCTGGAACTATCAAAATTAGAATCAAATCATATCAAACTAGACTTAGAAGAATTTAATTTAAATGAGTTAGTTACTGCAATTATAGACAATCTAACATATTTATTGAAAATCAAAAATATTAAAGTTGATTTTTATAGCGATGATTCTACAATAACAGCTGATAAATTTAAAATTGAGATGGTTGTAAAAAATTATCTAACTAATGCCATTAAACATACAAATAATCATGGAATTATTAAAGTTATTATTAAAAATAAAGCATTGTATGTCGAAAATATGGGTAAACACATTAGTGAAGATAAGTTAGAAAATATTTGGCTTAGCTTTATTAAAGATGATCGAAATGGTACAGGCTTAGGTTTAGCTATATGTAAAGCTATTTTAGATTTGCATCATTTTAAATATGGTGTCGAAAATATTGAAAATGGTGTCAGATTTTATTTTCAAACTTAAATTTTAACTTTCTAGGCCATCTAATTAGTTTAAACAGGATAAAATATAATATTATAAATTAAAAGTATTAATTACTTTTATAATTTAATCAATGTTTTATCATTTATTAATCAAATCTTAACAATCTTAATAATTAGTCTATATTTACAAGTTAATATGTATTTGATAGAATATTTTCTATAAAATTTTAATTAATAAAGGAGTGTTTTAATTTATGGATGCAGGCCCCGAGTCTTCAATCACATTACAAGTAGTTTTAATTGTTGTACTTACTTTAATTAATGCTTATTTTGCTGCCAGTGAAATGGCTATTGTTTCAGTAAACAAGAATAAAATTCGTCGTTTAAGTGAAGAAGGAAATAAAAAGGCCAAGTTAGTTGAAAAATTACTTGATCAACCAACAAACTTTTTATCAACAATTCAAGTAGCGATTACATTAGCGGGATTTTTTAATTCTGCAAGTGCTGCTACTGGTATTTCTGTCAGTCTAGCGAATATTTTAAAAAATTGTTCAGTTCCTTATTCTGATACAATTGCAGTAGTTTTAATAACTATTTTAATTTCTTTTATTACTTTAATTTTTGGTGAATTAGTACCAAAAAGAATTGCTTTACAAAAGGCTGAATGGTATTCAATGTTTTGTGCTAAACCAATTTTAATTATTAGTAAAATTGCTAGTCCATTTATCAAAATATTATCATGGTCTACTAAATTTATTTTAAAATTATTTGGTATGAGTGATGAAAATGTTGAAGAATCTTTATCACGTGAAGAAATTCGTTCAATGGTTGAAAGTGGTCAAGAAACTGGTGTTTTTAATGAAATTGAGACTGATATGATTACTAATATTTTTGAATTTGATGAAAGTCTTGCTTTAAATATAATGACACCGCGTACTGAAGTATATTGTATTGATATCAACGATCCTCTAAGTGAGAATATTGATCAAATGATGACAATGCAGTATACACGAATTCCTGTTTATGATGATTCGATTGATAATATTATTGGAATTTTAAATATGAAAGATTTTTCAATAGAAGCTCGTAAAGTGGGATTTGATAATGTTGATATTAAAAAAATATTAAGAAAACCGTATTTTGTTTTAGAAACAAAAAATACTGATGATTTATTTAAAGAATTACAGGAAGATCATCAGCATATTGCTATTTTAGTTGATGAATATGGAGGATTTTCTGGAATTGTTACAGTTGAGGGTTTAATTGAAGAAATTATGGGAGAAATTGAAGATGAGTATGATCTTGATGATGAACCTAAATTACAGAAAATCGATGATTATAATTATATTATAGATGGAAATTATTTGATTGATGATCTTGATGATGAATTAGATTTAAAGTTAAATAATATTAATCATGATACAATCAGTGGTTTCGTTATTCATTTATTAGGTGAAATACCTAGTGATAATCAAGAACGTACTGTAACATATAAAAATCTAACATTTAAGATTACTGGTGTAAAAGGTAATCGCATTACAAAAATTAAGTTATTGATAGATAAAAAAGTACCGGAAGCTAATCAAGATGATTAGTCTCCGGTTTTTTCTTCTCCATCTTTTTCATTTGTCGATTGATTATTATTTTCCATTATAAATACTCGATGAGGATATGGAATCTCAATTCCTTCTTCATCAAAACGAGCTTTAATACTTAATCTTAGATCCGATAATAATTGAAAACCAGAAATATTATCTTTTGATAATACAGTTGCTCTTAATTGAATTCCACTTTCATTGAATTCAACACAATGTACATTAACAGTTGGTTCATGTTTTTTCTTTTGCGCTTTTGTTCTTCCATCTAAACATAAAGGATGTTTAGCACCTTCTTCTTGAATTATAGCAATTGCTCTTTGTAAATCACATTCATATGATACTTCAATAAACAAATGATTAGCTTTTTGGGCTTTTACATTTGAAATATTTTCGATAATAGCCTTGTTCATAATTGTATTAGGTATAATAACCTGAGTTCTTTCAATTGTTTCAATAATACTATGTCTCATTGATATATCGATTACTGTTCCCTTAACATTATATTCTTGAACATTTACAAAATCACCTATTTTATAAGGCTTATATGTAATGATCATAAAACCATTGATCATATTACTAGCAGCTTCTTGTGAGGCTAGCCCAACAACAACAGCTAAGATTCCCCCACTAGCAACAAGAGCTCTGATAATCGATTGCATTGATGTAATTTCACTCATGATCGTTGCTAAAACAATTGTTACTAAAATAACTTTTTTTACACGCATTGGAAAAACCAACTTTAATGGATCAGTTATTTTCTTTTTCATAATTTTATTAATAATTTTATTTACAATTACAGCAACAACTATTAATACTAAAATACTAATAGCACTATTAATCAATCCATTTACAAATAAACTATCTATCTGTTCATAAATTTTTTCCATTTCATCACCTACTTAGATTTTGATTTAAAATGTTTACCAATAAAATATAAACATATTGATTGGATCGTGCCAACTAAAGCAATTATCAATAATATATAACTAAACCAAAATAATATTTTATTTCCTACATTAAATGCATTAACTACTAAAAATATAATAAATGCTACTGCTGCTATAATTCCTAAATATTTAGAAATATTTAAAAATTTTGTTGATAATATTTGATTTCTATCCATTTTACTTACCTATACAAAAGCGTTTAAATAACTCATCTAATAAATCTTCTTTTGCTTTTTCCCCTAATATATCTTTTAAATTATTCCAACATTCATATAAATCTGTTACGATCAAATCAGTCGGAACCATCAAATTCATTGCTTCTACAGCTTGTTTTAAAGCTTGACTGGCTCTTTGTAATAGCATTGTTTGCCGAGCATTAGTTAAAATATAATCATTATTATCAATGATTTTTCCTAGTTCAAACATCTTTTTAATCTGCGTTATTAATTTATTTATATCATTATTCTTAGCACTAATAGCTATTCCCTCTATATCAACCTTGATTTCTTGATCAGTTTTATTAATAACAACAATTCTGTTTTCATTTTTTGTTAAATCTAGTAATTTATAATCATCATCATCTAATGCCATAGAACCATCAATAACTAATAATACCAAATCTGCCTGATGGATCAATTCTTTGGATTTCTCTACTCCCATACTTTCAATAAGATCATCAGTTTCACGAATACCAGCTGTATCAATCATATTTAAAACAATTCCATCAATACTAATACTTCCTTCAACAATATCTCGAGTTGTCCCCGCTATATTAGTCACGATTGCTTTATCTTCTTGTAACAGTGCATTTAATAAACTACTTTTTCCAACATTTGGTCGACCAATTATAACTGTTTTAATACCATCTTTAATCAAACTAATATTTTTAGAATCATCTAATATTTTATTCATTTTATTTAAAAGATTTTCACTTAATGGTAATAAAGATGTCGCAGTTAATTCTTCAACATCATCATATTCAGGATAATCAATGTTAACTTCTATTTGTGTAATAATTTTAATTAAATCTTCTTTTAAATCTTCAATAAAATTACTAATATTTCCAGTAATGCCTTTTAATGCTAAATCTGTGGCATAACTATTTTTAGCAGTAATAATATCACTAATTGCTTCTGCTTGTGATAAATCTATTCGTCCATTTAAAAAAGCTCTTTTACTAAACTCACCACGTTCTGCCATTCGAGCACCCTGTTTTATACATACTTCCAAAACTCGTGATGTAATATATACACCACCATGACAATTTATTTCAACCATTTCTTCGCCCGTAAATGTTTTTTTTCCACAATAAATATTGACTAACACTTCATCAATTTTTTTTCCTTCGTCAATTATATAACCATAATTAATTGTATGACTTGGCTTTTCAAGTATTTTACCAGTAAAAAAATTTTGAACAAAAGCAATACAATCAGGCCCACTTATTCTAATTATTGAAATAGCAGCTTCTAAACGACTTGTTGCAACAGCAACAATTATATCTTCATTCAAAATATCACTCCTTTATCTTTTGTATTTTATCATAAATTATTATTAATTAATATACCCAAACAATGTTATAATATTATTAGACAAGGAGGAAACTTTAAATGAAACTTGGAATTATTGGTAGTGGCATGATTGTCCATGATTTATTATCTTTTATTGAGATTATTGATGAAATTGAACTAACTGCTATTTTAGGACGTAAAGAATCAAAGAAAAAAATAGAAACATTAGTTAATAAATATCATATTAAAAAATCTTATTACGATTATGATGCATTATTGAAGGATGAAGAAATTGATACAATTTATATTGCTTTACCAAATCATCTTCATTATGAATATACTAAAAAAGCATTATTATGTAATAAACATGTTATTTGTGAAAAGGCTTTTACTTCAAATGTAAAAGAGCTTGATGAATTAATTGAATTATCTAAAAAGCAAAATTGTCTTCTCTTTGAAGCAATTACCAATCAATATTTACCAGCTTATAAAAAAATTAAAGAAAAATTAAATGAAATTGGAAAAATTAGTATTATTTCATGTAATTATTCACAATATTCTTCACGCTATGATGCTTTTAAACGGGGTGAAATTTTACCTGTATTTGACATTAATCAATCTGGTGGAGCTTTAATGGATTTAAATGTTTATAACATTCATTTTACAATTGGTTTATTTGGAAAACCAGATAAAGTCCAATATTTAGCTAATATTGAAAAAGGTATTGATACATCAGGTATCGTATGTTTAGAATATCCAACTTTTAAAGCAATTTGTATTGGTGCTAAAGATTGTGGTGCTCCTATTACTTCAACAATTCAAGGTGATTTAGGATGTATTAAAATAGAAGGTCCAACAAGTACTTTAGGTGATGTTCAAATAATCAAAAATAATGGCGAAAGAGAAATTATTGATTCAAGTAAATATCATCGTATGTATGAAGAGTTTAAAAAAATGGCTAGTTACATAGATAATAAAAATTATGATATATGTCATGAGATGCTTGAACATTCTAGAATCGTAATGGACGTACTAACCAAAGCCCGTGAAAGTGCAAATATTATCTTTGGCTGTGAAAAAGATATAAAATAAACTTTTTAACAAGATAATATATTAACAAAAATAGAAGCAGCTAATCAAAAAAGGTTCTTACTCGATAATGGGTAATTAAAAATATGAGATTTCAAAAATGATTGTATTTAATAATCATTTGAGAAATCTCTTTTCTCATATTTACCCTAAAGTAAAAATGAACCTCAAAAAATTATCTACTTTTGTTTTTAATATAATAAAGTGATAAAAGTGTTGCTAAAAGAAAAGAAATTAAACCAAATATGAATGGCAGATGGGGATCAAAAGTATAAAAGAAACCAGCCAGTAAAGCCCCAATAATCCCACCTAACGACTTTATTGCATTGTAAAATCCCATAACTATACTGTTATTTTTATTAGTTGTATATTTTACTATTAAATCTTGAATCAATGGAATAATGATAGAATTTAGTGCAAAGAAAATTACATTCATTATAATAAAAGTAACAATATTATTTGTTGTAAGAACTCCTATCATCGTAATGCTGCTTAATAATAGGACTAACATTGATGATTTTGAAACATCTGTATTTTTGATGATCCACAAACAAATAGTCCCGTTAGCAACTAAAGAAATAAAACCAATTGATGCTTTGATAATTCCATTATAACCAGAGCTTAAATTAAAAATATCTTTGATATAATAGTTAAAACTTTGCTCAAATGCTGTAAATCCTAAGAAATTTAAACAACAAATACTAAACAAAATCAAATATTTTTTATTCATAAATATTTTAGCCTGTTTAAATGAATTAAACGGGTTAGCTTGTTTAAGCAAAAAATTTAATTTGTATTTCTTTGTTGAAAAGACATCATTTTTACAAAAAATATAAAATAATATTCCACAACCAGCTAAAGTTAAAGCTTGAATGGCAAATGTCAAATCAATTGAAATTTCTCCTAACATACCTCCGATAAAATAGCCAAATGCTGCACAAACAGTTGCCACAGTCGCTAGAATGGTTAAATTATGTCCCCTCTTTTCAATAGAAGAAGTGTTGACAACGTATGTTAAGAAACTTACATAACAGCCTCCTGTAAAAACTCCTGAAAACAATCTTGCAAAAATAATAATATTTTGCGATGTTGCTTGCCAAAATAGTATCTGTCCAATCGCATAACCAATACTGCATATTAACATTGTTGTTTTGCTATTTATTTGCTCATTTAATTTTCCCCAAAATGGTGAGAATAAAAAATTCATTCCCATCATTGCTCCATAAGCTACACCAAACATATAACTATCTAAATTTAGATTTTTTATAACTGTAGGTGTAATAGGATGAGCATAATTAGCCGCTAAATTGAACAGTCCATTAATAATAAAAAATATTAATAACTTGTTTTTATTCATCTTTTTTCCTCTACTTCAATTTTTCACTATATAAATTGATTTTATAATTTATCATCTCAATATTTTTTTCCAATTCCTCTTTTTGCTGTAATAATATTTCTTTTTGTTTTAAAAAAATTTCATATCTTTGTTTTAATGTGTCGTCACCTTCATGACATAATTCAATATAGTCTTTTATATGAGCTATTGTCATTCCTGTTTTGCGCATACATATAATTATATCTAGCCACTGTAAGTCATTATCATCATAAATTCTTTTATTGCTTTGATTCTTTTTTATTTTAGGAAGTAAACCCTCTTTTTCATAATATCTAAGAGTTGATGCACTAAGATTATATTTTTCTGTTACTTGTTTTATCGTATATTCCATTATTATTTATCCTATCATTAAATTTTTATATGAAAAAACACATGATACCATGTGTTTATTCTACATATGAAATGACCATATGTCTATTTTTCCCTTCACCATGACTCTCTGTTTTAACATGATCTAGTTTAGACAACTCTTGGTGCATAACTTTACGTTCATCAGCAGGCATTGGATCCAATTTGATATCAGATTTCGTTCTTAATACCTGTTTACCTAATCTTCTTGCCATTGAAGCAACTTTTTTATAACGATCTTCTTTATAACCATTAATATCAATACTTAATTCAATTCTTTTTTTATATGTAGTACTAACAGCATTTTTTACAATAAAATTAATTGCTCGTAAAATAACTCCTGCTTTTCCAATTAATATAGAATTATTGCTAGTATTTATATTGCAATAGATACGCCCATCTTGCAAGTATGATACTGTTTCGATTTCAAATCCCATATCACTAATAAAACGTCTTACATACTCTTCAATGTACTCTTGAACCATTGAAATAGTATAACATTCGATTTCTGCTTTTTTAGTAAAAAATGTTCTTGTTTCACTTATTACTTCATAATTTAAATCTTCTATAGTTACCCCTAAATCTTGACAAGCTAAATTAATTGCATCTTGCACTGTTTTTGCAGTATATCTTTTCATCATTTTATTCACCTACTTCTTGTTGTTCATAAAATTATTAGTAGTTGAAGAATCAATTTCTTTTCTTACTTTTTCAATATGGAAAAATTGAATATATACAGTTCTGACTATATTGATAACATTAGTTGTAATCCAATATAATGACATTGCTGATGGCATTGTTGCAGCTAAATAAACAATAAAAACTGTCATTACATTATTCATTGTATTCATTGACTGCATTTGTTGGCTTGGACGATATTTTGGTGAACGTTTAGCCATAATTTGAGTAATCTGCATTGCAAAAAATTGTGTTCCTGCTACCAATAATAACAATATTATATAACCAATATCAAATTCTAGAATATGACCAAATGGCTTATCACCTAAATTAATCCCAAAAATCACAGTTTTATACAAATCATCAATTCTTTGTACTGCTTGCCACATAGCAAACATAATCGGTAAAGTTAAAAATGTTGCAAATGAACCAAACATGCTTACATTATGTTTTTTGTATAAATTTTGAATTTCAGCACTTTGACGCATTTGTGAAGCTTGATCTTTACGACCTTTATATTTACGTTGAATTTTTTCTAATTCCGGTTGTAATAACTGCATTTTTTGAGTTGATACAGTTGATTTGATCATTATTGGTAAAGTAATAATATTAACAACAACGGTAATTCCAATTACTCCAATAGCTACATTTCCCACAAATTGATCAATAAATAAAATTCCTTTTGCTAATGGAATAACAAATATGAAATCAAACCACCCTGCACTTAATGACCAAGGTGTTGACATTGTTATTGCTCGAGATGCAATAAGTTCACCATTTTTATCAAGATTTTGTGCACATCCTGTTAAAATAGCGACTAGGAAAACCAAACAAAATACTTTTAAGATTTTTTTAGTTTTTTTATCTAATACCATTTAACCTTCCATCCTTTTTAATATTTTTTTATACAAATATTTTAGCTCATTTAGATTAGAATTAAAATCTAAATCTAAATATTTATTTCGTACTATAACAATATAATCACAACTATCATTAAAATTTATAGTTTGTTGAACAATCATTCTAACTTGTCGTTTAATTTTATTTCTAACTACTGCTTTACCTAATTTTTTACTCACAGATATTCCAACACGTGCATGACCTACATCATTTTTTAAATAATAAATAATGAAAGATCGATTAGCTATACTTTGTTTCTTCTTAATAATATAACTAAAATCTTCATTTTTTTTAACTCGATAATCTTTTTTCATAATTTTCAGAAAAAAAACCCACCGTAAAGTGGATTTTTCTTAAGCAGATAAGACTTTTCTTCCTCTTTTACGGCGACGTGCAAGTACTTTTCTTCCTCCTACAGTAGCCATTCTAGCTCTAAAACCATGAGTTTTTGATCTTTTTCTTTTATTTGGTTGATATGTTCTTTTCATTAATTACACCTCCAAAATTTTTATACTTTTTATACAAATAACATATGCTCCCCCATTTTATATGAAAAACCTCTTTAAGTCAATGAAATTCAAGGAAAAAGTAAATTTAGATAAAACTAACAGTTACTATTTATAATTTAAATAATAGAATTAAAAAAAAGCATAACACTTTTATCAAGTTTGTTATGCTTTTTCATTTTTTAACATAGATAATTTTTACACCAAAGATCCTGTAAAAATAGATAGTTTATTTTTTTACATAATTAATCTTCTTTTCTTTTATGTCCAGATAAAATGGTAAACATGCTTAATAAGCCAAGTCCTGCAAATAAACAAATTAGGTTATTATCACCAGTATCTATTGCTGTTGTATCACTTGATTCTACTGGAATTACAACTTTACTTGTATCTACTGTATTAACTATTAATTCATCTATTTTCATACCTAAGACATTTGTTACATTATCTACTTCTTCTTGTGTTGCTTCTGGATCTTCTAATACTTCTTTTGCTTCATTTAAAGCATCTACTACTATTGCCCATGATTCAATACTATAGTTTGCCACATTTAAGCTATTTGCTTTATTGATCAATTCTTGTAATAAGTCTTTATTCGGTTTTAATCTTAAATCTAAGAAAGCTTTTACTAACTCTGTAAATACTTCATCAACTTCATCTTGCATTGCATTAACATCTGCTAATACAACATTTGCTTTATCTAATGCTGGTAACATATCAGACCATGATGATTCAATGTATTTGCTTTCATCTAATCCATTGATTTGATCTACTTGTTTTTGTAATGCACTCTTATCACCTTTGTAGAATTCTAACATCTGCATTGCATTTGCTAGTCGATCAAAAGCATTATTTACTTCTTCTTGAGTAGCTTTTTCATTACTGTATACTGCTTTAGCATTTTCTAATGCTTCATTGAATTCAGTTACTACAGCTGGTACGACATTTTCTAAATCTGCAGCTTCTGCCATATCAATAGCTATAGCTAATGCTTTTTTATCTCTATCATTAGCAATTTTTACTAAACTATCTTTAGCATCTTGTAATAAATTAAAAACATTATCTACATCTGTTTGACTAGAATCACTATTATCTAAAATAATTTGTTTTGCATTTATTAATTGCTCATCAAAAATTTTCCATGATGTTTCTGTATATAATTTTTCATCAATTTTTACACATTCTTCTACTAATCTAATAAGTTCAGCGATATTACCTCTTAATGTTAATTTATCAGCAGTTTCATTTAATTTTGTATTAATTTCATCAATTATTTCTTGATTATAAGTATCTTTTTTACAAATAATCTGGGCTTTATCATATACTTCTTTAAATTCTATCCAGCTTGTAACTGTAGTATTATTTTCATCATAGCCTGCTGTTATTTTTTCTTTTACTAAATTTAAAGTATCTTTTAAATTTGAATTATCGCTTGTTTGATATACTTCAATTTCTGATATTCCTGGATATGGAGAACCAGCATCGGTAGAATATGAATTAATTGTTACTTTAACATCTTTAATTATTTGATCATTCATATTGATAATAAATGTATAACCATTTTTTGATCCAGTGGAATTTGTATAAACTTTTTCCCAATCACCATTTTCTTTTTGTACTAAAACATCGAATCCTAATTGTGTATTACGATAGCCATTTTCTTCAAAAGCAACTTTTATATAATTTATAGAATAACTTTTATCTAATGTTACTCCTCCAGATACTGGTAAATTAGTTCTTGAATTTGCAACCCAACAATCTTCAAAATTACCATTATTTATCTTTTCTTTTGAATAAGAACTCATTAATTCATTATCTGCATACGGTGTTCCTAACAAAGCAACATTCGTATTATCTTCATGAATAAGATAATTTTTAGCTAATTCTAAATAGCCTTCTGCCTGATATATTTTATCATTTGTAGCAGTTTCAATATTTTCAAAGATATCTTTAGCTTGTTGATAATAATATTGATATTTAGCAAAATATTCAGATATATATTCATTTTTATCTTCATTTGCTAAATTATCTATATCATTTTTTAACTTACTGATGTCTACTAAATTATTAACTGCATTTTTTAATGTATCAATTGCATTTTTATAATCACTACTATTACTATTTACATCATTTATAATAATTTGGGCATTATCAATAGCTTTCAATAGAACATTATAACTTAATTTAGAATAATTATTTTCATCTAATGACATTGCTTCATCAACTAAATCATTTAACTGATTAATTAAATTACTTGCAAATGATATTTGAAGCTCATCAATGACTTTACCATCATTAACTAATTGAATTGTTGTTTTATCATTAACAATTGTATCGCCTGATAAAACATTTTCATCTTCAACACATTGTAATTCGCCACTTCCAGCATATAAAAATGATAACAATTCATCTACTGTAATTCCATCTTGAACCCCATTTATAATCTTATTTTCAATAAACATTGATGTTCCATCTATTAGCTGGATTCCTTTACTTGAATAAATTTTCATTTCACATAATGCTGGATAAATTCCACCATTAGTCTCAAAAGTAATTTTTACATCATTAACTAATTTAGCTTCATCTAATGGAATATTTATTGTATATGATTTATCTTCCTCATTATAACTTTGACCACTATAAATTTTTTCCCAGTCTGCATCATTATTTTTAGTTTCAATATAAAATTTCATTATATTATTTCCTAATACTGGACGTGTTTCAAAAATTAACTGTAATCCATAAATTGAATATTCTTGATTAAATTTAATTCCTGCACTTACTGGAGTTGCTGAAGTTTGAGCAATCCACATTGATCCAGCATTATTATCATTAATACGACTTGCAGCATAGCTTCCTAAAGTTGTATCTGCATAAGCAGTTCCTTCTAAAGCAATATTTTCATCCACGATTTTATCTTTTTGAGCTTGTCCAGTTAAATAACCATCACATATTTCTAAATATATTTCATTTAATCCTCGATATTCTTGATTACCATCAGCAGCTTTTACTATCGTAGAATAATTAACATCATTAGTTACAACATCCCAACCAATGTTAAAATAGTCTTGATTACTTGATGGAGCAATAAAATTACCTGTTTGCATTGCATCTTCTAATCGATTTAACCATAATTTCCACATTTCATAACTATAATCTTGTTCTAAACCATTATATTGTCGATGTGCATATGTTTGTAATGTCTTAGAGCTCCAAATACTTACAATAGCTTTAGCATTAATTATCATCATATCCTTTGAATAATCATCATATGTACTACTATTTCGTGAATCACTATAAAAATTAGTAGCTTTTGATATCCATGTACCATATAACGAATCTTTTTCAAAACCTGCTATTTCATCTATAAGCAAAATACTATTTAATAACTTATCTTTATATTTTGTAAAGATTTCATAATTTTTACTATTATATGCCTCATTTATACGTTCAAAAAATTCTACTTGGCTATTGGCAACAGTCTGTCTTAAAATATCAACTACATCATAAACATAACATTCATTATCTTTAAATTTATCAAAATCTTTCATTAATAAATCAGTTGCTTTTTCAAATTTTGTAGGATCATATGTTAATTTATAATCTCCTATTACAATCTCTGGATTAAATGATGGACGCATATTAGTAATACAATTTACATTACCAGTATGATATTTTGCACTACCGTCTTCATTATTAGCACCATAAGCAGTAGATAATAAGATTTTCCATGCTTCCCAAGCATTTTGAGAATATTCGCCATAACGTCTAGTAATATATTCTTTTAACCATGCCTCAGTATCTTTAGCTTCACTTTCCCAAGCCATTTCCCAAAATAAATCATAATTGACTGGATTTAAAAGAGTTCCCTCTGGTGTGATTCCGATTCCTTTCATATGCTTTGATTCACTATTTGCTTTTGTAATCTGAGTTGCTAAATATTCTAATTCACCATGCATTCCTGTTCTTCCACCATAGTTATCCAACATACAAAATACCCATGATGTTCCACCAAACTCTTTACCATTCCAATTTGTAGTATTACTCCAATGAGGATTTTCTGTAGCATCTAAATCTAAAACAAGAACATGATCTTCTTTATTTTCACCAAAGCCTTCTAAAATTTCAGGATTAGGATTAGATAACCATGATTGAATTACCCATACAGCATTTTCATCATATTCCATCATTTGATCTAAAATATGCGCTGACATTTGCGGTTTACTTAGATCAGGAGGAATAATCCCACCTTCATGAGCTAAATCACCAGCATAAAAATTTGTAATTTGTCCATAAATATATTCTTGTGTATCATAAAATTTCTGAGCTAAATCATCATAGCCATCATAAGTCGTTTTTAATATTGGAGGACGTGTAAATCCTGACCAATCACCTTGTTCAACCATATATGGATCAATATCTTCATAACCATAATCTTCCATTAACGTTTCATTAGCAATGTCACCAAAATGTTCTGGCATTGCTCCCATAAAACCTTGTAAACAAGGCTTCATACCTAAAACAGCCATTTTACGTTGATTAGTTCTTGCCATTTCAACTGTATCAATAACCCATTCGTCACTAACTGGTCCGCCATAAGATTCTAAATTTCCCATTAACCACCAGGCTTTATAGGAATAACCACATACGAATGATTTTGCTTCTTCGATATCATAACCATAATTTTGTAAATACTCTATCCATAGTGCTTCAGTAGCAGTAGTATCCAAAATCAAATTAACCCCATTTAATGCAAAATAATCTAATTCTCTTTGCCATTCATCGTATCCCCAAAATGGCATTGTATAGGATAACGTACAATAATTATAAGCATAACGTATTTCATAAGGTGATTCTTTGTAGATAACTTCATTTAATACGGGAATAGTATCCGGCATTTTTACTTGTTTAGTTTGCTGTGAAATATGAACGTTACAATAATATTTCAAAAAATAATTTAATCCTGTAGTTAGGGATAAACCTTCATTACCTTTAATATGAATTTTTCCATCTAAAGAAGATAGTTCATAATAATCTTTGCCAGAATCATTTTCTGCTAATTCAAAAGTAAACCAATCATTATACTTTTCACCTAATATTCTTGTAATAACACCTCTAACCTCTGCAAATACATCAGCATCATTAAAAGTATCAGCTATATTATATTTACCATTTTCATCACTAATAGCTTTAGTATCAACATGATAATTTTCTAATAGCCAGTCATCATACGATTCTATATTTAAATCTGTGCGTGTTTCAATTTTTTCAACATCACTTTTAATTCCATAAACTTTTATTTCTGAAATTTGTGAGTTTGCCCCTTCTCCATTTGAATTTGCTGTAACATTTACTCGTATCACACGATATGTATTATTACTATCAAGAATAAATTCATCACCATTTTCATTACTTTCTTTAAGCTCTGTTTTAGCAATTCGTTCAAAATGAACGCCATCTAAACTGCCATACAATGAATAAGCAAATTTAACATTACCTTGAGGCATATAAACCTTAATTTTTGATATATCATAATTTTCTAATAAATCAACATCTACATATTTAGGATAATCCTCACCAATCCATGAAGTCGATCTTTGTCCATCTACAACTAATGATGAAAAATTACTATTAGTAGTTGATCTAGTAGGTTTACCATATGCAATATTATCAGGATCATTAGGATCTACACCTGGCATATCAGGTACTTCATAGTCAGGATTTTCTATTCCATAAACCTCTAATTCATTTATATGCACACTAGTATTAGCTGAATTATATGTCATTTTAACTTTAACATATTTTGCAACTTTAGTTTCAAATAAATAAGTTTCCCCATTTTCTGTTTGTAAAGTATTATCGGTTTTTTCTCCTACTTTTTCATAATTAAAACCATCAACGCTTGTATAAACTTCATAATTATAATAACGGCTTCCATTATAATATGGGATAACTATTATTTTTGAAACATCAAAATACCCATCTAAATCAACTAATAATTCACTTGGATATAAACCACCGTCCCAATAAGTAGTCTTATCACCATCTACTGCTCGAGATGAATTTCCATTACTTGCAATAGTTAATTTATTTAAAGCTACGTTTGATAAACCATCGCTATTTTCAATAGCTTTAACATCAATAGCTAAATACCCGATAATCATTGTAATGACAATCAAACTTTTAACTATTTTTTTTAATATCTTCATATCTTTCCCTTCTATCGTTTTAAACTTTATATTTTTATCATAATTATATTTATAAAAAACTGAATTATTTAAATTTGTAAATACAAATAATACACCACCCTCTTCCTTATACACTTATAGCTATAACTATAATATTTAATTAAAATAATTCAGTTTAATTATAATTTTTATTTATTTAAACTATTTTATTATATTATAACACCAAATAATTAGTAAAATTTTATAATTATTAGTAAAATAATACTATTTTTTTAATTTATTTTTATCTATAAATAAAAAGATAATTAACTCATATTACAATGGTTAATTGTGACATTCTTTGATAGCAATTTTTAGGTTATGCACAGAAATACATATTTTATGCACATAATTTGTTCAGTGTGATTTTGAATGTGAATAAATGTGAAAAACTGGTAAAAATATTGTCAATATTATGTTTTACTTGTGAATATTTAGTGCATTATCATTTTTATCTACTAATTTCATCACAATTTTCACATTCACATCATTTATTATGCACAAATAAAGTTGTGAATAATGTGAATAAGTTAGAAAAACCTTAATAAATATAACAATTATTGTGAATAACTTTGTGAATAGAAATTTAGCCTCTTTTTTGTTCTTTAATTTTACAATTTATTTGCTTATAATTATGATGCGGAGGTGAAAATAATGCGTGATAATAGTAAAATTTGGCAATTATGTCTTGATACTCTTGAAAGACAAAATTTACCTGAAGAGCGAAAAATTGATAAAGTAATCATGGAATCTGTTTTTAGAAATGCTCAAATTGCTTCTATCAATAATAATAAGGTTACTATTACGACACCTTATTCTTTTAATGTAGAAACTATAAAGAATAATTTAAAAGATATTGAAGATATTCTTTCAGGTATGCTAGCATCACCAGTAACTGTAGAAATAATCGGTGAAGATGAATTTAAAAAATCGATCACTCAAGAAAAAAAAGAAACATTTAAAGACAATCTTAATCGAACTTTAACATTTGATAATTTCGTTGTCGGCGGATCCAATAGAATGGCACAAAATGCAGCTTTGCTTGTATCAACTAATCCAGGATCAAATTTTAATCCTTTATTCATTTATAGTAATCCTGGTCTAGGTAAGACTCATTTATTGAATGCAATTGGTAATTATGCTAAAGAGATAAATCCTGGTCTAAAAATCCGTTATATTACAAGTAAAGATTTTGTTGATGAAGTAATTGGCGCAATGAAAAGTAAAGATGGCGATGAAATCTATGCTAAATATAAGACATTAGATATTTTGTTAATTGATGATATTCAATTTCTCTTCAATAAAGAAAAAAGTAGCGAAATGTTCTTTCATATTTTTAATGAAATAATTAATAACAATAAACAAATTGTTATTACCAGTGATAAAATGCCTGAAGAACTCCAAGGTATTGAATCACGTTTAATAAGTCGTTTTAATTCTGGTTTAAGTTTTGGAATCGATCCACCGGAATTTGAGACGGCACGAGCTATTTTAGAAAAGAAAATTGAAAATCTTGATAACCCATCTCTAGTTATTCAAGATGATGTTGTTGATTTCATGGCCAATCATTATTGTAAAGACATTCGTAGTCTCGAAGGAGCGTTAAAACGTTTATTCTTTTGCAGTATTATGAACCATACAAATACTATCGATATGTCTTTTGCACTTGAATCTTTTAAGGATGATAAAGTAGTTAAGAATCCTAAAAGTGCTTTAACTAAGGAACTAATCTTAAAAACAACAGCAGAATTTTATTATTTAACGATAAGTCAATTAATCTCTAAAAATAAAACTAGAAAATTAACTACACCTAGAGAAATGTGCATGTATCTAATGCGTGAATTATTAGATATCACATTTGCAGAAATTGGTATGACATTTAGTAATCGTGATCACTCAACAGTTATGAAAGCTTGTGCCCGTGTAGAAACTAAAATAAAGAAAGATACTGATTACAAATTAGCTATAAATAAGTTAAAAGAAAAATTAAATGTAAATTAAACACATTACTGCCACAATTAAAACACATTGTTATGCACATAAAAAACACTGATTATATCAATACTTTTATAACTTATGCACATTATTCACAAGATAATAGTAATAATAAAATTTAAAAAAAATATATATAAATATTAAAAGGAGAAAAAATTTATGAATTTTAAAATAAAAAGACTTAAATTATTAAATGCTCTTTCTAAAGCTACTAAAGCTGTTTCTATTCGTAGTCCTTTACCTGTACTTACTGGAATTAAATTTGATCTACATGAAGATAGTTTAATTTTGACAGGAAGTGATTCTGATATTACGATTCAAACTAAGATTGAAAAAGATGATGATTTAATTATTTATCAAACAGGAGGAGTAGTTCTTAATTCACGTTATATTTTAGATATTGTTAGAAAAATAGATAGTGATGATATAACAATTCAAATAATCGATGGTGCTTTAACAAGAATTTCAGGTTCAAATTCAAAATTTGATTTAAATGGTACTGATGTTTTAGATTATCCACGAATAGATTTATCTAAAACAGGTACTAAAATACTTTTGAATTCATTAACTTTAAAAGATATTATTTCTCAAACTAAATTTGCAGCTAGTGATAAAGAACATAAGCCAATCTTAACGGGAATAAATTTTAAAGCTGCCAATAATCAATTAGAATGTACAGCTACTGATAGTTATCGTTTAGCTAAAAAAATTGTTAGTTTAGATGAAAGCGTAACATTTAATATTACTATTCCTCAGAAATCTTTAGATGAAATATCAAAAATAATTGAAAAAGATGAACTAATTGAAATGTACGTATCTGACCGCAAAGTACTATATGTTTTTGATAATAATATTATTCAAACTAGATTGATCGATGGCAGCTTTCCTGATACGAATCGTTTAATTCCTAATAGTTTTGATTATGAATTAGATTTAGATACTCATTACTTATTGAATGCTATTGATCGTGTTTCATTACTTACAAATGAGCAAAATAATATCATTAAATTAGATATGGATCCTGATAAAATAGTTTTATCTTCTTATATGCAAGAAATTGGTTCTGTTGAAGAAATATTAGATAAAGCTTTTTATAAAGGGGAACCTTTAAGTATCTCATTTAGTTCAAAATATGCAAATGATGCGATTAAAGCTTTTAATGATCCTAAAATAAAGATATTGTTTACTGGAGAAATGAAACCTTTTATTATTAAAGATTATGAAAAAGATGATGTTATTCAACTGGTTTTACCTGTAAGAACTTTCTAAAGCTACATACTGTAGCTTTTTTTCGTGAAAGTGTTTTTTTACTGGGCATATTAATTATACGTGGATAAATTTTAAATATGAGCAAAATTTAGTTAAAAATAACTTTTTTTACTTTTTATTAAAAAAAGCGTTAAAATGCTTATTTTTTTGAATTTTAATATATTTTATGTTATAATGTTGCTAGAATTTTATAAAAAAAGAGGGTAATTATGAAAATAATTCAAATAAGAGATGAATATATAACTTTGGGACAATTTTTAAAATTTTCAGGATGTGTATCAAGTGGTATTGATGCAAAAATTGTTATTAAAGATGGATTAGTTTTAGTTAATGGTGAAATAGAGACTAGAAGAGGTAAGAAATTACGAACTGATGATACAATTGAATTTGATGGAGAAACATTTGTTATTGGTTAATGATAATTAAATCGTTATGTTTAACTAATTTTCGCAATTATAAGCAATTTGTTATTGATTTTAATCAGGATATTAATATTTTAATTGGCAGTAATGGACAGGGAAAGACTAATTTAATAGAGGCTATTTATTTACTTTCTGTAGGTAAGTCATTTAAAACACATATTAATAAGCAGATGATTATGTTTGATTGTGATTTTGCGAAAGTTAAAGGTGAGATCATTTCTAATAACAAGAAACGTAATTTAGAAATAGTTTTAGGAAATGATTTTAAAAGAGCTAAAATAGATGACCAGGATATTTATAAGATAAGTGAATATGTTGGTCTTTTAAATGTCGTAGTTTTTACTCCTGATGATCTTTATTTAATTAAAGGTAGTCCTAGTAATCGTCGTCGGTTTATTGATTTAGAGATTTCTAAAATATCACCGATCTATGTCTTTAATTTAAGTAAGTATAATGTATTGCTTAAAGAAAGAAATAAGTATTTGAAAGTTTTAAATCAAAGAAATCAAGATTGTGATGAATATCTTGAAGTTCTTGATGAGCAATTAGCTAAGTTACAAGTTGAGTTAATTAAAAAGCGTCTTGATTTTATTAAAAAATTAGATGATAAAGTTAATTTAATTTATCAAAAAATTGCTAAAAGGGAAAGTGAAAAAATAAGACTAAGGTATAGTTGTTTTATTAAAGAAAAATTAACATATGAAAATATTTTATCTCTTTATAAAAAAAATCACCATCGTGATGTCCAGTATATGAAAAGTCATTTAGGAATACATAAAGATGATTTAAAAATATATATGAATGAAAATCTTGCTGATCTTTTTGCTTCTCAGGGTCAGCAAAGAACAATTGTTTTGAGTTTAAAAATTGCTTTGATTGATTTAATTAAAGATGAAATTGGTGAGTATCCAATTTTATTATTAGATGATGTTTTATCAGAATTAGATCAAACAAGGAAAAATATGTTATTAGATATTTTGAATCAAAAAATTCAAACTTTTATTACAACTACTTCTATAGATGGTATCAACCATCAAATTGTAGAAAAAGCTAAGAAAATTTATATTGAAAGTGGCAAGGAGGCTACATGATGTCAGAAGAAAAAGTAGAACATAGTTACGATGAATCCGATATTCAGGTTTTAGAAGGGCTCGAGGCAGTTCGTAAAAGACCAGGAATGTATATTGGGACAACTTCAATTAGAGGATTACACCATTTGGTTTGGGAAATCGTTGATAATTCAATTGATGAAGCCTTAGCTGGCTATGCAAGTCATATTAGAGTAATTTTAAAAGATGATGATGTTGTTCAGGTTATTGATGATGGACGAGGAATGCCAACCGGAACTCACGCTAAAACAGGAATTTCAACTGTTGAGACAATTTTTACTGTACTACATGCTGGAGGAAAATTTGGTGGCGGTGGTTATAAAGTGTCTGGAGGACTTCATGGAGTTGGTGCATCAGTTGTAAATGCTTTATCACAATGGCTTGAAGTTAAGGTCTATCGTGATGGACATATTTATTTTCAGCGCTTTGAAAATGGTGGTAAACCAGTAGATGAATTAAAAATTATTGGTGAGTCTGAAATTACCGGAACAGTAGTAACTTTTAAGGCTGATAAATTAATTTTTAAAGAAGGCACAGTTTATGATTATGATACATTAAGACAAAGAATTAGAGAATTAGCCTTTTTAAATAAAGGATTACGCTTATCATTAGAAGATAATCGTAATGGAGCTGATCATAAACATGAATACTACTTTGAAGGTGGAATCAAAGAATATGTCGCTTATATTAATAAGAATAAAACCCCAATTCATGAAGAAGTTATTTATGTTGAAGATGTTCAGCAGGATATTACAATTGAAGTAGCAATGCAATATAATGATGGCTATCAATCAAATATTTATTCATTTTGTAATAATATTAATACTCATGAAGGGGGAACTCATGAAGAAGGATTTCGCTTAGCTTTAACAAGAGTTATTAATAATTATGCAAAAAATAAAGGTGTCTTAAAAAAAGATGAAGAAGCTTTATCAGGTGATGATGTTCGTGAAGGTTTAACAGCAATTATTTCTGTTAAACATCCTGATCCTCAGTATGAAGGACAAACAAAAACAAAATTAGGGAATGCTGAGGTTCGAAAAATTTCAAGTAATATTATTAGTGCTTCATTAGATAAATTTTTATTAGAAAATCCAGATACCGCAAAAATAATTATTGATAAAGCAATCGTTGCATCTAGAGCAAGATTAGCAGCTAAAAAAGCGAGGGAGATGACAAGAAGAAAAAATGTTCTTGAAGTTTCTAATTTGCCTGGGAAATTAGCAGATTGTTCAAGTAAAGATGCTAGCGAATGTGAGATTTTTATCGTCGAAGGGGATTCTGCCGGAGGAAGTGCAAAGATGGGTCGAGATCGACGGATTCAAGCGATTTTGCCATTGCGTGGTAAAATTTTAAATGTTGAAAAATCTAGGCTTGAAAAAATCTTAGGAAATGCAGAAATTAGATCAATGATTACAGCATTTGGTACGGGAATTGGCGAAGAATTCAATTTGGACAAATTAAGATATCATAAAATAGTTATCATGACCGACGCCGATGTTGATGGTGGTCATATTAGGATTTTAATGTTAACGTTCTTATATCGTTATTTAAAACCATTGATTGAAAATGGTTTTGTTTACGCAGCCCAACCGCCACTTTATTTATTAAAACATGGTAAAGATGAACATTATTGTTATAGCGATGAAGAATTAGAGGATTTAAAAACAAAAATAGGTGATGGGGCAAAATACAGTATTCAACGTTACAAAGGTCTTGGAGAAATGAATGCAGAACAACTTTGGGAAACTACTATGGATCCTGAAAAGCGAATTTTAAATCAAATTGATTTAGATGAAGCAATGGAAGCGGATATGATCTTTGATATGTTAATGGGTGAAAAAGTAGAACCTAGACGTGAATTTATTCAAGAAAATGCTAAATATGTTACTGATCTAGATATTTAATAAAGGAGATAAATGATGGAAGAACGCGGGATTAGAAAAGTAAAATTAACATCGGAAATGAAAAACTCTTTTATGCAATATGCAATGTCAGTAATTGTATCAAGAGCTTTACCGGATGTTCGTGATGGATTAAAACCAGTTCAGCGACGAATAATTTATGGAATGAGTGATCTAGGATGTACACCTGGAACACCTTATAAAAAATCTGCTCGTATTGTCGGAGAAGTAATGGGGAAATATCATCCTCATGGAGATTCTTCTATTTACGAAGCATTAGTTAGAATGGCTCAAGATTTTTCATATCGTTATATGCTTGTTGATGGTCATGGAAATTTTGGTTCTATCGATGGTGATGGGGCAGCAGCGCAACGTTATACTGAAGCTAGAATGTCGAAGATATCTAGCGAATTAGTACGTGATTTAAAAGAAGATACAATTGATTTTGTTCCTAATTATGATGGAGAAGAACAAGAACCAGCTGTACTGCCAGCGCGTATACCTAATTTATTAATTAATGGATCAACGGGAATTGCAGTAGGAATGGCAACTAATATTCCTCCTCATAATTTATCTGAGGTTATCGATGCAATCTTGGCAGTAGCTAAGAATCCCGATATTACAATTGTAGAATTAATGGAAAATTATATTCAAGGACCTGATTTTCCTACCGGTGGATATATTTTAGGAAAAAGTGCTATAAAAAAAGCTTATGAAACTGGTAATGGTTTAATTGTGATGCGAGCTAAAACAGAAATTGAAGATAAAGGGAGTAAGAAAGTAATTGTTGTTACTGAGATTCCTTATATGGTAAATAAAGCTCGGATGATTGAAAAGATGTCACAATTGGTTCGAGAAAAGAAAATAGAAGGTATTACAGAAATTCGTGATGAATCAAATCGTGATGGAATTCGTGTAGTTATTGAATTGCGTCGTGATATTCAACCAGAAGTTATTTTAAATCAACTTTATAAATTAACATCTTTGCAAACAACTTTTGGTGCTAATTGTATAGCTTTAGTAAATAATGAACCAAAAACATTAAATTTAAAAGAAATGATTACTTTATATCTTGAACATCAAGAAGAAGTAATCAGGAGAAGAACAAAGTTTAGATTAGCTAAAGCTGAAGATCGAGCTCATATCTTAGAAGGATTGAAAAGGGCTTTAGATCAAATCGATGCAATCATTGATTTGATTAGGTCAAGTCGTACTACTGAAATTATTCAAACAAGATTAATGGAAGAATTTAATATGTCTGATAAACAGGCTAAAGCAATTAGGGAAATGCAGTTACAGCGTCTAGCTGGTTTAGAAAGACAAAAGATTGAAGATGATTTGAATAAATTGTTAGAAATTATTGCTGATTTAAAAGATATTCTTGAGAATAGAGAGCGTTTATTATCAATTATCCACGATGAATTAGAAGAAATAAAAGATAAATATGGAGATAAAAGACGTACTGAAATTATTCAAGGAACTTTTGATTTGGAAGATGAAGATTTGATTCCTGTAGAAGATGTAATTATTTCACTTACAAATAATGGTTATGTCAAGAGAATGCCAGTAGATACATATAAGAGTCAAAATCGTGGTGGTCGAGGTATTAAAGGCATGTCAACAAATAATGATGATATTGTTACTTCATTAATCAATATGTCGACTCATGATGATCTTTTGTTCTTTACTAATTTTGGTAAAGTTTATCGTTTAAAAGGTTATAACATACCTGAATTTGGTCGAGCAGCAAAAGGTTTGCCAGTAGTAAATTTGCTGAACTTAGATAAAGGTGAAAGCATTAAATCTATGATCAGTATCAATCGTAAAGATATTCAAGAAAATAGTGATCGTTATTTATTCTTTGCAACTAAAAATGGACTAGTAAAAAGAGTACCAATAAATGAATTTGAAAGAATTCGTCAATCTGGTAAGATTGCAATTAACTTAAAAGAAGATGATCAATTGGTTCAGGTTAAATTAACGAGTGGAAATGATCAAATTTTAGTTGCTGCATCAAATGGAAAATTAGTGCGTTTTGAAGAAACTAATGTTCGACCAATGGGACGTAGTGCCAGTGGTGTAAAGGGTATTAATGTTGATGGTAGTGAAGTTATTGGAATTACAACTGATAAGGAAGGAAAATTTATTATGGTTGTCACAGAACGCGGTTATGGTAAGATGTCACCGTTAGAGGAATATCGTTTATCTAATCGTGGTGGAAAAGGTGTTAAAACCATCAATGCTACTGAACGTAATGGTCAAATCGTTGCTTTGCGGGCTGTTAATGGTGATGAAGATTTATTAATTATTACTGATGATGGAATTATGATTCGTCTACCAATGGAACAAGTAAAAACTGCTGGTCGAGCTACTCAAGGGGTAAGATTGATCAAAGTTAATCCAGAAAATAAAGTTTCGTCAGTAGAAGTTGTTGAAAAAGCTACAGATGATAAATAGTTGTAAAAAAGGAATGTAATTGAATAGATAAATTTATCTATTTATATTTACAATCCTTTTTTAATTAAAAATAATTAGTAAAATTTGATAATTAAATACACTAATGATATATTATCTGTAAAATTATTAAAAAATTTATATATATGTAAGTATAATTAGTTTAAATATATATAATAATTATAGATGGGAGGTTTTTTATGATATACAAAACTTTAGAAAAACAATATCATTATACAAATTCATCTGAATTTAAAAAATATATCAAAATAAGATTAATAATGAAACAGCAATAAATTTTAATATCACAATAAATAAAAATCCTGCATTTATGATTGTTAATCATGAAATATTACAATTAGTCTCTCAAATATATCATTTAAATAATAAAATAATTGAAAAGTATAATGATTTACCAGGTATTGCAAGACAATATTTTATAAAAAGTACTCTAATAGAAGAAATTATTAAGACAAATGAAATTGAAGGAATTCATAGTACTAAAAAAGAACTAAAAGAAGTATATGAAGATGTAATTAATAAAAACTTAAAAAAAAAGAAGAGTCGCTTTTATGGTTTGGTAAATAAATATAATAGTTTAATTAATAATGAATATTTAAAACTTACGACATGTGATAGTATTAGAAAATTGTATGATGAAATAATGTTAGTTGATGTCATTAATGAAAGTTCTGATAATCAGCCAGATGGTGAAATATTTAGAAAAGAAGCAGTTGAAGTTATTAGTGAATATGATGGAGCTATTCATAAAGGAATTATGCCAGAGATTGAAATAATAAATTATATGAATGAAGGATTAAAAATATTAAATGATCAGGCAATTAATATTTTTATTAGAATAGCTGTATTTCACTATTTATTTGGATATATTCACCCATTTTATGATGGTAATGGAAGAATGAGCAGATATATATCAAGTTTATATTTAAATGATGAACTTGATATTTTATGTGCTTTGCAGTTATCGATTAGTTGTAAAGAGAGAAAAAATGATTATTATCGTGCTTTTAAATTTACAAATGATGTAAGAAATAAAGCTGATCTTACAGGTTTTGTTATTATATTTTTAGAAATAATAGTAACAGGACTTGAAAATCTTTTAGAAATTGTAAGTGATAAATTAGAACAGTACAATTTAAATAAAAAAATGTTAAAAGAAATTTGTGATAAAGAAGATGTATATCATTTATTAAATGTATTTTTACAGTGTACATTATTTGATAATGAAGGATTAAGTTATTATGATTTAATGAATATTACTAATTTATCTAGAACTACGATCATTAATAAAATTAAAGATATTAAAAATTCTAGTTTGAAAGATTTATTGATTGAAACAAAAATTTCTAGAGAAAAGCATTATCAGTTAAATATCGATAAGTTATATGATATGGTTTAAATGAGGTGATTTATTGCCGAGGAAATAAATTATAAACATTTTGATAATAATTGAATAAGATGAATAATTATTGTATAATTTAAAAAAATATAAGCAAGGGAGAATTAGAATGATTGATATTGCAATATTAAGAGAAAATCCAACCTTAGTAAAAGAAAATATGAAAAAGAAATTTCAAGATGAAAAGATTGGATTAGTAGATGAAGCTTACAAATTAGATAAAGATTATCGAGAAGTTTTAACAAGAGCTAGTGAATTAAGAGCAATGCGTAATAAATTGTCAAAAGAAATTGGTCAATTTATGCGTGAAGGAAATAAAGAAGCTGCAGAAAATAATAAAAGACAAGTTAATGAAATGGCTGAAGAGTTAAAGCAATTAGAAGAATTAGAAGTAAAATATGGTAGTGAGTTAAAGGCTATTATGATGAAAATTCCTAATTTCATTGATGAATCTGTGCCTTTAGGAAAAGATGATAGTGAAAATGTAGAAATTACTAAGTATGGAGATCCAATAGTACCAGAATATGAAATTCCTTATCATACAGAAATAATGGAAAAATTTGAAGGTATTGATATGGATAGTGCTGGACGTGTTGCTGGTCAGGGATTTTATTATTTAATGGGAGATATTGCCCGTTTGCATTCAGCAATTTTATCATACGCACGTGATTTTATGATTGATCGCGGTTTTACTTATGTTATTCCACCATACATGATTCGTAGTAATGTTGTTACTGGAGTAATGAGTTTTGAAGAGATGGACAGTATGATGTATAAGATTGAAGGGGAAGACTTATATTTGATTGGGACATCTGAACATTCAATGATTGGAAAATTTATTGATAATATCTTAGATGAAGATAAATTGCCTTACACATATACTTCATATTCACCATGTTTTAGAAAAGAAAAGGGTGCTCATGGTATTGAAGAACGTGGTGTTTATCGAATTCATCAATTCGAAAAACAAGAAATGATCGTTGTATGTAAACCAGAAGATAGTAAAATGTGGTTTGATAAATTATGGAATAATACTGTTGATTTATTTAGATCATTAGATATTCCAGTAAGAACTTTAGAATGCTGTTCTGGTGATTTGGCAGATTTAAAATCTAAGAGTATAGATGTTGAAGCTTGGTCACCAAGACAAAAGAAGTACTTTGAAGTTGGATCATGTTCAAATTTAACAGACGCTCAAGCTAGAAGATTAAATATTCGTATAAATGGTGAAAAAGGTAAATATTTTGCACATACATTAAATAATACAGTTGTAGCTCCACCTAGAATGTTAATTGCTTTTCTTGAAAATAATTTGAATGAAGATGGTAGTGTTAATATTCCAAAAGCATTACAGCCATACATGGGAGGAAAAGAAAAGATAACTAAATAGTTATCTTTTTATCTATATGAAAAAGTTATATGTTAGTGATTTAGATGGCACTTTATTAAATAGTAATGGAAGAATAAGTAACTATAGTGTTGAAGCAATAAATAATTTGATTTCTAAAGGTATGATTTTTACATATGCAACAGCAAGATCGTTAGTTTCAGCAGCTCCAGTAACTAAAGGTCTGACTAAAAATTTACCACTAATTATTTATAATGGAACATTTATAGTTAATAGTGAGACTGGTAAAATTATTCATAAGAATGTTTTTAATAAAAATCAGATAGAATTAGTCAAAGAAATAATGGAATCTAATCAAGTAAGGCCAATGGTTTATGCATTAATTAATGATAGAGAAAGAGTTACGATCATTAATAACGATTTAAATGAAGGAACTAAATACTATTTAAAAAGTCATCAAAATGATTATCGAATCAATTTGACAGATGATTATAATAGTTTATATCAAGGCGAAATCTTTTATTTTACTGTTATTGGTGAATATAAAGATTTAAAACCAATATATGAAAAATTAAAAAGATATGATTATTATAATATTACATTTCAACAAGAAATATATCGTGAAGAATACTGGTTAGAAATTATGCCTCAAAGTGCCTCTAAAGCAAGTGCAATTTTAAAATTAAAAAATATTTTAAAATGTGATGAAGTAATATCATTTGGTGATGCAATTAATGATTTACCAATGTTTGCAATATCTGATCAATGTTATGCAGTAAGCAATGCAGTTGAAAAATTAAAGCACTGTGCTACAGATATAATTTTAAGCAATGATGAAGATGGTGTGGCACGTTGGTTAAATGAACACTATCATAGAGATTAATAATATAAATTAAATATCAGAATAAAAAGTACATCTAATAATGATAAAAGATGTACTTTTTATTATTGTAGTTGATTTAAATATTAAAGTGTTATTGACTTTTTTTGCATTTCATTGGGATAAAGTGTATCTTACTTAAATATGATAGGTAAAAAGATAATAATATGATACACTAATTTTATAAAGGGGGAGTTAGATGAAGATCGTTATTGAATGTAGGGAAGATAGTGAATTAGAAATAGTTATTCGATGTAATAAAGTTGATGATAATATCAAGAAAATCATTTCTTTACTAGAAGATAATAAATTTATTATTGGAAAGTTAAATAATCGTAGTTATCAAATTATGGTAAATGATATTTATTATATTGAAGCTAATGAAGATCGAGTTTTTCTTTACTGCAAAGATAAAGTTTACGAAACAAATTCAAGATTATATGAATTGGAAAATGAATTAGAAACTTGTTCCTTTATACGTATCAGTAAATCTATTTTATTGAATTTAAATAAATTAGATAATGTTAAAGCACTATTAAATGGTCGTTATGAGGCGATGTTAATAAACGATGAAAAATTAGTTATAACACGACATTATGTAAGTGATTTTAAAAAGAAATTTGGAATGTAGGTGATAATTTTATGAAGAAAATAAGAATTTGGTTTATCACAACTTGTATTTCATTTACTTTAGTAATTCTAGTACAGACAGTTTTAGGTGGAATTTATTTAAACGACAAGTATATTATTGATATATTTAAAATTTGTGTTTTGATTAACTTATTTGTTAATGTGACACATTATTTAGATATTAAAGAATGGATATCTGATTTGATTTCAATTATTGAAATAGCAGGAACAATAATCATTATTAATTATTTATACGGATTTACAGTAAGTATTATAAATAGCATTATTATTCTAATTATATCTACAATTATTTATTTTATTTGTAGTGGGATAGTATATATAAAAAATAGTGATGATGCTCGTAAGATAAATGAAAAAATAAAACGCTACCGTAGTTAGCAACTAATAGTTGCTAAAAAATAATAATCTGCAATCTAAAGTTGGTGGCTGCTTGTGATAAATTTATGTATAGTGGTGACATAAAAGGAGGAGATAATATGGAAAAGATCATAGAAATTAAAAATCTAACTAAAAGATATGGTGATCTAGTAGCTTTAGATGATTTTAGTTTAGATGTTTATGAAGGTGAAATTTTAGGTTTATTAGGGCCTAATGGTAGTGGTAAGTCTACTACTATAAATACTATTTTATCATTATTAAAGTATGATTCTGGTAAAATTTGTATTTTTAATCAAGAGATGAGTCCAACTGCCTATGATATTAAAAGCAAAATAGGAGTTGTTTTTCAAGATGTTGCAGTATTTGAAGAGTTAAGTGTAATTGAAAATATTGATTATTTTTGTGGACTTTATATTAAAGATAAAAAAATTAGAAATAATTATGTTCAAGATGCTATAGATTTAGTAGGTTTGAATGAATTTAAAAAATTTAAACCTAAGCAATTAAGTGGAGGATTATTAAGAAGATTAAATATTGCTTGTGGAATAGCTCATAAACCAAAATTAATTTTTTTAGATGAGCCAACTGTAGCAGTAGATCCTCAAAGTAGAAATAATATTCTTGAGGGAATAAAAAAATTAAATGAATTAGGAGCTACAATTGTCTATACTACTCATTATATGGAAGAAGTAGAGCAGCTATGTAATCGAATTGTTATTATGGATAAGGGTAAAATAATTGCTTCAGGAACAAAAGATGAATTGAAGGATATGATCAGTTTAGGTGAGAAAATTACGATTGAATTAAAATCAATGAATCAAGCTTTTATTGATCGTTTGAAAAATAGTAAGCGAGTAATTAATATTGAAATTGAAAATAATATAGTTCATATTTCTTATAAAACGAAAGAAGATAATTTAAGTAAATTAATTGATTATGTTCGTGAAAATAATGTTAGTTATACGAGTATATTTAGTGAACGTCCAACATTAAATGATGTTTTTCTAGAACTAACAGGAAAAGAGTTAAGAGATTAATGTTTTTTCACTTTTTCAAATATCAATTTAAAACATTAATTAGAAATAAAATGGTAATATTTTGGACGTTAATATTTCCACTTGCTCTTGCTACTTTTTTTAATTTAGCATTTTCTAATTTAACAGCTAGTGAAAAATTTGAAACAATTAATGTTGCTCTTGTTGAAAAACAAGAAAATTCATATTTTAAACAAACATTAGAATCATTAGAAAATGGTAATGAAAAACTAATTAATTTAAAAGTTAAAAGTTTGAACGAAGCAAAACAATTATTAAAAGATGAGAAAATTAAAGGTTATTATCTTGTAAGTGATAAAATTGAATTAGTAGTAAATGATACTGGAATTGATGAGACAATTCTTGAAAGTATTGCAAATGAGTATAATAGTACAATGAGTACAATTAAGAATATTACTGATTTAAGTCCTGATATTTTACAAACTAATATTTTAGATGCCATTAATTTATCTAAGAATAATTTTAAAACATTAAATATTAGTGGTAATACAGATTTAACCGTTGTATATTTTTATACTTTAATTGGAATGAATTGCTTAAATGCCAGTTTTTGTGGTCTTCGAACGACAAGTCAGATTGAAGCCAATCTTTCAAGACAGGGAACAAGAATAGGAGTTTCACCTATTTCAAAAATAGTTACTGTTTTATCAGGAATTTTTTCAGCTTTCATTATTCAGTTTGTAATTATGATGATTTTGATGGCTTATCTGATATTTGGATTAGGTGTTGATTTTGGCAATCAAACAGTTTATATTATTATTTTAATTGCTATCGGATGTTTTACTGGTGTGGGATTAGGAAATTTTGCTGGAAATGTTTTGAAATTCAAAAAAGAAGATACAAAAATATCTTTTTTAACAAGTTTTTCATTAGTACTATCGTTCTTTTCAGGAATGATGATCATCGATATTAAATATTGGATGCAAACCAATTTACCAATATTAGCATATATCAATCCTGTCAATCTAATAACTGATGGATTATATGCTCTTTACTATTATGATAATTTAAATCGTTATACAACAAATATGATCTATCTATTTATAATTGGTGTTCTTCTAATTGCAGGATCATTATTCTTCACAAGGAGGAAGCAATATGACAGTATTTAAAAAATATTTAAAAGTTGCTAATACTTATACTTTACTAATAATTATATATACAGCTATATTTCTTGGATTAGCAATATTTGCAGGGACATATAATTCTAGTACAACTGAATATAAACGGGTAGATGTTAAAGTTGCTGTTATTAATCGAGATGAAAATAGTAATCTAATTGAAGGATTAAAAGAATATATCCAAGATTCTGGTAAATTAATTAATTTAGATGATCAAGAAGAAAAATTACGTGATGCTTTGTTTTATCGAACTGTAGATTATATTATGATTATACCTAAAAATTATACATCTGATTTTATTAGTGGTAAGAATGTTCAAATTGAAACAATGGAATTGCCGGATTCTTATAATAGTATTTATAGTAAGAGTCTTTTAAATAAGTATCTAAATACTGCTAATTTATATTTAAAAGCAGGAATTAGTGATCAAAAGTTAACTAAATTAATTAAAGAAGATTTAAGTAAAAATATAGAAGTAAGCATGTTGGAAAAGCAAAATGATATTGATTTTACAAAAGCTGCTACCTATTATAATTTTTCTAATTATATGTTAATAACTATAACAATGGTTATTGTAACAATGATCATGGTATCTTTTAATGAAGAAAAGATAAAACGTCGCAACTTAGTATCACCAGTAAGTTATAAAAGTATGAATCGCCAATTATTACTAGGAAATTATACAGTTGGATTATTTATTTGGTTATTATATGTTATATTTAGTTTTATTTTATATAGTAAAGCCATGATGACAATAAATGGATTATTGTTAATAATTAATTCACTTGTTTTAATGCTTTTTATTCAAGCATTGAGCTTTATGATAGCAAAATTTACAAGTAATCGTGAAATATTAAGTGGTGTAGGAAATGTTTTTGGTTTAGGATCAAGCTTTATATGTGGGGCTTTTGTTCCCCAAAGTATGTTAAGTCCGTTTGTATTAACTTTAGCAAAGTTCTTACCTTCATACTGGTTCATAAAAGCTAATAATGAAATTGTTAAATTAAATGATTTTGGCTTTGAAGCTATTAAACCAGTTTTAATAGATATGTTAATAGTTTGTGGATTTACTTTATTAGTATATCTTGCAACACAAATTATAACGAAAATAAGATTAAAAAAATAAAAATGAGGTGAAAAGATGGAAATAGAATACTGTGAAGTTTTACCTAGTGATGCTAAAAGAGTCGTTGAATATTTAAATATTGTTGCTGATCAAACAACAAATCTTACTTTTGGAGCTGATGATGATAAATTAAATGAAATTCAGGAAATGGAATTAATTCAAGAAATTAACGATGATCCTAATTCTATAATGATCGTTGCAAAAGATGATAATCAAATTGTAGGGATGGTTTCATTAAAAGGAAATTCTAAAAAACGTTTGAAACATCATGCAAGTTTGGGAATATCTGTATTAAAAGATTATTGGAATCAAGGAATTGGTTCAAATCTACTTTCTGCCACTATTGGTTATGCAATTGAAGCGGGTTTAGAAATTATAGATTTAGAAGTAGTTACTGATAATATGGCTGCAATTGTATTGTATAAAAAATTTGGATTTGAAATTATTGGACGTTATGATAATTATATGAAAATTGGTGATGAATATTTGAATGTTTATTTAATGAATTTATATTTATAAAATAATATCCTAAATATTGTTTATATTTTATTCCCGAATTGCAAGCAGAGAGTGGAAATAAGATAAAAAAGTTCTAATTTTTATAGAAAATCGTATTTTTAGTTATACCAATTTTAGCCAGTTCTTTGACAAATAGCTGTTCTGCAGGAAGATAACCAAGTATCTTCCTTTTCTTTTGATTGATTTTTTGATTAATATCTAATGTTTTTTCTTTATCTATTGTATTAATATCAGTTCCTTTCTTTATAAAATATCTTATAAGTCCATTGCAGTTTTCATTTGATGCCCTATCACATGAATGATATGGTCTCCCAAAATAAATCTTTGTACGCTGTTCTTTTGATCCTGGTTTCTTTTCCATATCCTTCCATCTGGCAAATTCATTTCCATTATCGAATGTAATGGATCTGAATATTTTCTTAAAATCGTCACTATAAAATTTATGAAGCTTATTGATCTGCATATAAACTTTTTTAGAAGATTTTGATGTAATAGGAATCATATAATAGAATCTTGTTTTTCTTTCAATCAGGGTCAAATAGGCACCATTTTGTCCATCTCTTGGACCAGTGACAAGATCACCTTCCCAGTGACCAAATTCCTCTCTTGTATCAACGCTTTCAGGTCTTTCCATGATAGAAGTTCCCTTCTGTCTTTTAGGGATATAAGTTTTCCAGTTCTTTTTCGTCTTTCTTCTTAGCATTCTAGGCAGATCAATTGGTTTTATCGAAACTTTTCCTTCGTGTATGTAATTATAGAAAGTCTTAGTAGAAACAGTTACCATATTTTTAATTTTATCTTTTTCATGAAGGCGAAGATAATTGATAGTCTCATCAACAGAGGAAAGTCTATTTGATTTCATTTCATTTTCAACGAGAGTGATAAAATCATGAGCCTTATGAAGTTTAGAATTGTTAGGGGTCTTATGGATCTTAGATCTTTTTTCAAAGGCAGCCAAAGCAGAAAGTTCAGTACGTTCATTAAGATAGGTATCTCTAACAGTGATAGTGGCATCCTTAATGATAGAATAGACATTAGAGACAGAAGTACCAACAGAAACAGCCAAATAATGAATGAATTGAGTTTTACCGATATTACGCTTATGACCAGAATGCAGAGCGTTAAAACGAATAAGTTCATTAACAATAAATTCATAATGAAAAAACTGAAGGTGTTTATTTTTAGATTTTTGTGATATAGTATAAGTGTTCATAGAGAGTCTCCTTTATTAGGTTTTGGTCGACTAAAATAATACGACTTCTATGAACATTTTTCATGTAAAAAATTAAAAATTGAGACTAGAGGGAGTTGGCGGCGAAATGTAATGATTGGCTAGCCAATCATTACATTACCTTAATTCCAGTTTCATTTTACAATACACAGTTTATATTTTATTTAAGTTTATTATTGAATTTGATGAATTAATGTTATATAATTAGTTTTGCCATTACAATAGGCGGCTTCGAACCATGTCAGGACCGGAAGGTAGCAGCATTAAGAATAACCGTCTGTGTGTAGTGGCTTTTTTATAAAAAGGAGAATTTTGCATGGAACAAGATATTAAGTTTATGGAAATTGCATATCAAGAAGCATTAAAGTGTTTAGATAAAGATGAAGTACCTGTTGGAGCTGTTATAGTTAAAGATAATCAGATAATAGCGCAGGCACATAATCTTCGTGAAACGACTAACTTGGCTACAGCTCATGCAGAAGTTATAGCAATTAATGAAGCTTGTAAAAAATTTAATTCTTGGTATCTTGATGAGTGCATATTATATGTAACTCTTGAACCGTGTATAATGTGTTCTGGAGCTATAATAAATAGTAGAATAAAAAAAGTAGTTTTTGGGGCATATGAAAAAAGATGGCTGGCTTTGACTACTATCTATAATTCAGATTCACCTGTTAATCATAGACCAGAAATTACTGGTGGAATTTTACAAGAAAAATGTTCAAAAATAATTAAAGATTATTTTAAAAATAAAAGGAATAATAAAAAATTAAATTTTTAATTATATTTATCTTTTTAATTATATAGTATAATAGATAAGGATGAGGAGTGATTATAAATGTCTTATAAAGCTTTATATAGATCATATAGACCCCAAACTTTCAATGAAGTTGCTGGGCAAGAACATGTCGTAACAACATTAAAAAATGCAATTAAAGAAAATCGTATTTCTCATGCTTATTTATTTGCTGGTCCACGAGGAACTGGTAAAACTACTGTAGCTAAGTTACTCGCAAAAGCTTTAAATTGTACTGGAGATAATCCTCCTTGCGATACTTGTCCTAATTGCAAAGCTATAACAGCAGGAGAACATCCTGATGTTATTGAAATTGATGCTGCTAGTAATAATGGTGTAGATGAAGTTCGAGATTTGATAGATAAAGTAAAATATGCACCTATAAATGGAAAATATAAAGTGTATATTATTGATGAAGTTCATATGATGTCAACAGGGGCATTCAATGCTTTATTAAAGACTTTGGAAGAACCACCAGCACATATTGTTTTTGTTCTCGCAACAACTGAACCACATAAAATTTTGCCAACGATCATATCTAGATGTCAACGATTTGATTTTAAAAAAGTTGATGAAAGTGATATTATTGATAGACTGGAATATGTTTTAAAGCATGAAAAGAAAGAGTATGAAGTAGCTGCTTTAAAAATAATTGCAAAATTGGCTGAAGGTGGAATGCGAGATGCTTTAAGTATTTTGGAACAGTGTTTAGCTTATGAAAATAAATTAACTGTAGAAAGTGTTAATATGATATATGGTTTATTATCCATGGATAATAAAATTATATTTATTAAAAAATTACTTTCTAAAGATTTAAAGGGAATATTAGAATCATTAGATAATATGCTCAGTACAAGTATTGATATTAAAAGATTGACATATGATTTAATAGATGTTTTAAAAGATGTAATAATTTATAAAAATACTCAAGATATTGATATTTTATTTGTATTATCTAAAGATGATATTGATAATTTAGTACCTTATATTTTAATTGAAGAAGCATTTAAGATAATTGATATTTTAATAGAAGCAAGTTCTCATTATAGTCAATCTTTAGATGCAAAAACATATTTTGAACTAGCAATGTTAAAAATATGTAATAATGTAAAAGATGAAAATAAAGTTCTTCTTGAAGAAGAAAATAATTTCATTGAAAAAACAAAAAAAGTAGAAGAAATAAAAAAAGAAGATGATTCTGAAAAATTAAATAAAATAGAAGAAATAACACCAGAAACAGCCAAGCTAATAGATCAAGATAATGATTTAAAAAAAGAAGAAAATAAAAATGTCAAAGATGATACAGAGCAAAAAGTTTCAAATAAAAATATTGATGTTTCATTTGATGATATTTTAAATATTCTAGTTCAAGCTGATCGAAGAATATTAAATGAAATAAAAGAAAAATGGTCAGTAATTGCAAGATATCGATTCAATCTTAATACAGCAAAATTTGCTTCAATGTTATATGATGGTAATCCTGTTGCAGCTTGTCAGGGAGGAATTATTATTGCATTTGAGCATCAGCCAAATGTAAATGAGATTAATGAAACGGAAAATTATTATCAATTAAAAAAGTTTCTTCAAGAAGTATTAGGACAAAGTTATGATTTTATAGCAGTAAAAAGTAGTACATGGCCTGATATAAGAAATAAATATATTGAAATGAATCGCGCAAAAACTCTTCCTGAAGCAAAACCAATTGTTTTACATCATATCGGAACTTTTCAAAATTCTCAAAAAAAATTAAATGAAGCACAATCAATGGCAGTTGAATTATTTGGAGATCTTGTTGAATTTGAAGAATAGAGGAGGTTTATATGAATTATCCAGAAGCTTTTCAAGATTTAGTTGATTGTTTTAAGCGTTTACCTGGTATTGGTAGTAAAAGTGCAGAACGGTTAACTTATTATGTTTTATCAATGGAAAAAGACTATGTTAATGATTTTTCAAAAGCAATAGGAAATATTCAAGATAAAATACATTATTGTAAAAAATGTGGTCATATATGTGAAGGCGAAATTTGTGATATATGTATGGATCATGATCGTGATCAAAGTATCATTTGCGTTGTTGAAGAATCTAAAGATGTTTTTGCAATGGAAAAAATAAAAGAATATAATGGAGTATATCATGTTTTGCATGGGACAATGTCAATCATGGACGGTAAAACAATGGATGATTTAAATATTGATTCTTTATTTGAGCGATTAGATGATTCTATCAAAGAAGTAATTATTGCAACTAATCCTACGCGTGATGGTGAAACAACTGCTTTATATTTAGCTAAATTACTTGCAAAAAGAAATATAAATACAAGTAGGATAGCTAATGGTTTACCTATTGGAAGTAATATTGATTATGCTGATGAATTAACATTATTAAAATCACTTGAAGGTAGAAAGAAAATATAAACACCTCATATAATTATTATAGAGGTGTTTTTATGCGAAAATTTATATTAACCTTGTTTAAATCAATTATACTTTTGTATATATTGAACATATTGACAAATAATTATTTTACTTTTAATATTTTAAATATTTTCATTCTAATTATGCTAGGATATCCTGGAATTATTATTATATATTTTATAAGCCTATTATGAAATAATTATAAAAAATAATATTAATTATTTTATATTTATAATAAATATTATTTTTTATTTAATATTTATTATAAATATATATTAAAATAATATTTATTTTAATTTTATAGTACTAATAAATGAATGAATTGTATCAAACTATGACATATGTTATAATTTATTATAGATTGCTTTGATAAAAAAGGAAGGAAGTAAAAAATGAGAGGTAAGTTTATTACGTTGGAAGGACCAGATGGTAGTGGTAAAACTACTATTTCAAAAATAATATTTGAAAAATTGCAATCTGAAGGATATAAAGTATTATTAACACGTGAACCTGGTGGTATTGAAATAGCTGAACAGGTAAGAAATATAATTTTAGATAAAAAAAATACTATGATGGATGCACGAACTGAGGCTTTATTATATGCAGCTGCAAGAAGACAGCATTTAGTAGAAAAAGTTAGTCCCGCTTTAGAGGCAGGATACATAGTTATTTGTGATCGATTTGTGGACAGTTCATTAGTTTATCAAGGAATCGGAAGAGGAATAGGAATAGATGAAGTATATCAGATAAATCTATTTGCAATTGGTGATACTATTCCTGATTTAACAATATTTTTTGATATATCTTATGAACAAGGTTTGGCAAGAATAAATAAGAACAATAGAGATATGGACAGATTAGATTTGGAATCTAATGATTTTCATAAAAAAGTATATGATGGTTATTTAACTATTTGTAATAAATATTCAAACCGCATTATTAAAATTGATGCAAGTAAATCAATTGATGAAGTAGCAAGTCAAGCGTTAAAAATAATTAGGGATAAGTTATGAAAGATTATTTAATAAAATTTCAGCCGGTTTTTTATCATCTAATCAATAATGAATTTTCACAAAATAGAATACCACATGCTTTTTTATTAGTTGGAAATAATACAGAAAAGCCTTTAAATTTTTTAGCAATGTCGATAATTTGCGATGAAACTTTAGCTTGCATGAAATGTAATGATTGTCGGAAAGTACTGGAAAACAAATATAGTGATATTATTAAATTAGATGGAGATATTGCTTCAATAAAAAAAGGTGATATTGAAAAAATTCAAGAAACATTTAAAAAGTCTTCATTAGAAGGAAAAGCAAAGATATACATAATTGAAAATATTGAGTATTCAACTAAAGAAGCGATGAACACTTTATTAAAAATGTTGGAAGAACCAAATGAAGGTGTTTATGCTTTATTTACGACAAAAAATATTAATAGAGTTTTACCAACGATTATTTCACGATGCCAAGTAATAGATATACAACCAGATAGTAAAGAAAGTATAGCAGAGCAATTGATTAATGATAGTATTCCTAATGATGCTGCTAATGTGTTAGCTTTTTTAGCAGCTGATGTTGATGAAGCAAAAAAATTATATGATGATCGATTTAATTATATGTATTTACAAGTAATAAATTTTATTGAAGATTTATATTTTAAACGTAATAATTTAATTATTAATACTCAGACTAATTTATTAAAAAAATATAAAGAGCGTGAGGATATTAAATTATTTTTGAATATGTTATTATTAGCAATGAAGGATGTGTTTCACGTGAAACATAATCAAAAAGTGTTATATTCTGAAAATATAGATTTGTTTAAAAGTATTAATGTTGAAGAAACTATATTAATAAAACAAATAGAATTAGTATTAGAGACTATTTATACTATAGAAAGTAATGCTAATATTGCATTATTAATGGATAGTTTTATGTATAGATTATAGAGAGGTGTTACTATGCAAAATCTTAGATTAGCAAGTGTAAAATTTAAAAATGCAGGAAAAGTATATTATTTTTCTACAGATTTAGAATTAAAAAAAGGAGATTATGTAGTTGTTGAAACAGCTAGAGGATTAGAATTGGGTGAAATATCACAAGAATTAATGGAAATAGAAAAATTTAATCTTGATACAGAATTAAAGCCAATTTTACGTTTAGCAGATCAAAAAGATGTTGAAGCGTATAAAAAAAATTTAATTGATGCCCAAGAAGCTTTGATAACTTGTAGAGATATAGTGCCAAGATATGATGTGGATATGCAACTTACTAATTGTGAATTCACCTTAGATAAAGCTAAAGTTATTTTTATGTATACATCTGATGAACGAGTTGATTTTAGAGAGTTATTAAAAGAATTAGCAACAGTTTTTAGATGTCGTATTGAACTTCGCCAAATTGGTCCTAGAGACAAAGCTAAAGTAATAGGTGGAATAGGAACATGTGGGTTACCTTTGTGCTGTACATCTTTGTTTGGAGAATTTAATGGTGTATCGATAAATATGGCTAAAAATCAGATGCTAGCTATAAATATAGAAAAAATATCTGGTGCTTGTGGTAGACTAATGTGCTGTTTAAAATATGAAGATGAAGTTTATACGATTGAAAAGCAGCGTTTTCCTAAAATAGGAAGCAGAGTGAAATATGAAGGTAAAGATGTTAAGGTATTAGGTCTTAATGTAATTAATGATTTAGTTAAAATAGATAATAATGGTGCAATAATTTTTGTTGGATTAAATGAAATTAATTTTAAACGTTTGGATAATAATTAAGTATGGATAATGAAGTAACTAATTATTTATTAGCTTTTAATCATATGAAGATAATCCAAAGAAAAGATATGTTTAACTTTTCTTTGGATACAGTATTATTAGCTAACTTTTGCACTATTACTAAAGATGTTAAGAAAATAGTTGATTTTGGCACTAATAATGCAGCAATTCCATTACTTTTATCAACAAGAACAGATAAAAAGATCATTGGAATAGAAATACAATCAGAAGCAGTTGAATTAGCAAAGAAAAATGTTATATTAAATGACTTAAAGGATCAAATTGAAATAATTAATGATGATATAAGTGAATATGTAAAAAAGGCTTCAAAAGTTGGACTTGTTGTATGTAATCCACCTTTTTTTAAAGTAGATGAAGATAGTAATATAAATGAAAATGAATTTTTAAGTATTGCACGTCATGAAATAAAAATTGATTTAGAAGGTATTATTAAAAGTGCTGCAAAAATTTTGGATAATCGTGGTAAGTTTGCAATGGTTCATCGTCCTGATAGAATGATTGAAATTTTAAATATTATGCAGAAATATGAAATAGAACCTAAAAGAATAAGATTTGTATATCCTAAATATGGTCGTGCAAGCCATGTTTTATTAGTTGAGGGAATATATAAAGGAAAAAAAGGATTAAAAATTGAGCCACCATTATATGCTCATAATGAAGATGGTACTTATAGCAATGAAGTAAGGAAAATGTTTGGAGAAAAAATTGATGAATAGACAAAAAAGTTTTGAAAATAATCATCCATGTTTATATCTTGTTGCGACACCAATAGGAAATTTAGAAGAAATAACATATCGTGCAATAAGAATTTTAAAAGAAGTAGATTATATTGGTGCTGAAGATACACGTAATACTGTCAAATTATTAAATTATTATAATATAAAGACAAAATTAATATCGCACCATGAACATAATATTATACATTCTATTCCTAAAATAATTAATTTACTATTAGAAGGTAATAATATTGCATTAGTTAGTGATGCTGGATATCCTGCTATATCAGATCCTGGCTTTGAATTAGTAAAAGAAGCAATTGCAAATGAAATAAATGTTATTCCGATTAGTGGTGCAAATGCTTGTCTTGATGCTCTTGTTGTTTCTGGAATAGTTCCGCAACCTTTTATATTTTATGGTTTTTTAGATCATCAGGATAAGAAAAAGAAGAAAGAATTAGAAAATTTAAAAAAGTATCAAGAAACATTAGTTTTGTATGAGTCTCCACATCGAATTGCAAAAACATTAAAATTAATGTTAGAAATTTTTGGAGATCGCGAGATTGCTCTATGTAGAGAAATTACAAAAAAGTATGAAGAAATTATAAGAGGTAAAATAAGTGAAGTATTAAATATTATAGATGAATTAAAAGGTGAAATGGTAATTGTAGTTTCTGGTAATGTTAATGTTATAGAAGAACATATTTTTGAGCAAACTATTGTTGAACACGTCAATGATTATGTTGCTAAAGGTATGTCAGTAAAGGATTCAATAAAAGAAGTTGCTAAATTAAGAAATATTAAGAAAAATGAAGTTTATGCAGCATATCATAAGAAAGACGAGTAAATCGTCTTTTTTTAACTTTAATTATATGCTTAATGTTTCACGTGAAACATTAAATATATATAAATTTTATAAAAACGATTAATTTGATTTAATTCTACAAATAAAGTATTATATAAGAGGTGAAAGGATGGAAAATGAATGAAATATAGTTATGCAAGAGGATCACATGAAGCAGATAGAAAAATAAAATATGTAATAATAATTTTGTTAATAGTTGCAATTATTATAGGTGGAATATTCTATTTCTTTAATAAAGATAGTATATATGATCAATTTAATCAATATAGTGAGGATAACAAAAGTATTGGTGAAGTAAAACACTATAAAGATGAAAGTGATAATTTATATATATCCATGTATTATCCAGAAACAGAAAGTAAAGAATTAAATAAGATAGTTAATGAATTTTACGAAAATTATTTAAAAGAGCAAAAAGAAAATAAGAAAAGTAAAGATATTATATATATGGATTATTCAATAAATGAGGTATATAATCAATATATTAATTTAAATTTAAAGATAAATAGATATGATGAAGATGTAAATGTAATTTCTACAACTAATAAATTATTAACTTATGATTTAAAAAATGAAAAAATCTTAACAGTCGAAGATTGTTTAAGAAATAATTATAAAAGTGTACTATCTTCTAGTATTAGCGGAATTGAAAATATTGACTCAAATAGTTCAAGTATTGTTGTAGAAAGTAAAAAATTGGTTATTTATAGTGATGAAGAACTAAAAAATAAAGTTGAAATAAATTATGAGGACAATAAAGATTTAATAAAACTTGCAAATAAGAATATTCCTTCTAATGCGCCATTAGATGTAGTTAAACCAGCAGATCAACCACAAATAGATACTAATAAAAAAATGGTAGCAATAACTTTAGATGATGGACCACATAAAACCAATACTTTAAAAGTAATTGAATTATTTGAAAAATATAATGGACGCGCTACTTTTTTCATGCTAGGGAAAAATGCTGAGTTATATCCAGATGTTGTAAAAACAGTATATGAACATGGTTTTGAAATAGGAAGTCATTCTTGGGATCATCCTGATTTAAAAAAATTAGATATAGATGGAGTGAATAAACAAATTGTAGATACCCAAGATGCAATTTTTAAAATAACTGGATATGAACCTAAATTTATAAGACCACCATTTGGTTCAATTAATGATACAGTTAAAGAGGCTATATCGAAGAATGGAATGAAAATTGCGTTATGGAATTTAGACACTGAAGACTGGAAATTGAAGGATGCTAATAAAATTAAAGATGTAATTGTAAATAAAGCATTTGATGGTGCTGTCATATTAATACATGATATTCATAGTTTTACAATAAATGGTTTAGAATTAGCATTAGAAGAATTAAATAATAAAGGATATCAATTCGTTACATTAGATACATTACAACAATATTTTGAATTAAAGAGTGTTATAAAATAGTTTTTTAGATAATTTAAAAATACTTATCAAATTATTAAGAAAGAGATCTATAAAGAGTCTATTACTCTATTTAGATCTTTTTTATTAATCAAAATAATAATTTAAGTTATAAAATATTAATAAAACTACTTTTATATAATGAATCTGATTGTATAAATTTAAGATTTTATTTAACATAAATATCCATAATTTTGATGTATTAATGATAAAAATATTTAATATAATAATCTGTAGAATGAATTTAATTATATAAAAATTTTAATAAAAAGGAGGTACCGAATACTACATTCGGTAAAAATAATGAATAAAGATATAATTAATATTAAACAACATGAAACAGATTTTGAAACACTAATGCAACCATATAAAGCAGCAATAAAAATTGTAAAAACAAAGTTAGAAATAATTGATGAAGAACTTAAATTGAATTATCAATATAGTCCAATTCATGCTATACAAAGTAGAATTAAATCACCAGCTAGTATATTAGAAAAATTAAATAGAAAAGGATTGGAACAAAATTATCAAGGAATGTGCCAATTAAATGATATTGCAGGACTTAGGGTAATATGTAATTATATTAATGATATTCAATATATAGCTCAACTATTAGTCTTACAAGATGATGTTATCCAAATAAAACAATCTAATTACATTCAATATCCTAAAAATAATGGCTATCGTAGTTTACACTTAATAATAAAAGTACCAGTATACCAACGAAACGGAATTATTTATATTCCTGTAGAAATACAGATTAGAACTATTGCTATGGATTGCTGGGCTTCTTTAGAACATGAATTAGTTTATAAGGGAACTAAAGATGCAAATATACAAATTCAAAGAAGATTAAAAAATTGTGCTGATATGATGGCAAAAACGGATATGGAAATGCAAAAAATTTATTTAGAACTAAATCAAACTAGGAATAATTAAATGTTTCACGTGAAACATTAACTATAAATATAGTGTTTGAATAATTAATATAAAATAGTAAATAATAAGATTATTATCCTAATTAAATTTGATTTGACTTTAGAAGGATTGTTTGTTAAAGTTAATAGTGGAAAAAGCAAAGAAGGGAAAATGTTAAAGTAACACTTATAGAGACTTAGTGGGTGGTGGAAACTAAGAGTTTAGCTTTATGTGATGGGCCCGGAGCTGTTATCTTGAATAGTTAAAGATAACCGTGTAACTTGCGTTAAAAGTATTGAGTGACACATATGTGTAAAAAAGGTGGTACCGCGATAATTCGTCCTTTTGTAAGGACTTTTTTTATTTGAAAGGAGATTATTGATTATGAAAAATGAAAAAGATTATTACTTAACTACTGCTATAACATATACATCTGGTAAGCCTCATATCGGAAATACATATGAAATAATTTTAGCTGATGCAATAGCTAGATTTAAACGTCAAGAAGGATATAACGTCTATTTTCAAACTGGTACAGACGAACATGGAGAAAAAATTGAATTAAAAGCAAAAGAAGCAGGTATAGATCCAAAGCAGTTTGTTGATGAAAAAGCAGCAGAAGTAAAAAGAATTTGGGATTTAATGGACACAACTTATGATCGCTTTATGAGAACAACAGATGAGTATCATAAACAGCAAGTTCAAAAAATATTTAAAAAATTGTATGATAAAGGTGATATATATTTAGGATATTATGAAGGTAAATATTGTACTGCATGCGAGTCTTTTTTCACAGAATCACAGCTTGTAGATGGTAACTGCCCAGATTGTGGTGGAAAAGTTAACGAAGCAAAAGAAGAGGCATATTTCTTTAAATTATCTAAATATTCAGAACGTTTAATAAATCATATTGAAACACATCCTGAGTTTATTCAACCTGTATCTCGAAAAAACGAAATGATGAATAATTTTTTAAAACCAGGATTACAAGATCTTTGTGTATCTAGAACATCATTTAGCTGGTCAATTCCCGTCGATTTTGATCCTAAGCATGTTGTTTATGTATGGATAGATGCATTGACTAACTATATTACAGGGTTAGGCTATGATGTGGATGGAAATCATGGAGAATTATATAATAAATTTTGGCCTGCTGACTTACATTTAATTGGTAAAGATATTGTACGTTTTCATACAATTTACTGGCCTATAATGCTGATGGCACTAGATATACCTTTACCTAAACAGGTATTTGGACATCCATGGTTATTACAAGGTGAAAGTAAAATGTCTAAGTCAAAAGGTAATGTTATTTATGCTGATGATTTAGTAGATATTTTTGGTGTAGATGCTGTAAGATATTATGTTTTACGAGAAATACCATTTGATAATGATGGAAGCATAACTTGGGATTTATTGATTGAAAGAATTAATTCAGATCTAGCAAATATATTAGGTAATTTAGTAAACAGAACAATTGCAATGTCTAATAAATATTTTAGTGGTGTTGTTAGTAATCCTGGTGTTAAAGAAGAAATAGATGAAGAACTAATCACAGTTGCTTTAGAAATGCCTAAAAAAGTAATTGAAAAAATGGATAATTTTAAATCATCTGATGCATTAGATGCAATTTTCACATTACTTCGAAGAACTAATAAATATATTGATGAAACAATGCCATGGGCACTTGCTAAAGAGGAAAGTAAGAGAGATCGTTTGGCGACAGTGCTTTATAACTTAATTGAAAGTATTCGTTTTAGTGCTGTAGCTTTAATTCCATTTATGCCTTCAACAGCAAATAAAATTCTTGATCAAATAAATACAGATCAAAGAAGTTTATTAGACTTAAATAAATTTGGTTTATATCAAGAAGGGACTAAAGTAATTGAAAAACCAGAAATGCTATTTGCACGTTTAGACCCAAAAGAAATAGAAAAGAAAATAGCTGCATTACAGCCAGAAAAAAAAGAAAAGAAAAAAGATGTTAATTTTATAACAATAGATGATTTTAAAAAGGTTGAATTAACTGTCGGTACTGTCATTGAGTCGAAAAAACATCCTGAAGCAGATAAATTATTGGTTTCTAAAATAGATATTGGAAATGAAGTACGTCAAATTGTAAGTGGAATTGCTGAGTATTATTCACCAAATGAATTTGTAGGGAAAAAAGTTATTGTAGTATCAAATTTAAAACCTGCAAAAATTAGAGGAATTGAATCACAAGGAATGATTTTAGCCGGTGATAAAAAAGGTTTATTAGAAGTAATAAGTGTTAAGAATTTACCGAATGGAACAAAAATACATTAAAGACAAATAAATCGTTAATTAATATAAAGAACAGATATATATGTAACTGTTCTTTTATTGTGAAATAAAATACCACATGCATGCATGTGGCAACAATAAAGCTTTAGAATCAAAAAAGATCGTTTTCATACTATAATAATTATAATCTAGCAGCTACAAAAATAGTAAAAAGATATAAAAAGCTTATCATATAGCGATAATATTAAAATATAAAAAATGATGACATAAAATAAAATTATTTTAATAAAAGAATATTTAAATTAGTTAATGAAAGATAAAATAAATGATGAATATAGAAAAATTTTAATAATTTATTAATAGATAAAAAAGTTATAAAGACCCTTAAAGGGTCTTTATATTTATTTCATTAATCAAATGTTTAGTGCAATATCCTATTTATTAGAAAAAATTATAATATTATTCTTTGTATTTAGGTGCTAATTTTTTAAGAATATTACTTTTTATTAATCTTGGTCTAATAATTATATAGATTATAGAAGATAGAATAACAGTAATAATTGCATTTACTGAAGTTGTAATAGCATTCCAGCTAGCTAATGTGGCAGCAGCTGTCTCTGGAGCACCTAAAATTACAGAATTATAGAAATATCCAAATAATGGTTCACCAATTACATTGAAGAACATACCTGCAATAGCAGAAACTATTACATAAATAAGTAATTTAGATTTACTTTTACAGTTATTAATTTTAAAAATACGATGTGCGACTATTCCCGCAATAATTCCAATCAACATTTTTAAAATTATCGTTTTGGGTGCATAAGTAATATATATAGGATCAAGAAGATCACCAATTCCCATTCCAATGGCTCCAGCTAATCCTCCAGGAACTCCTCCTAATAAAAGAGCTGCAAGAATACAAAAAGTATTTCCTAAATGAAAAGATGTAGTTCCTCCTGGAGTAGTAATTTTAATTTGAAGAAAAGTAAAAGATACATATGCTAATGCAGCCATTAAACCCACAGTAGCAATTTTTAAAGTTTTATAATTCATATTTAAAATCCCCCTTACATTGAACATATTAACATTATACTGTATATTTTTAAATATACAGATTAAACAAAAATAAAAAGGACAGATAGGATTTGTGTTTTTATATTATTATAATAATATAAAAGTATAAATAAAATAAAAAATTACTGTAATAAATGGATAATTAATGATAATATATAAATTAATAAATTAAGATATAAGGAGATGCTAAAATGCATGTAAATGAGCAAGCAGTAAAAGAAGTATTAGATAAATTAAATGGAGCAAAATTAGTTGCTGCAACAAAGTATGTCGGTATAGAAGAAATTAATAAGTTAGAACAATTAGGTGTTAAATATTTTGGAGAAAATAGGGTACAAGCATTTTTAGAAAAGTATGAAAATTATCATGGAAAATGTGAATTTCATATGATAGGTACATTACAACCAAATAAAGTTAAGTACATTATTGATAAGGTTACTATGATTCACTCAGTAGATAGCTATTCTTTAATCAAAGAAATCGAAAAACAGGCAAAAAAACATGATTTAGTTATGAATATTTTGATACAAGTTAATATAGCTAAAGAAGAAAGTAAACACGGATTTGAAATTGAAGAAATTGATGAGGTATTTGATATATTAAATAATTATCCACATATAAATGTTAAAGGATTGATGATGATGGCACCTAATATTGAACCAGAACAAACTAGGGTGTATTTTGAAAAGATGCAAAATTTGTTAATTGAATTAAAAAATAAATATAAAAATTACTCTTTGACAGAGTTATCAATGGGAATGTCTAATGATTATCAAATAGCATTAGAATATGGTGCTACAATGATAAGAATAGGTAGTGCATTATTCAAATAAACGACCAATGTGGTCTATAAAAAAATGGCTAATAAAAGTATTGATTTTGTAGTAAAAATAAGATATTTTAGTTTATGGGGTAAAGTAAATAAGGATGTATTTATAGTTTTTATATATTAAAAGTATTTTCGAGTTTTATTTATCGGTAATTTTATTTAAAGCAATAAATTTATAGATAAACTGTTGTTTTATATAAGAAAAGCAGTTTTTAAAATTATATATTTGAAATATTAAAATTTGGATATATTAAAAATTAATAGAGCTTGAATAGAAAATATGATTTTATATTAAAATACTATAAAGCAGGATAAAGTTAATGGGGAGGAGAAGTGTAATCAACACTTAGTTATTAAAAATGAACGAGAAAGCACATATCGTAATTTTAGAAGAAGATCATTTATTGAAAGATAGTTTGATTAATAAAATTAATAATAAAGGAAATTATGAGGTAATAGCTGCATTTGAAAATGGGATACAATGTTTAAAATATTTGTCAGAGCATGAAGTTGATATTTTTATAATTGATTTAATGTTAACAAATATTGATGGTGTTGGTATTATTAATCAGCTAAGAAAAGATAATCCTAAAGGATTTAAAAAATTAATCTGTATTAGTGATTTTAATTCAGTAGTATTTGAGATGATAGATGAGTTATCAATTGATTATTGTCTAAGAAAACCATTTAATCTAGATTACTTTATAGAAATATTAAATCGTATTACTAAAGATAATTTTGCAGATGATAAAGAACATCGTAATGTAATAATAAAGAGTGAAATTACTAGAATTTTTGACGATATAGGAGTACCACGCCATTTAAAAGGATACAATTATTTAGTAACGGGTATTAGTAGTGTTTGTAATAATATTAATTTATTAGGTGAAATAACAAAAGAGTTGTATCCTAGTATTGCGAGGAATCACGCAACTACTGCTTCGAGAGTAGAACAAGCTATACGTCATGTCATTAAAGTAACTTGGTCAAATGGGAATCAAGAAGAGTTACAAAATATTTTTGGTTTTAGAGCTAAAGAAAAATTATGTAATTCAGAGTTTATTTCTAAAATCGCAGATTTAATAATATCAAAGTATAATTACTAATTTTTATAAAAGTATCAAATTTAGCAGTTTTATACTAATTAAGGTAAAACTGTTTTTTTATTATTCAAATAAAGATAAAAAAAGAATTAATTTTATTGATAGGTTCAATAATTTTAATTCTTCTATTTATATTAAATTTAGATATTATAAGTAACTATGGCGACTAGCCGCCTTAGTTTGATGCTCTAAACGCAGCTTATCTGCAATCATAGCAATAAATTCAGAATTAGTAGGTTTAGATTTAGTAGCGCTAACTGTATAGCCAAAGATATCATCAATTGCATCAGTATTACCACGATTCCAAGCAACTTCAATAGCGTGACGAATAGCTCTTTCGACTCTAGAAGCAGTTGTACTATATTGACGAGCTATATCAGGATAAAGTACTTTAGTAACTTGGCCTAATAATTCAATATTATAGTAAGTTGATAAGATAGCTGTTCTCAAATACATATAACCTTTAATATGTGCAGGTATACCAACTTCATGTAATATTTCTGTAATTTCATTTTCTAGTTTGATTTTTTTATATTTTTCGGACTCATCTTGAGTCATGTCTTTAATATCTTCTAAAGTAATTTTCATTATTGAAGATAATGTTGTTGTAAAATAAGTGATATCGAATGGTTGCTTAAAACAGTAACTAACATTTAATTTTTCTAAAGTTTCACAAATTAGTGGGTTAGTAAAACTAGTAATACATACCACTTTATTATATGCACGACTATTGATCTCTTTTAATTTATTTAAGACACCAATTCCATCAATATTAGTAAGCATTAAATCAATAATTAATAAATCGCAGCTATTTGTTGATAAATAATTTAAACAACTAGTAGCATTATCACTAGTACCAATAACTGTAAAGTTAGTTGTTTTAATCAAGCTATCTTTGATGCTGTTTAATAGATCTTTATTTTCTTCTAAAATATAAACTGTGTATTTTTTTACGTCTGTCATCTTTGTATTCCCCTTTCGTTTTAGTGACAAAATTTATTATATTTATACAGTAACAAAGATAAAAGGCTTTATTTATAGAAAATCTGAGATTTAGAAAACTAGTGAACTTAATTTTTAATATATGTAAACTTTTCGTGTTTATTCGTGAAAAATTCACGAATCTTTAAAGATATTCACGATAGTTGTCGAATCTATAAATTTTATAAAAAAACTGTATAATAATAAATCTAAAAATAATATTTTATAAAATCCTTTAATATTTAGATGCCACTAAGTAAGAATGTCTATATAAGGATAAAAAATATAATTAACAAATTAATATTTTTCAATAGATATTATAACCTAAATAGTTTAAAATTGTGCAATATAATTTCATTATCAAGTATTTTTGAATATAATTCTTACAAAAATCTTAAAATTTATTATAAATTCAACATAAATTTGTATTATAAAAAATAATATGGTATTATTTGAAAATAGAAGGGAAATAGAGGAGGAAATATGAAAGAAAATAAGTTTATAAAATTTATTACTTCTAAATATTTGATTTTAACAGTACAATTAATTGCAACTGCGATATTTATATATTTTATATTTAAATTAGATTTAGTTCCGATAAAATATTTAGCTCCTGTTACAATTGTGCCATGTTTGCTGATTATAATTTTCTTTTTTATTATGAGAAGCGGTCAAAAAAGACAAAAACAAGGATTACATAGTAAAAGATCGATCATAACAAAAATTATCAGTTTGATTATGAGTATTATATTAATGATAGGTACAGCTTATGCAATTAGGAGTAATAATTTTTTAGATAATGTATCTGATGCTAAAACACAAAAATATTTAATTTCCGTAATTACAATGAAAAATAATGAAGCCAATAAATTAAGTGATTTAGATGGAAAAAATTTTGGGGTTTCATATCAGAATGATTCAACTACGATAGCTAAAGCTATATCAGATATGGAAGATGAAATAGGAGAACAAGAATTAACTAAATATGATGATTATTCAAGTCTTGCAGATGCATTATATAATGATAAAGTAGATGCAATAATTGTTGGGCAAGAGTATAAATCAATGTTAGAAGCTAATCATGAAAGTTTTGATGATGATACAAAGATTATAAAATCTTATGAATATGATGCTAAACTAAGTGTTACAACAAAAAAGACAGATGTAACAGAAAAACCATTTACAGTGTATGTAACAGGTATCGATACATATGGAAGTGTTAATACAGTAGCTCGAAGTGATGTCAATTTAATAGTAACTGTTAATCCAAAAACAAAACAGATTTTAATGACAAGTATTCCTCGTGATTGTGAAATTGAATTAAATAAAAATGGAGAAATGGATAAATTAACACATACAGGAATTTATGGTACAAGTGAAACAATTAGCACTATTGAAGATTTTTTAGATGTACAAATAAATTATTTTGCAAGAACTAATTTTAGTGGAATGACAAATATTGTTGATGCTTTAGGGGGAATCACAGTAGATTCTGATTATAAATTTAAAACATTGCATGGTAACTATCAGATTGAAAAAGGAATAAATGAAATGGACGGTGACAAAGCATTATGCTTTGTAAGAGAAAGATATTCATTACCAAATGGTGATTTTGACCGTGGTAGAAATCAACAAAAAGTATTAAAAGCAATGCTTGATAAAGCTATGTCACCTAAAATTATTACCAATTTTAATAACATTTTAAGTGCAATCGAAGGAAGTTTTGAAACTGATATGTCAAGTAAAGAAATTAAATCTTTACTTAATATGCAGTTAAATGATATGGCTGACTGGTCAGTATATAATGTCCAAGTTCAAGGTCAGGGATATAAAACTACTAAGACGTTTTCAATGTGGGGAACAGAAGTTTATGTTATGAAACCAGATACGAAACAGGTTAAAAAGATCAAAAAACTTATTGATACTGTAGAGCAAGGTGGCGAAATCAATGAGGATGATATAGAAGGATTAGGAAACTAAAAGAGCTTCTTTATGAAGCTCTTTCTATATAAGCTAAATTTCTCTTTGATATGACATACTAGTGTGTTAAGATAGGAGTGTTTATGGGGTGAAAAATTGTGAGAAAAAAAAAGAAAAAGAGTTTATTTTCTAAACTTACTTCCAAAGGAATAATATTAACTTTACAGTTAATTACATCAATAGTATTTCTAAGATATGTGTATGTACTCAAAATGCTGCCATCTAAGTATTATTTTATAATTGTGATAGTGTTATTTTTGTTACTTTTAATAGAGATGATTTGGATAACCTCTGGTGCTAGAAAAAAACGTCGTACAGGAGCACGTTCAAGAATATTCTTTAGTAAATTAACAAGTATTTTATTGTCAGCATTGTTTATTGTAGGTAGTGTTTATGCATCAATTGGAGATAATTTTATAAGCAATATTACAAGTGCATTTATGCAAACTCGGGTTATTGCTATATATGCAATGAAAGATAGTAATATAAAAAATGTTGAAGATCTAAAAGGGAAGACTTTTGGAATTGAGAATGAAAAGAGTATTTCTGAAATAACTGATGCACTTGCTCAAATTCAAGATAAAATTGATGAGACACCAGAAAAAAAGAATTATGATGATTATGCAGAACTGGCTGATGCATTATATGATGAAAAAGTTGATTGTATTATTGCTGATCAATCGTATTTAGGTGTATTAGAGACAAATCATGAAAGTTTTAGTGATGAAACACGAGTAATTTATAAAATGGAAGTACAAGAAAAAATTGAAGCTGTTACCACAAAGACAGATGTAACAGAAAATCCATTTATTATATATTTAACAGGAATTGATACATACGGATCAGTATCGACTATTTCAAGGGCAGATGTTAATTTAGTTGTTTGTGTTAATCCAATTGAAAAACAGGTCTTGTTAGTTAGTGTTCCAAGAGATACTCAAGTTAATTTAAATAGAAATGGAAAAATGGATAAAATAACTCATTCAGCAATGTATGGAATTAATGAAACAATTTTAACGTTAGAAGATTTCTTGGATTTAAAAGTAAATTATTATGCTAAAACAAATTTTAGCGGAATAACTAATATTATTGATGCTTTAGGTGGAGTTGAAGTCGAATCACCATATAAATTTACTACTTTACATGGCAATTATGAGATAAAAAAAGGAGTAAATGAAATGGATGGTGATAAGGCATTATGTTTTGTAAGAGAACGTTATGCTTTACCAGGTGGCGATTTTGATCGTGGAAAAAATCAACAAAGATTATTGATGGCAATGCTAAAAAAAGCTATGTCGCCGAAGATTATTACTAATTATAATAATATTTTAGCAGCTGTTGAAGGAAGTTTTGAAACAGATATGACAAGTGATGATATTAAATCTTTAGTAAATATGCAATTAGATGATATGGCTGACTGGGATATTTTTAATGTTCAAGTAACAGGAGAAGGTAAAATATCGTATGATACGTATTCTCAAAAGGGAAAGAAAACATATATTACTGTTCCTGATAAGAAAGTTTTAAATAAAATAATAAAGGTAATTGATAAGATTGAAGCTGGAGAAAAATTAACAGAAAGTGATGTTAAAGGTTTAAATTAAATTATATGTAATTAAAGAAAGATATAGTTTTTTGTTTTAAAGAAGTGAATTAATTGATTCGATTATTTTTTGTGATATAATGTCATAAAATAAAGATTAATAAAATTAAAATGATTTAAAGAGGAGTATGTTATTCAAATATCATGAAAAGAAAGAGAAGAAGAGTAAGAAAAAGAATAAAGGTAATTGGAGCTATTTTATTAGGATATGTATTGTTGTATTTTGGGACATCAATATATTATCAAAATAAATGGTATCCAAATACAACGATAAATAGTATCGATGTTTCTAATATGACTTATGAGGAATCAAAAGAGATATTTGAAAAAGCTATCAAAAACTATTCTTTAGAGATTATTGGTAAAGAAGGGGTGTCATTTAAAATTAAAGGTACTGATATTGATTTGTCAGTAACTTATGATGAAAATCTTGAAAAGGATTTTACTGATCATAAAGATAGTAGGGGTATTTTTGGTATATTTTCAAATCATGATCATGATATTGATTTGAAAGTATCATATGATAAGTCTAAATTAGAGCAAATAATTAATGAGTCTGTATTGGTTGCTGGAAATGAGACATATCAGATTAAAGCATCAGTAAAACCACATGTTGAATATGATGAAGAAACGAAGAGTGGAAAGATAATTGAAGGAATAGATGGAAATGAATTAAATTTAGAAAATTTTAATTCTTTGATAAAAAAATCAATCAACAAAATTAGTCCTAAAATTGATTTAAATGATGAAAAAAGTTACCCTGATATTTATATAACAGCTTCAAACAGTATTGATGAAAAGGATTTAAAAAAACAGCTTGAAACATATAACAATTATTTATTAAATTGGATTACTTGGGATATGGGTGAAGGTGTAAAAGAAACAATAACACCAGATGATATAAAAGATTGGATTACGATCAATGACGATGGTAAAGTCAATTTTGATAAAGATGCTATGAGTGAATGGATCGAAGCATTTTGCTTAAAATATAAAACAGTTGGAAAAAAACGTAATTTTACGACTCATTCAGGGCAAGTTATTGAATTATCTGGTGGTGATTATGGCTGGCGATTAGATTATGATAAAATTGTTGACCAAGCTTATGAAGAAATTACTAAAGAAACAGATAGTAAATTAATAGATGCCTATATAAAAAATAATAGTAAAGAAAACAAAAAAGCCTTAACAACTGAATTAGAACCAATTTATAGCAATAAAGGTTATAAAAAAGATTACGAAAATTTTGAAAATGATTGGGATACACAAAACTATAGTGAGATTGATTTAACTGAGCAAAAAGTTTATGTGTATAGAGATGGCCAGCTTGTTCATTCATGTATATGTGTAACAGGGAAACCACCAACAGAGGATCGAATCACGCGTACTGGTATTTGGTATATTAAAGAGAAAATGCCAGAAAAATTATTAGTTGGAGAAGATTATCAAACTCCTTCAAAATTCTGGGTTCGTATCATGTGGACAGGAACGGGATATCATTATCTTGAAAGAAGTGACTGGGCCAACTGGTCACCAACCCTATATTTAACGAAAGGATCTCATGGATGTATAAATCTTCAATATGAAGATGCACAAAAAGTCTATGAGTTAGTTAGAAGTGGTGACCCAGTATTTATCCACTATTAAAAAAATAAAACCTAAGTATGGGTTTTATTTTTTTTCGTATTTTTTTTCAGTTGTAAAACCTTTACCTCTAACTTCATTAACTTTATTGATAATCATAAAAGCATCTGGATCAATATCATAAACATAATTATTTAAATGTGTTAATTCACGATTACTTACAACAGTTAAAACAATTGGATATTTGTTATGTTTATAGCCCGTTTCTCCGTGAATCAAAGTTGAACCACGATCTAATTTATTGATTATCATTTCATTTATTTCAGAAAATTTAGAACTTATGATTTTTATTTGCATTTGAGCTTTACCAATAACAAGAACTTTATCTAAGACAATTGTATAGATAAGAACTAATAAAATTCCATAAAAAACCATTTCACGATCACGAATGATCATTTGACTTAATAGAATTAAAAAATCAAAACTATACATACTAATAGATATAGGAATACCTAATTTTTTATTTAATATCAATGGCGGAATATCCATTCCTCCAGTACTAGCACCACAACGTATAACGATACCAATTGCCAATCCAATCATCAGCCCAGCTAAAATTACACATAATAAAGTATCATTACTCATCATTTCATTTTTAAAAATATTTTCTAGTATACCTAAAATAAATGGGTAATAAAATGAACTAATCAAAGTAGTTAAAGCAAATTTTTTTCCTAATATTTTCCATCCTAATAAAAACATACTAATATTAAATACAGAAACAAAAATAGTGATAGGAATATTGAAGGTTGAATTCAAAAAAATAGCCATTCCAGTCGTTCCACCTGTAATTAAATCATTTGGCAGGATAAACATTGTTACTCCTAAGGCATAAATAGTATTGCCAATTAAAATTCCAATAATATTTTTTATATTTTTCATATAGTCACTCTTTCTTTGTTTTATACCTTTAAATATTTTATCCTATAAATGTTTATGATTCAATACAATTGGTAATATAAAAAATATTAATATTTTACTTGACCATAACGTAACGTAAGGGTTTAATATTAATATGAAAATAAGGAGGCTTAAAAATGAAAGGCATTGTATTAGCTGGAGGATCTGGAACAAGACTATATCCTCTTACACAAGTAACAAGTAAACAATTATTACCTATTTATGACAAACCAATGATTTATTATCCTTTAAGTATATTAATGGAAGCAGGAATTAAAGAAATTTTAATTATTTCAACTCCTGATGATACGCCAAGATTTGAAGAATTATTAGGTGATGGTAGTCAGTTTGGAATTTCACTTCAATATAAAGTTCAACCTTCTCCTGATGGTTTAGCACAAGCATTTATTATTGGTGAAGAATTTATTGATGGTGAAGCATGTGCCATGGTATTAGGTGATAATATTTTCCATGGTCATGGTTTAGGAAAACGCTTAAGAGCTGCAGCTAATAAATATAGTGGCGCAACTGTATTTGGATATTATGTAGATGATCCAGAAAGATTTGGTGTCGTTGAGTTTGATGAAAATGGAAAAGCAGTTTCTTTAGAAGAAAAACCAGCTAATCCTAAATCAAATTATGCTGTAACTGGTTTATATTTTTATGATAAAAATGTTGTTGAGTATGCAAAAAGTATTAAACCAAGTGCTCGTGGTGAATTAGAAATCACAGATTTAAATAAAATTTATTTAGATAATGGAACTTTAGATGTAACATTATTAGGGCAAGGTTTTACATGGTTAGATACTGGAACACATGAAAGCTTAGTTGATGCAACTAATTTTGTTAAAACTGTAGAAACTCATCAAAATCGTAAAATTGCATGTTTAGAAGAAATAGCTTATAATAATGGCTGGATTTCTAAAGACCAATTAAATACAGCTTATGAGTTATATAAGAAAAATCAATATGGTAAATATTTAAAAGATGTATTAGATGGTAAGTTTATAGATCAATAAGGAGTAATGATAATGAAAAAAATTGAAACTAAAATACCTGGTGTAATTATTATTGAGACTGATGTATTTGGTGATCATCGTGGATACTTTACAGAAACTTATTCTAAACCAAAATATCAACAATTAGGAATTGATGTTGATTTTGTCCAAGATAATATGTCTTTTAGTGCTCAAAAAGGTACTTTAAGAGGTTTACATTGGCAAAATCCCCCTTATGCTCAATCAAAATTGGTTTCTTGTACTAAGGGAAAAGTTATTGATGTTGCGGTAGATATTCGTAAAGGTAGTCCAACTTATGGAAAATGGGTATCTGTAGAATTAAGCGAAGAGAATCATCGACAATTTTTTATTCCCCAAGGATTTGCACATGGATTCTTGACTTTAACAGAAAACGTTGAATTTAGATATAAAGTAGATAATGTTTATAATAAAGAATCAGAGGGTGGAATGCGTTATGATGACCCTACAGCCAATGTTAATTGGGGAGAATTATTAAATGGAATTGAACCAGTTTTGAGTGAAAAAGATATGACTGGTCCGACACTAGAAGAATCAAATAATCAATTTGTATACAAAGGAGAATAATTAAATGAAAATATTAGTAACAGGTGGAGCAGGATTTATTGGTGGAAACTTTGTTCATTATATGGTTGAAAATCATCCTGAAGATATGATCGTCAATTTAGATTTATTAACATATGCTGGAAACTTGGAAACTTGTAAACCAGTTGAAGGGAAACCAAATTATAAATTTGTAAAAGGTGATATTGCAGATCGTGAATTTATCTTCAAATTATTTGCAGATGAAAAATTTGATATTGTTGTTAATTTTGCAGCAGAATCTCATGTAGATAGAAGTATCACTGATCCTGAAATCTTTGTTAAAACAAATGTTATGGGGACAACTACTTTATTAGATGCAGCTAAAGAATTTGGTGTAAAAAGATATCATCAAGTATCTACTGATGAAGTATATGGAGATTTACCTTTAGATCGACCAGATTTATTCTTTACAGAAACAACACCACTACATACATCTAGTCCATATAGTTCTTCAAAAGCTTCTGCAGATTTATTTGTTTTAGCATATCATCGTACTTATGGTTTACCAGTGACTATTTCTAGATGTTCTAATAACTATGGTCCTTATCATTTCCCAGAAAAGCTTATTCCATTAATGATTTCAAGAGCTTTAGCTGACGAAGAATTACCAGTATATGGTAAAGGTGATAATGTGCGTGACTGGTTACATGTATATGATCATTGTGTAGCAATTGATTTAATTATTAGAAATGGTCGTGTTGGCGAAGTGTACAATGTTGGTGGCCATAATGAAAGAACAAATTTAGAAGTCGTTAAAACAATTTTAAAAGCTTTAGATAAACCAGAAACATTAATTAAATTTGTTGAAGATCGTAAAGGTCATGATCGTAGATATGCTATTGATCCAACTAAATTAGAAACAGAGCTTGGATGGAAGCCTAAATATAATTTTGATACTGGAATTCAACAAACTATCCAATGGTATTTAGATAATAAAGAATGGTGGCAAAATATTCTTTCTGGTGAATATCAAAATTATTTTGAAAAAATGTATGCTGGAAAAGTAAAATAATTAAATAAGACAAAAATAAAACTAGAAGTAATAATTTCTAGTTTTTATTTTGTGCAAATAAATAATCCAGAATCTTTAGTAATCCTAATGCCATTTGTTTTCTTTATTAAATCTTCTATATAAATTTTAAATTCTTTTAAACGATTACCAAGAAATTCATTTTGATTACCATGACAACTAAGAATATAATCTATTAAAGGCTGGGCTTCAGTGATAAATAAATAATCGTTATATTTTTTTAATTCTATAAAACTAAAATATTTAGATAATATTTTTTGTCCATTTTCTAACCCAAAGCGCTCCGGTAAAGAATCAGCAGATAAACATATTCGATTATCAAAGTTTTTAACAATAAAACTAATTTCCTGCATATGTTTTTTACTATAAGTACTACAATAAAAAGTACCTGTCTTTTTTAAAACCCTTGTTACTTCATTTAAACTTTGTTTAAGATCTTTTAAATAAAATAATGTATGATTAGCAATGATCGTATCAAAATAGTTGTTCTTAAAAGGAATATTATGACAATCAACAACTAGATAATTGTAATCATTTCCAAGACGTTGTTTAGCTTCTTCGATCATTCCTGCTGAATTATCGGATAAAAAGATTTCTCGATTACGCAAATTATAAGTATTATAATCCCATAGTTTTCCATTACCACATCCAATTTCTAATAAGCGGTAAACAGTTGAAAAATCAATTTGTTCAAATAGCCAGGGAAACCAGCCTTGTTTATTAATTGAAAATTGATCATGTAGTTTGATTCTAGTTTCAAGATTTTTAGCATTAATATAATGATTGATGATATTTTGATTAATTGAGGACAATTTAATTAATTCAATAATTTTATCCCATGCAATATTATTTTTATTTAGCAATTTTTCAGTTGTTTTTAATGATTCTTTCAAATTAGAAAGTTTTTGTATTTTTTGATCAATGAGAGTAGTTTGTAATTGAATTGATTTTTTAAAACTATCTTTATCATCATCTTGTATTAAAGGATAGATTTCTTCTAAAGAAAAGCCTAATTCTTTTAATGAAAGTATTTTTTGAAGTGTAATAAGGTCATTATTACAATAACGCCGATAACCATTTTCAAGGATCATCGTTGGTTTTAATAAGCCAATTTTGTCATAATATCTAATTGTTCTTATGGTGACACCAGCTATTTTAGCAAATTCACCTGTTGAGTATAATTTTTCCATGTTCATATTATAAAATATTTACATGAAAAAAGATAGTTATTACCCAGGAAATTTAATTTTGAGTATTTGCATTTTATTATTTCTAAGATATACTTTAATTAAAGGTTATCAGGGAGAATATTTTATGAAAGAGCTAATAATAAAAATTTATAATAAAATAAATAATCGCATTTTAGATTATCGCTATAAAGTAAATAAAAATGCGGGAATATGCTTTGCATATTATTTAATAATGTCTATTATTCCAATTTGTTCTTTATGTGCTTTTCTGGCATCGATACTAAACATTGATTTAACAGCATTTGAAAAAATGTTGGAAAATTATTTAACGCCAGAGTTTTCAGACATAATAATATCATCTTTAAAATCAAATAATATTACTTTTTCATCGATGATCGTGCTTTGCATCTCATTATTTGTAGTTAGTAGAGGAATCAATCAACTTTATGGAATTTCAAAAAATTTATTTCCGTCAGACCATCAAAGAAATTTTATAGTTGAACAAGTTATTATGTTGTTAAAAACAATCGCAGTATTTGTCTTATTATTATTAATTATTTCTTTGTTGACATTTATACCAGTAATCAACTCATTTGTTGATTTGAGTAAAATTTTTATTTTTGAAGATTTGTATTTATTTTTTATGTTTTTTATTATTTTGTTCTTGTTGTATAAAATTATTCCTGATGTCCGTGTCCATATTTTGGATGTTATTGAAGGAGCTGCGTGTGCAAGTTTGTTATTATTGATTCTTTTATCAGGATTAGAATTTTACTTTAGTATAGCTGATTATACAAATGTGTATGGGCCACTAGCTTCAATAGTTGTTATTATGATTTCTTTTACATTAATTGCAGAAATGATATATATTGGAATGTATGTAATGTTTGAAGCACATATGAAAAGGTTAATAGATCAGATTAAAAGAGAAAATAATTTATCTTAGATTATAATTTATATAGGGGAGAGAGTTAAAATGAAAATTATAAAAAAATTCATTGGGATAATATTAATAGCAGGTTTAGTAATCAATAATTATAATTTATCAGTATATGCAATTAAAGATGGAGATAAATTATCGATAGTATATCAAACTCATGTTCAAAATCTTGGTTGGCAAAATAGTAAAAAAGATGGAGAATTATCAGGTACAACGAATCAATCAAAGAGATTAGAAGCAATTAGAATAAATATTATTAATGATACAGAATACACAGGAAGTGTACAATATCGTAGTCATATTCAGGATATCGGCTGGCAGAGCTGGCAAAGTAATGGAGCAATCTCAGGAACAAGTGGACAATCAAAAAGATTAGAAGCTATTGAAATAAAGTTAATTGGTCAAATGGCTAATTACTATGATATATATTATCGAGTACATGCCCAGGAATTTGGCTGGTTAGATTGGGCCAAAAATGGTGAATCAGCAGGAACAGCAGGATATAGTTATCGTCTAGAAGCGATCCAGATTGTACTGGTAGAAAAAGGAGGAAAAGCACCAGGAGCCACAACAAGACCATTTGTACAGCACTATGTAAGTTATAGTACACATGTACAGGATATCGGCTGGCAAGAAGCAAAATATGATGGAGAAGTTTCAGGAACAAGCGGGCAGTCAAAAAGAATAGAAGGAATAACAATAGCGTTAGAAAATCCTAATTATTCAGGATTGATTCAATATCGAAGTCATGTACAAGATCTTGGCTGGCAGAGCTGGCAAAGTAATGGAGCAATCTCAGGAACAAGTGGACAATCAAAAAGATTAGAAGCTATTGAAATAAAGTTAATTGGTCAAATGGCTAATTACTATGATATTTATTATCGCGTACATGCTCAGGAATTCGGTTGGTTAGATTGGGCTAAAAATGGAGAATCAGCAGGGACAGCAGGATATAGTTATCGTCTAGAAGCAATCCAGGTTGTACTGGTAGAAAAAGGTGGAGAAGCACCAGGAGCCACAACAAGACCATTTGTACAGCATTATGTAAGTTATAGCACACATGTACAAGATATCGGCTGGCAAACAAAAGTATTTGATGGAGCAATCTCAGGAACTAGTGGAAAAGCCAAACAGTTAGAAGCGATAAAGATAACGTTAGAGAATCCTAAATATCAAGGGAATATTCAATATCGATCACATATAGAAGATTACGGCTGGGAAAGTAATTGGAAAGCAAATGGTGAGATATCAGGGACAATTGGAAAGGCAAAACAGCTAGAAGCAATCCAGATAAGATTGACTGGCGAAATGGCAAATCAATACGATATTTATTATCGAGTACATGCCCAAGAATTTGGCTGGTTAGGCTGGGCTAAAAATGGAGAATCAGCAGGGACTGAAGGATATAATTACCGTTTAGAAGCAGTTGAAGTAAAATTAATAGAGAAGGGTGAAGAAACTCCTGACGATACTAAAGAAAGTTTTTATAAATATAATTCATGGGTTGCAAATTTAAAGGCATCTCAAACTAGTTCACAATTAATAATTGTATCAGTATTTAATGGCAGCTATGCGACAGTTTCAATGCATAGTAAAGATGCGGATGGATATTGGATGGATAATTATTCAGTACTTGGTCGTGTAGGAAAAAATGGTATTAACAAATTAGCGGAAGGTGATGGAAAAACTCCTACAGGAATTTTTTCTCTTCATACGCCATTTGGAATAAAAGGGGATCCTGGATGTCCACTAGGTTATATACAAGTGAACAATAATCATTATTGGGGTGGTGGTGATCCTGAATATTACAATAAATTGGTAGATGCTTCTACTATTAGTAACTATAATCCTGCAGGATCTGAGCATATTATTGATTATGGTAATGTTTATAATTATTGCCTTGCGGTTGGTTATAATATGGAGCAGATTGTCGGAAAGGGATCAGCAATATTTTTACATTGTAGTGGAAAAGGTGCTACTGGAGGATGTATATCGATTCCTGAAGACAAAATGATTTATACTTTAAGAAATTTGAGACAAGATACTAAAATTATTATTGATTATGATTTTAATATAAGTAAATATTAAAAATAAAAAGATGATTTAATTCTATTTAAATAGTTTTAATCATCTTTTTTATTGGCGATTATTTATTACAAGAGCAAGTTTACCAATAATTTTAAAACCAGTATGTTTTGAAGTGATAATAATAGGCTGAAAATCATTATTTGCAGGTAGTAACATAATTATAGATGTAACAGGATCTCGTTTAAATATTTTACAAGTAGCTTCATTTTCATCAATACAAAAACATCCAATATCTCCATTATTAATGATATTAGTATGTTCAAAAATAATCAAATCCCCGTCATTAATATTTTCTTCAATCATCGAATTACCCATAGCATAATTGGCAAAATACTTTTTATGAGGTTGTAACATTTTTTTTGGTATAGAAATATAATCAATGATATTATCTTCAGTAAAATAGCCATCACCACAGCATAAGGGCGGATAAACAGGTATTTTTTCAAATTCATGCTCAACTGGTTTAAGGTTTTCTTCCCAGCCTAATAAGTAAGCAGGATCAGTATGTAAAATTTTTGCTGCTAAGGAAATTTTAGATTGTGGAAGATCACTTCTTCCAATTTCTATTTTATTAATAGATGAGCGAGATGAATAACCTAATTTATGTGCTAATTCATCTTGGGTCATTTTATGTTTTTCGCGTAATTGTTTGATTCTATTTCCCATATGTGACATATATTTTCACTTCCTTTTATTATTATAATAACATTATGTTTCTTTTTTTTCAACAAAACAATATAAATATTTTAATGTGTTGACAATTTTTCTATAAAATCTTAATATAGATATGTAGATAATTTTTCTACTAAGAAAAAGGGAGGGAAAAAATGACAAATACCGATAAATTAATGAATTATATTGTTCGAAGTAATTATACTTTGAATACTATTGCAAAAATATTACAGATTTCTAAAACATGTTTAATTAGTAAAATAAATGGTGAAAAAGAATTCAAAGCAGAAGAAATAATAGAAATTGCAAAAATATTAGAAATGAATAAAGCAGAAATGTTATATATTTTTTTGATTGGAAGTAGACAATTTATCTACAAAGAAAGAGGTAATGGGATGAAGGAAAGTAAATATGAATAAAAAAACTGGAAGCGATGGAAACATACTCTTTATTTATTAAAGAAAACAAGAGAAGAATTAAATGATAAAAAAATAATTATTGACGATGAACATCAAGAAATAAATAAAATGATGCAAGATATTGTTAGTAAAATAGAGCATTATGATCTTATTATTTATAATTACGAATTTTTTATCAAAAGACTTGAAGAAGCGATCAATAAAATACTTACTAATGAAGAAAAAACATGTGTATTAATATATGCCAATGAACCTGATAATGCAGCAAAAAGAGAATATACAGCTTTGGAAAAAGGAATTTCAAGAACTGTATATTATAAAACATTAAGTAATGCTTGCAACAAATTAGATAAAGTATTAGCACCTTTTAATGACCAGGATCTTAATAATTATATATGTAAAAAATCTATAGAACTTTAATTGGGATTTATTTGGGACTAAATTATTTACATTTGCTGTTATTATATGGGTGTAGTAAGAAATTACTACAAAAAAATATGCATATTAATAAAGTCTTAGCTAAGCTATAAGGAATTAAATAAGTGTAATTTAAATTAATAAAATACACAAAAAGTATTGATAATCTATCAAAATAGCAAATTGAAAATATCATAGTTTTGCATCAGATAGATATTATTAATTTGAATAAAAAATAGATAAAAAGCAGAATCTATTTTTAGTAAAAAGGAGTATTAAAATGAGTATAACAAAAGCGATAAGAGACTATTTACTAACATGTCCTTATTTAAATCAAAAAAAAATTAATATTGATTATCTTGGAAGTGATGCAGATGAATATTCAATTGAAAAAATTTCATGTGAGCCGGTTATCAAACAGTATATTGATGGTTCTACAATTAGACAATATCAATTTGCTTTAACTTCAATTAAATTTTATGACAGTAATTATAGTATAAATATGGAAAATAATGATTTCTATGAATTATTTGAACAATGGATAAAAAAACAAAACGATGCAAATAATTTTCCTGATATTGAAGGTGTATATGCAATTGAGGTTATTCAAGATAGTAGTTTAGAAACAAAAGAAACTGATACAGCAAAATATCAAATACAATTAAGAGTTTTATATAGGAGGAATTAAAAATGGCAGGAGAACAAACTTTAGTAACAAGAAATAAAAAAGTAGCTTTTTATAAAGTAGGAGATAAATTTTTAAGAATGACAGGATTTACATCAATGGCAAAGAGTGCAAATCCTAAAGAATACTCACGTCAATATGTTGATGAAACTGGTGAAATTACAGATGTAACAGGGTATAGTCCATCAATTGAATACACTTTTGATCAATATACTAATAATGAGGTGCATCAGGATATTGCAGAAATTACTGAAGATGAAAAATTAGGTAATGATGCTGTACGTGAAATTGTTATCGTTGATATGACAGCACCAGTTGGACAAAATAGTAATGAATTTGAAGCAAGAAAACGCTTGTTTGCTGTAGTCCCAGGTACTGATGGTGATAATGCTGATACATATTCTTATACAGGTACGTTAAAATCTAAATCTGGAAGTATTAAAGGTGTAGCAACATTAGATGAAGCTGGAACATCATTAACATTTAAATAAAATTTAGGAGGAGTCTATGAGCCAAGGAAAATGGAATTATAATGGATTAGAATTAGAAGCTGATTTTGAAGATGTTGATTTTTTAGAGAAGTATAGTAAAGCAATGTATAAATTAAGTGATAGTAGCAAGAATTTGCCTAAAGATGGTAAAGATATTGATCGAATTAAGGATATTTGTAAATGTTATCAGAAATTTTTTGATGATGTTTTTGGTCCTGATACATCACTTGCATTGTTTGGAAGTAAACAAAATCTTAGATTATATGAGGAAGCCTTTATTAGTTTAGTGAATTTAAATGAAAAGGTTAATGAACAGATGAATGTTAGAAGAATGTCATTACAGCCTAAAAATCGTGCTCAACATCATAAATCATTTATAAATAATGATTAATCTATTATATGAGTCTTTACCGAACAGCATCGCTGTTCGGAACAAAGACTTTTTAATCTAATAGGAATTTCGATTCGTTTAGGTATAAAATAAAAATATCCAACCATAAGGGTACATTTATTGGCTGGATATTTTTATGTGGCTAAAAAAGTGTTAGAAATATCATTTTTTCCTAACCATTCTTCCATTGCATTTTGGACACTGACAGCTGTATCCTTGATTCTCTTTACCTGAATATATTTCTTCACCTAAAAACTCTTCTAGTATCCATTCCGGTACTTCTTCTTCATAACCACATCTCTTACATTTCATCGGTATCATTACCTCTGGTTCCCCTAATAATTCTGCTAGTTCTTCATCGGTCAGATTGATCACTTGTTTACCTTCTTCCTATGCTCATAGCTGTATTTTGCTTTGAGAATCTTTCGGTCACGATATTCTCTGTCATTTTTATCGTTTCCACCAAATGGTTCATAGCTTTCTTTATATTCCATTGTTTCTCCACATTCACAAAGCAATGGATCCCGTTGAAATGATTTTATCATATTATATCTGAAATGTAACTCTTTTTGTCTCTTTTCTATCATCACCCTTCTGTCATTTTTTAGTTCTTCTACTCTTTTTTGTTTATGGCTCAACAGTTCAGCCATCCTGTTATAGGTCTTTATTGATTTATTTGAATAAAAACCAAAATATCTTACCATCTTGAAGTTCTTTTCAGGACAGTGCATCAATACCTTGTTAAGAAAACTGTAAACAGATTCTGTGACATCTACACGCTTATTATCTTCATGACGATGATAGAACCAATGAATCATTTTCTTATCATCATCATAGTTTACTATCCTGCTTTCAGCCATTATTGGTCTGCTGGTATAACGGGTTATATATTGAACACATTTTTCAATGTCGTCCTTAGTCTGTTCATCTTTGATTTTTGGAGCATAGACATAGAACCCTTCCTCGTATTTTCGGTAGAACCAGCTTTTAAGGCTTTGAAATTCTTTGTCGTTGCCAATGTGTCTGTCAAGATAGCTGAGTAATTGATAACGCCATGTCTGGCGAAGTTTTTTATAGTCCATATAACTGAAGTTTTTGATTTTGTCATCTTTAGAATCATAAGCATCTTCGCATACCAGAACATGGATATGCGGATTCCAGTCAAGAGGTCTGCCAAAAGTGTGCAATGAGGCAATGGCACCAAAGATCACATTATCAGTTGTATCTTTGTAAAGATATTGAGATTTATTGCTTTTTTTATGATAGAAGATACCTTTCTTTTTTTCAAGACGCTTTTGTCTGCGATATTTTCTGTCGTTGAAAAGGGAAGCCAGAGTATTTCTGGCAACGACAAAAAGACCATCAAGCAGTGATCGGTTTTTGATAAAGTAGAAGCGAAGCTGAGCAGGGATGGTAAAGACGATATGACGATGTTTGGATTTAAAAGCCATAGAGCTGACATAAGCAGCGCGTCTTTGACTGGATTTAGAACCACATTTGGTACAGTATCTGGAACTGCAGGTATGAGCAACAATAGTTTCATTGCCGCAGTTAGGACAGACAAAGAGATCATAACCAAGATGGATAGAAGAACAAAGGATAGTTTTTTGAACATTATCAAAAGAAACATCCCTGAGTTTGCCTTTATCATGTAGATTAATGATATAGTCGTAATTGTCAAAGAAGATATATTTAAAAGTATTTTTACCGTCTTTTTTAACAAACTGCTTAAAATTAAAAAGACCTAATGTATCAGAAGGAACAGATAAATCGATCATAAAGTCATCTCCTAAAATCATTATAATACCAAAAAGGATGAAAGGCATTTAAAATGCACTATCACCCAGGTGGACAAAATTTATTTTGTCCCTTTTTTATTGGACAAAAAAGAAATTGTTGATCTGTTGTCTAAAAAAATAAATGGTGATTTAAATATGTCTTATGATCAATTATCTATTCTTACTGGCTATTCTAGGCGTCAACTTATTCGTATTTCTAAATCATTAAAAGAAAAAGGTATAGATTCCACTTTGATTCACGGCAATAAAGGTTTGGCCGCCAATAACCGTGCTTCAAATACTGAAGTTGACTATATCGTCAATTTCAAAAAACTATACCCTAATATCACTATATCACAATTTAGAGATATTTATCTTGAAGATGTTATTTTCAATCCATCTAAAGAGCTTGATGTTCTAAAATATCAGCTTAAACCTAGAAGTATTTCATTCTTTCAGCGCCTTTATAAACAATTCAAGTGGTCATCTCCGGTAAAACATAGAAGTCATAAAAGAGCTTCTCCTCTACATTTATTAAGAAAAAGAAGTCCTCGAGCTGGTATGCTTATTCAAGTTGATGGAACTCCTTTTGACTGGTTTGGTAATGGTCAGCTCTACACATTACATATGGCTGTAGATGATGCAACCAATGATATACTTGCAGGATGGTTTACCAAAAACGAATGTATGTTTGGATATTGTAAAATAATGGAACTGATTATTAGAAAAAAAGGAATTCCCATAGCGATTTATTCAGACAAACATACTATTTTTAAAAGTTCTGAAGGTAATACGACATCTTTTGGATTAATGATGGAAAAGCTCGGTATTGAAATGATTTTCGCTAATACATCACAAGCAAAAGGATTAATAGAAAGATACAATGGAACCGCACAACGAAGATTACCGAATGATATTATTAGATTTAAAATAAAAGATTATGATCAGCTAAACTTATGGTTCAATGACTTCTATATAAAATATCTAAATGAAAAATTTGCGCATTTACCCATTGATCCAATCTATGAATTTGTAGAATTAACCGAAAATTATGATTTAAATTTAGTATTTACAATTTCAAATAAAAGAAAAATCGTTGAAGGTAATATGTTTTCTTATGAAGGTTATTATTATGTTCCATATGATAATAATGGAGAAGTCATAAAAATCAGATCATCAACGGAAATTACTGTTTTATATTTTGTGTTGGAAAACAAAGTAAGAATGAAATATATAGGTAGAATTTATGATTGTGCAATAGTTGGTACTAATCATAAAAACAGAAAAGTTGTGATTAACAATCACAAAGACTTAAATAATCTCATCCAAGAATTAGACAATAAAACAAAGGGTTCTCACTAGTTGAACCCTTCTTCATTTTTGGTGACATTTTCGCTGAACGTTAACAGTTTAAAACGTCGCTCGGTGATAGATCTTACTTGTTATGAATGTAGAATTATAAATGATACTATTAATACGTACAAAAATGATCATATAAAAATGTACAAAATCAATTATATATAATATAATAATCCAGTTTTATTGGAGGATTATATTATGATTATGAATTTATCAGTTAATTCAAGTATCGAAATCAAATCTTTACTTGAATTGAAAGTATTAATAGAGGAGTTAAAATTGAAAGTTAATAAATCACAGATTGCAAGAGAGCTTGGTGTAGATAGAAGATTAATAGATAAATATATGAATGGTTATACCAAGCCAGAGAAAAGAAAAAGAAAAAGTAAGTTAGATGATTTCTATCATATAGTATATGACTTGCTTATCAACCAGAAAACTCAGGTTTTCTTTTATAAAAGAGTTTTATGGCAGTATCTAAAAGATAATCATGGATTAGAATGCTCGGCTTCACATTTTAGAAAATGGATCAGTCAACATGAAGAATTCAACAAATATTTTAATGGAAAAACAAACAGAACAGTAAATGGTGAAGTTAGAAATTGTTCTACTAATCATCAGGCAATCAAAAGAGAGAGTGGTATGGGAGTTGAAGCACAACTAGACTGGAAAGAAAGTATGAATTACACATTAAAAACTGGTGAAGTTATTAATTTGAATATCTTTGCCCTTGTTTATTCCTATTCAAGATATAGTGTTAATTTTATATCACTTACCAAGAAACAAGGAGCTCTATTTCATTATCTTGATCAGGCTTTTGAATCAGCAGGTGGTATACCTGATATCCTAAAGACCGATAACATGAAAACGGTTATGGATGAAGCAAGAACAGAGTATTCGAGCGGAAAAGTCAACGTTAAGTTTCAACAGTTTGCAGATGATTATGGATTTATGGTGAAACCATGTATTGCCGGAAATGTTAAACTGCAAACTCTCCCCACTTTGCAACTGCAAATTAAAATAATCAGATTTTTATACTTTTTGAATTGTAACCGCAAATTATTTTAACTTGTTATCTGTTAAATAAAAAAAGAATGCAATTATGCATTCTCTTGTTTTTTCATATATCGCTTTTATTCCATATGCTATTTTTAAACTTATTTCAATATCTTCAAATACTTCATATATCGCTTTCATATTCCAATAGACATCTCTTGGATGTGCAAGTTCTACATTTTTTCTAATATCAATAAAATGTATGCACCATTCATTTAATAAATGCTCCATCTGACACCATATTATTTTATCTTTTATTTTTATTGAAAAATCATATACTGGTGTTATTACCAGTCCTTCTATTGTTCCTACACACTTTTCTTCTTGTGAATTTCTATATATAATCCATAATCATTACCCAATCATCAATTCCTTGCTTGCTTTCATTATTAATTCACTATCTATTACATCTTTTTTATAATGCATTCCCAGTATCAGACTCTTGTTTATTAAAAGGTTGAGTATTCTTACAGAAGTATTCATTAATGAATATAGTGTATGATAACATTCTTCTTTGAAAAGATCGCTTCTGCAGTTAACTGATTTGAGTCTTGAGACAACATAGTTTTTGACCTCTTCTTCATTGAAGCCAGTAAATGTATAATTCATATTGATGCGTTGTCTAAATGGTTCAAGTGATTTGAGTCTTAATGTTCTTAAAAATTCATTCTGCCCTACAAATATAAGTGTGCAGTAATCTTTAGAATCATAATCAAAATTCATAAGCATGATGAATTCTCTGAGTACTTCTTTTCTTAAAAACTGTGCCTCATCAACAGCTATGATGACTTCCATCTTGTTTTCTGATGTCAGTCTTTTGAGTTCTTCCTGTATCTGATTGAACATTTGCGATTTCTTCGTTGTTTCTTCCAGACCAAGTGCATCATTAAGCATACGATAAAAATCAATCGCTGTTATAGTTGTCATGCATATATAGATGACGACATAACGATTTGGATTGAGTGATTCAAGTGTCTTTCTTAAACATGTCGTCTTTCCCATTCCTGGACTGCTTAAAAATACACCAATACCCCTTGAACGTATGATAAAATCCAGTCTATTTGTCATCTGATTGAAATCATTCGATGCATAAAGTGTTGAAACTGTTGCATCCTTGGTAAAAGGATTTTTATCCATTCCATAATATGTTGTCATTTCCATCAGTAAATGATCTCCTCTCTTCTTGTTTTTCCATTTTCAACTCTATCTGTTCTCTTTAGGAATACTTTTTTCTTTTGTGATGTATCATAAAGATATGTTCCTTCAAAAGTACGAGGATTATAACGAATAATAACTCGAATCCCTATATAAACAGAAGGAACATCAAATAATACATTCTCTATAAGAACTGTTGAATCTCCATTAACCTTTCTTGTCGTTTCATGAAGAAATACATCATCAAGCCATGAAGAATAATCAGCCGGTGATTTATTGGAAAGTCTTGATACTTCAATATCTCTCATATCATACATATACCTTTCAAATGGTGTATGATTATCGTGTTCATCATCTTTCATGGATGAATGGACCGTTCTGTTGTATTCATTGATCCATTTATTGAGATCATCATTCAATTGATGGAGTGACTGATAATCACTTCCTTTATGTACATCTAAAAATCTCATTTTCATGGTATGAAAAAATCTTTCAATAACAGCTTTTCCCGTTGGAGAATAAGGGGGATTATAGATAATCTTAGTTCCCAATTTTGCTTCTATTTCTTTTGTGCTCTTATTTTTATAGCTGCTTCCATTATCTAAGATAATGACTTTGCTTCTCCCATACCTTAAAACAGCATCATGCCACACTTTTTGAAAGTTGACTGCATTATCATTGAAAAAGAATTCAGCACCAACGATCATCCTTGAATGATTATCAATAATAGCTATCAGATATGTTTTTCGATATTCTCCATTTTTATCAAAAATATAAAATGTATGACATGTATCAGCTTCATATCCATCACATGAATGGGCAAATTCCCAAGCCCTTCTTTCTTTGGTCAGTGTTTTACCCTGTCCGTTTCTTAAACCACTGTTTTTGATATAACGCTGAACCGTATCTACCGAACAGTCTCCTTGATTTAACACACCATCTTCGATCATTTTTTCATAGATCATAACTCCTGTTATTTTAGGATATTCTTTAATGAGATTAGCGATATATTTCTTATGTTCCTCATCAAGTTTCCTGACTCTCCCAAGATCGAGTCTATCTTTAGGCATAAGTCCTTCAAAGCCAAATTTTCTGTAAATATGGAGCCAGTATTTCATTGTCTGTCCAGAAAAGTGGCGTTTTGTACCATCAGGCCATTCAATTTCACTGTTTCCAATGCGCTTGAAATAGGCAGTTATAGAATCATCAGTAAATGTATGTGAAACAACTGGCGCAATCATCGAAAATTTGACCTGTGCTACAAGCTTTCGATACTCATAGCTGTCTGTTTTTTGTATATTCATATTATTTTACCTCCTGATTTGAGTATAGAACAGACAATCATGAAATGACATTGCCAACATATTTATTTGATTATCTTTCAAGAACGATCAGGATATTGATTGAAACAGCTTGCGACTGTTTTGAAAAAGAGTATGAAGAGTCATACCGAAAATATCACTGATGAGACTTTCGTAGTCATAGATCAAATGAATGAAGAAATGCATATGATATTTATTTTTTAAAAAGCTGAATATCCTTAAATAATATGAATATTTTTTTATCCAGCGGTAAAGTGTTGAAACAGATATCTGAAATATATTGACGATTTTTTCAATGGTCAATGAAGAAAACATCTTCAAAGAGAGGACATGAAGTACAAAAAATATGGAATATGATGAATGAGGTATGATAAAAGAAGCAGGCAAAATAGAATGAAAATGACCGTCATTACGGCAGTACATCACAGGGACTTCAAGCATCTGATCATCAATTTGGCCATTATGAAAAGAGATATAATGTCTCTGATAGGACTGATAATATTTGATATTGGAAGATTTACAGACGATGCCGTTATGAGTATGTAAAGATGACAGCTCCAAATGATTGAGACAGTAGAATTCGAAATCGCGGATTTGTGAAAAAGAAGGTTCATTATAGAATTTAATATTTTGAGAATCAAAAGCTGACTTGATATTGAGTATAAAATCCTGTATCATATAATTTGTATCATCAGTATCAACTGACGATTGAAAAGGGACAGTGTTAGAGGGTGAGAAGCTTTAACGGGCTGTTTCTTTTCTTTTTCCTTTCATAATATTGATCGATAGATATCATACACTATTCTGCAAATAAAAAACAGATTAAGGTTGATGCAGTGCAGTTTGAAACGGCATCTTTCTTAATCCGTTTGTTTTTTTTATTTGCAGTTTTTGTATTATTTTTTTTGTAGAGAATTTGCGGTTTAACACTTAATGAACAAGAGGGGAGGGAGTTTAATGAAAAAAATAGTCGTTAGCATTATTTCATTTGTATTAACCAAAGTAGTTGTTGATTTTATAGGTATGCAGTTAATTAAGTTATTTGTATTAAAGGATTTTGATTTTAAATATATTTTTGATTATAGTTTGTTATTCTTGGATGGTAACAGGCTTTTTTTATTATTATCTTTTTTTGCGTTTTTAGTATGGTTTGAAATTATCTACGGAATATTTTTTAGAGATGATGTCAAAAAAAGACGTCTTACAAAAAATGAACAGCTTAAATACGCTAAAATTGATAAAACAAGAGATGTAAAGAAATCTTTACTAAGAGTTGATTTTAATAAAACTGGACTGGTTGAACATAGAATGTCAAAACAAGCATTAAAAATCAAAATGACACCAATTATCAATAAAATAAATAACACCACAAAGGATATGCCTATTTTAAATAATACACAAAAGGTATTGATTCCTGCTCAATGTTGGAATATTGGTGATAAGAAATGTTATGTACGTGCTGGATTTCCAATTACAGGAAATAGGAAATGTATTTATGTTGATCCGGGTGATGTTCATAATTTAGTTATAGGTACTACTGGATCAGGAAAGACATGGACTTTTGTAAATGAATATTTAGAGTTGTGTGCTATGTGTGGAGAAAGTGTAGTCGTGAATGATCCTAAGGGAGAGCTCGCAAAACATACTTTGCAGAAATTTAAAGATAAAGGGTTCAAGACTGTTGTAATAAATTTTGTTGATCCTGAATTCAGCAACTGCTGGAATCCGTTTAAACTTGCATTTGATGAATGGAAAAAAGCAGATGAAATATATATAAAAAAATATGAAGAATGGAAAATTAAAAATAAAAATGGAATATTAGAGTATGAATTGCTTGGGCTAGATACAAAAGAAATTGAAAATAAATTAAGAAAACCCAAGCCAAATCATTCAAAAGCAATGGACTTATTAAGAGATGCCTGCAATACAATTTGTTTAGAGGAAAACCCTAAAGATCCAATCTGGACTGAAACAGCTAGGGATATGCTTGTTGGTTGCGGTGCTCTAATGTGCGAAGAGGGTAAGGTGGAGTACATGAATGCGACTTCATTCAAAAAAATTATTGAAATTGGAAAGAAACAGCTACCAGGTATAAGAAATTCTAAAACAATACTGAAAGCTTTTCTTAATTCGGAAAGAAGTATAACTGACTACAGTGTAAATTATCTGGAGGGGTATGTAGGATCAAGTGGAGATACATCGACTGGATTTGAATCTCAGTTTAACAACAAGCTGAGTATTTTGACAGCTAATGAAGATATCCAAAGAATAACAAGTCATAGCGACTTTGATTTTCGTCAAATTGGTAATGAAAAGACTGCTATTTTCTTGATTGTCCATGATGAAAAGAAAACATACTATCCTTTGGTTACACTGTTTATCAAACAACTATATGAAGTGCTGGTACGTACTGCGAGGGATGAAATTAATCTAAGATTAAAAGTACCTATTAATTTGATTTTAGATGAATTTGGTAATATGCCAGCATTACCTGATGTTGATGCAATGTTGACAGCTGCTAGATCACGTGGTATTAGACTAACAGCAATTATTCAAGGACTAGAACAACTGGAAAAACATTATGGAAAAATGGCGGAAACACTTAAAGGTAATTTTACAAATACAATTTATCTACTATCTGGTTCTGATAGCACGGTTGAAGAAATATCTAAAAAGGCAGGCAGTGAACGTGTTTGGAATAAGGATATGAGAAAATATGAAGATCAACGTATTTTTACACCGGAACGTCTTAAGGATTTTAAAATGGGAGAAATTTTGTTTCTTAGACAGAGACATAAGAATCCTTACTACACTAGGTTACTGCCGTATGATAAATACGTGTTTTTTGATAAGAGTAAGTTTTATTTGAATTTACCTATAGTTGAAAAGCCAGATGTAGAATTATTTAACATTGAATATGAATATCTAAAAAGACATGGTAAAGCAGATAAATTTGATAGAATAGTAAGAAGTTAAGGAGTAAATAAAAATGAGCTGGGATGAAAAAGAACAAGCTAAAAAAATTAGAGAAGAATATAATATAAGATATAATAATTATATGACTCTAAACCTGGAACAATTAAATCTATGTGAAGATAAAGAAACTAATGCAAGTGATTTTGAGTGTGAGTCAAGAACATTTGCTGACCGCATAATTGTAGGGAAAGATAGAAAAAGATTTGCGGTCAAGAATAGTTATTTTGAATACATTAATTTCAGAAAATTTGAATGTGAAGAGACAGTATTTATTAATTGTTTTTTCAAGGGAGTTAAATTTATAGATTGTGATGTAGCAAATATTAAATTTATTAATTGTAATTTTGATGACTTTGAGATTATAAGATCTAATTTTATTGGAAGTATATTTTCTGGGTGCTTATTTATTAGAAGCAGAGTTGAAGAAAGTACGTTGGATGAGAGTACATTTCCGCTTTCAAATTATTATGACATAGAAATTGATACAGATAAGAGCAAGCCTAATTATTCGACTGTCAAAGGAGTATTGGCTAGTGAACAAAAAGAGGTTAGCAGTATAGAAACAATTTTAAAATCAGATGAAGTTGTGCTGGTTGAAGTAGAAACTATTGAAAATAAGATATATAAGCATGAAACGATTGTTATTGAGGAATTAAAAAATAATAAATTTGTAAAATGTGAGTTTATCGAATGCGTATTTGAAAACGATAAAGAAACTGATAATTATATTAACGATTTATCAATTGAATTTTGGAATTCTAATTTTAAAAAATGTCTTTTTAATGCGACTTTTTTTAAGACTGTTTTTGATGGCTCTAACTTTTTAGAATGTAGATTTAAAGACAAGTATATAAGATGCAGTTTTTGTGATACTGTATGGAATAATAATATTCTTGAAGATACAGCAATTTTCAATTATTCGATGATTATTAATGCGGTATTGGATTTTGATTTTACATCTATACCAGAAAGAAATAGAAAAAATGTTGGAATAGGAACAACTGCAAATAGCAAAAATATTGTTAATAATCTATCAGAAAAAGAGAGACAAATTGAGCAGCTAAACAAAGATAATAATCTATTAAAGGAAGAGTTGGAAAAGTTAGATGGTAAAAAGAAAAATATAATTTCATTTGAAGAGTTTGATGATCAGCTATTGAATGAAGCATTTAGACTGATTATTGCACGTTGTCAGAGACCAGAGCCTGTCGAATTTGATTTATGGAATGAGATTAAGGCGCACATTGACAGTTTATCGGATTTGGATTTTATACAGTTTGTTAATAATATTAATAACTATAAGTTGTCATCAAATAATCATGTAGATGATGATAAGCAAGAAAAAAATACGGATAAGCCTGATAGCAACTATAGTCATGGGGACACTCAAGAAGAAAAGAAAGAAAAATTACCAGGTTTAGAAGATGGAGTGGTTTAATGATGACTAAGTTAGAAGATTTGAAACATCTTGCTTTTTCTCCGTTACAAATGAATGTTTTACGAAAGGCAGAAAAAGAAGGATTAAATCTTGAGTGGTTGGCTAATACAAATTTAGATTATCTTCAGATGGAAGAAATTTATTTATGCTTAAAATATGATGTAGATCCATCTTCAATATCTGACCCTGATATACCAGCTGAGTCAATGAGATCTTTGCGTGAACATTTATTTGAAATGCAAGGTGTTTATGAGGATGAAAGAATTAAAATTAATAAACAAAAAACAAAACTCACAATTTTAATTGTGGGTTTTGTTTTAGTGCTTTTTTCACTGACGGCAGTTGTATATATTAACAGGGATTATATATCATTGTACTTTGAAGATATTAACCTGACTTTAAAAGCGGATAAAGTTGAAATAGGGATGTCAAAATCTTTTAATCCTAGTGATTATATAAAAGAGTATGATAAAAGGTATGATTTAACGCTCCCAAAGAATACAAATTTTGAAACACCTGGGGAATATACGGTTATTTATAAACTTTCTAATGAAGTAAAATCCATAAAAAAGAGGTTAATTGTGAAAGTTATTGATGATATTGAACCAGTTTTAGTTTTAAATAAAACAAATTTAACATTAGAGTATGGTCAAAATATTAATCTTAAAGACTATATTGAAAAAGCAGAGGACAATATAGATGGAAATCTTGTACAAAAAGTTGATTATAATCAAATTGATACTTCTAAGCCTGGTAATCATGTTGTTACTTATAGTGTAAAAGATAAAGCAGGTAATCATGTTTCGGCAGAGATGAGTATCAATATAAATGAAAAGCTAAAAGTTACTGAAAAATCTACAAATAGTAATACAGAAAATAATGTTCCTACTAATAAATCTAATGATTCAAATAATTCAAAGTCAGGACAAGAAAATATTCCTTCACAATTTGATAAATTTTTTGCAGGTAATAGTATAGATGTGTATAATCAAGCGAATTCCTATGCTGAAGAGATTTTTAGTAGTGGTAAAGTAAAAGGATTTTCAGTGAATCCAACAGGTGAAGGGTTTCAAGTCAGTTTTTCATAATATGAGGAGGTAGGAAGAATGGCGTTGTTTGAAACGGTTAAAGACATTATGTTTGCAGAAATTATGGAAACCACATTAACAGAAATATCGAAGGAACTTCTGAGGGCTAATGAATTGAAAGAAAAGGAGTTAGCACTGAAAAGCAAAGAATTGGAGTTGCTAAATTCTGAAGAATTTAAATATAACCATATAGAAAGATATAAGCGTGCTTTTTTAGATGCGTGCAATCGTTTAGAAGAATTAGATGGGCTATTGTATGAAATGGATCAAACTGTTGAACCTATGTCTAAAGAGGAGTATAAAGAAGCAATATTGTCAAATATTCAAAATATGGATAAAAATCAATATGACTATGATAAAACAAAAGATTTTGAAGTATCAAGTAAAGAATTTATAGATTATATTAATCGGTTTGATTCAGCAAAATTGGAAGATAGAGATTACTATAAAAAAATTAATGAAAAATTTGGAGATAGCTTTATGTATTATGACATGGAAGAACAGCTTTATGTTTGTTACGACTTTTTATATGGCGATGCTGGTTTACCAAATATAGAAACAATAAAAGATAGAAAAATGGCCATAAAATGGCTTGAAGGAAAAATTGAGATGAATGAGGTTATACATAATTCCTGTATTAGATAATACTTTAAAAAAATTATGTGATTAGATTTTTGATAAATGTTAACATGTTCATGCAAAAAAGGAGGTGGAAATGAGCATGATTATGCTATACAATAAAAGTTTTTGAAATAGGAAGATAATTTATACTGAAACTGCTGTTCGCAGTTTTTTTGTAAAAGTTATTTAAATTCAAAGATAACAAAATCGATTAATTGATATTATTCTTAATGGGGGAGTTTATGATGAAAGACTTATTATTCAAAGAAATGATAGAACCATATTACTATAGCAAAAAAGGTACAGTTAGAAATTATACTTTGAAGACATATAGACAAAAGATTGACATACATATATTACCTTTTTTTGAAAATTTGGAGATTAAAAACATTGACAAAAAAGTAATTATTGATTGGCAAAACTGGATGTTGGACAGGGGACAAACAATTAAGAATACAAATAAAATAAGATCTATTCTATACAATATTATTGAATATTTTGTTGCTGAGGAGTTGATGGAAAATAATCCACTTAATAATGTAAAAAGGATGGTTGATAATTCACCAACTGAAGAAATGTTATTTTGGACATATGATGAGTTTAAGAAATTTATAAGAGCAGTAGACGAACCAGTGTATAGAAGATTTTATAAATTCTTATATTATACAGGTTGTCGAAAGAGCGAGGCAAAGGCACTGATATGGAAGCAGATTGATTTTAATAGACATGTTATTGCAATAACCCGGTCATTAGAACGTATAAATGATGATGGTACGCATATTGTAAACAAGCCTAAAAATAAGATGAATAGGCACATACTGATGAATAAAGAATTGGAAGATGAGCTTTATAGTTATTATTTAGATCGAAGAATGCATTTTGACTTTAGCATGAATGAATATGTATTTGGTATAGATAAGCCGCTCGCTGATACTACGATCGAGAAAAAAAGAACAAGTATTGCAATGATGCAATGGTAAAACAGATTAGAATTCATGATTTTAGGCATAGTAGTGCTTCGTTATGGATAAGTATTAATGAGAATGTTATGGTGATTAGCGAGCGATTAGGGCATAGGGATAGGAATCAGACATTAAATCGTTATGCACATCTTTTTCCTAATGCACAACAAAATGGTATAAAGAAAATAAATAGATTATCAAATATCTATGATGAAGCAGATATTAGGCTAGGTGCAATAGTTGTAGATTTTTTAGAAAAATTAGATAATATTGAAAATCCGAATCAGCAGGAGCAAGAATTCATAGACTCATTTAAGCAGCTGGTCTTTAAAAGTAAGTAAGTTAAAATTCAATTTGATAAATTTCATGTAAAAATGTATAATAAAGAAGAAAAAAGTTAAAAATAGTGTTGTGTATCGTTCTACACAATGGTATAATATAGTCAAGTTAGAGAACGAGGATATAAATAATGGGTGGAGTAAAATGAAAAGCTAGATTCCTGTCACCCGCACCATTTAGATATTAAAAGTATATGCGGAAGCGATGGGGATTGATTTCATCGCTTTTTTGCATTTTTATAAAAAAGAAAGTATTATTATAGTGATTAAATTCAAGATTAGTCAGATAACTAGGAATTTATAAGAAATAATAGAATCTATGTATAGTATAAATATTAAAGATTAAAAGTATAACTTTTGATATAGACGATAAGAATTGACAAATATAAAGATGCTTATTAGAATAATTATATAAGTTAAATATTTTACTTAAATTATGGTACGGTAATGATTATTTATATGAGAAAGGATTGGGAAAATGAAAAAAGTATTGAAAAGTGTTTTAGCAGTCTGTATTTCATTTGTTATGTTGTTTTCTGTGACGTCAAATATTTCAGCAGCGAATACTGCAACAGTTGCTGAACAAGATTTGATAAGCCAAATTTTAACATACTACTATAAATATACAGAAGGTGATTTTAATTCAGATAATGGATGGTCAGCCTCTGCTATTAATGCTGATATTGATATCGAAAGATGTTTATCAGAATTAAAAGAATTAAATCCAAATTTGGGACAGGCATACAGTAATATTATTGAACGCTGGATATATGCTGATACAACAATGCCAATTAACAAAGATGTATTACCTGATGGATTACCAAACGATAATAGTTTATGTATTGTAACTTTAGGATTTCAATTAAATCAGGAAACAGGTGAAATGCAGCCAGAATTGATTGATCGTTTAAATGTTACATTGGCAAGTGCTCAAAAATATCCTAATGCATATATTGCTGTAACAGGTGGTGGAACTTCTCCTGCTGATCCAACTAAAACAGAGGGGGAAGAAATGGCGGCCTGGTTAATTGAACATGGTGTTGATGAAAATCGTATCATTGTTGAAAATAGAGCTCCAACCACTGTTGGTAATGCTACTAATACATTTGCATTATTAAAAGAAAGACCAGAAGTAAAATCAATTGCAATGATTTCATCAGCTTCTCATATTCAAAGAGCTGTTGCAATTTTTGAAACAGTTTTCCAATTAGAAGCATATAAAACTAATAGTGAGGCAATTACTATTTTAGATAATGCTAGTTGTCCTGTTAGTAGACAAGAGTCATTGGCTCAACAAGTTGCTGCAGTTGCTCAAGCAACCGAGTTTTGTTTGAATTCAAGTATTGAATTATCAGATTCAATTCAATTATCAAATCTTGATAGCCTTGAATTAAGTATTAATGAAGAATATGTTCAAGGTGCTAAAGTTGAACCAAAAGTTGTAGCAAGTTTTACAACTGCTGATGGTAAACAATTCCAAAGTGATGTTACTAAAAATGCTGTGATTGAAGGAATTGATACAAATAAATTAGGAAGACAAACGATAAAAGCTGAATATAGTTACAATAATGTAACTAAAGAGGTGGCTAAAGATATAACTATTAAAGCTGTTGTTGATACAACTGTAGATTCGTTACCAGAGAAAACACCATCAGTAGCGACTGGTGATGATATGATAATGAGTGGATTTGTTAGTTTAATGATGTTAACTGCTGGTGGTTATGTATATTTAAAAAGAAAAGAAAGTTAATTTTGATGAGTTTAATAATACTGTACTAAAGTAAAAGTTTAATTTAAGAGAATACAGAAATAGGATTGATAATTATCAATCCTATCTTTTTGTTTATTTATTAAAATAATAGATGAAAATGAATTGTTTTAAATAGTAATTAAATGTTTAAAAATTAATATTTTTTCAATAATAATTAAGACAATTGAATAGATTTGATCTAAAAATGGATTTTATTGAAGAAAATTTAAGTAAGAGATTGAAATATTTTTTCATAAATATAATATTTTGGATCACCTTTTCGATATATAAAATAAAGTGGGTGTTGCAACTGATAATCTTTTATTTTAACATGTGCTAATTTTCCGTTACTTAATTCTTTTTTTACCACTCCTTCATATAAAAAAGTTACGGCTGATGATTGTGAAATTAATTTTTTTATTAATAAAATACTCCCAATTTCAATAACTGTTTGAAATGATTGTGGACTGACGTTTCTTTGAGATAACCAATTTTCAAGAATTTCTCTTGTTCCTGAATCTGGTTCTCTTAAAATAAGGGGATAATCTTGTAGTTGTTGTAGTGTAACTTCTTTGTTGGAAAGCGGATGAGTAGAGGCAACAACGGGAATAAATGATTCGTTTTTATATAGTTTTGTTTCAAAGAAAGCTGTATCAAATATTCCCTCAACGAATGCACAGTCAATATCGCCATTTTGTAATTTTTTTAAAAGATTTGTTGTGTTTTCAACTGTGATACGTATACGATCTTTATCTGTTAATAAGTTTTTTATTAGAAATTGCGGCAAGTAATAATCTGCAATTGATAAAGAAGCTCCAATACATAAGGGCCTAACAGTATTTTTTAGGAGATGAAAAAAATGTTTTTCATTTGCTTGTTGTAAACTTAAATATGTATATAGTCTTTTGCCGGCATTTGTAATTTTAATTGTGTGCTGACTGCTATCAACCAGTTTACAATTATAATAGGCTTCTAGTTTATGAATATGTTGAGTTACAGCAGGTTGTGTCATATGTAAAATTTCAGCGGTTTTAGTATAACTTTTATATTTTACAACGGTTAAAAAAGTCTCAATCTTATGATCTAACATAGCAATGCTCCTTATATATAAATATTTATTATATAGTATAATATATCATAATTTGTAATTATTAATAACTAGTGATAGCATATTCTTGGAAAGAGGAGGTAATCTAATGAATAATAAAAGTGATCGTTCAACTTTGTGGCAGCTATTTTGTTCAATGTTTATGTTGAGTGCTTGTACATTTGGTGGAGGGTTTGTTATTGTATCATTGATGAAAAAAGAATTTGTTGAAAAATTAAATTGGTTACAGGAAGATGAAATGTTGGATGTTACAGCTATTGCTCAATCTTCACCTGGACCAATACCGGTTAATGCTTCGGTAATTATAGGTTATAGAATTAAGGGAATAATTGGATCATTAACAGCGGTTTTAGGGACTATAATACCACCAATGGTTATTATATCCATTATCGCGATTTTTTATAAACAGTTTAGATCAAATGTTATCATTGCTATTGCATTGCAAGTTATGAGAGCTGGAGTTGCAGCAGTAATTTTTGATGTAGTTTTAAATTTAGCTAAAAATGTTTGTGCAACAAAAAGATTTATATATATATCTTTAATGATAATTTCATTTTTTTGTGCAGTTGTACTAGATATTAGTGCTATGTTGATTATTCTTGTTTGTTTAGGGATCGGGATAATTGATTTATGTTATGAATTAGTAAAAAAAGAAAAGAGTGTTGGAGGGGATGATGTTAAATGATATTGTTAAAGTTATTTATTAGTTTTATCCAAGTTGGTCTATTTTCAGTTGGTGGCGGGTATGCTGCTATACCATTGATTCAAAATCAAATTGTTAATGTTCGGGCATTGATGTCAATGGCAGAATTTACGGATTTAATTACTATTGCAGAAATGACTCCTGGGCCGATTTCAATAAATTCAGCTACTTTTGTAGGAACACGCTTGGCAGGGCCCCTTGGTGCTTTAATATGCACACTTGGATGTATCATACCATCATTTTTCATTTGTCTTCTGTTAGCACACTTTTATTATAAATATCGGGATTTTAGCGGTGTTCAAAAAGTATTATCGGCTTTGAGACCTGCAGTAGTTGCTTTAGTTGCTTCAGCGGGATTATCTATTTTAGTATTAGGGCTATTTAATTCAGATATGGCAGCAATACATCTAGATCAATTTAGAGTTATAGAATTTATTTTGTTTGTGGGAGCATTATTTTTGTTGAGAAAGTACAAAATGAATGCAATTCTAATTATTTTTGGAACAGGAATTATTGGTACTCTAATGTATTTGCCTATAGTGCTTTAGAAAATATTATGTGATGTATGATTTTATCATGTAAATCTCAAATTTGTCTCAAATTTGTCTCAATAAAATATAGATGATTTTAAAAAAATATACATACAATTTATTATTTTCATAAAAAATATTAAATTATTTTCTTAAATCAAAAAAAATAATTAAATTAAGAAAACAAAGATTTAATTAATAGTTATTTGAAAGAATTGACAAGCCTAGAAAACAATGATAACATAGATGCAGAGATGTAAGTGCGAGATAGCCGTGAAAATGTACCCAGTTGGTGGTACATTTTTGTTTTCTCTAAATAATTTATATAAGAGGGGGATAAAAATGATATCTAAGAAAATGATAAAGTTTAAGGAAATTAAAATAATTGTTTCTATATTGATTGTTTTAATATTAGCAATAGGTGTTTTTCTATTGACTAGACCGAAGGAAGCATTGAAATTAAAGAAAGAGGAAATGATTATTGAATATGGTCAAGCGATTTCAACTGATCCTAAAGATTATTTGAATTTTGATGAGGTAGACAGTAAGAAAAAAATAGAAATTTTAAAAAATGCAAAACTTAAATCCAATATTAGTAATGAAGTTGAAATCATTACTAACGAAGATGGTTCGACAAGTGAAAAAGATAAAGGATATGCTAAAGTTGGTAACTATGAAATAACTTTAACTTATAAAAAAGAAATTAAAACGGTAAAGATTAAAGTAAAAGATACAGTTGCTCCAGAACTAACAGTTCCTGAAAGTGTGGAAATAGTTCAGGGTACTGATCTATCAACTTATGATTTTAAATCATTAATGATGGCAACTGATTTAGCACAGTTATCTGATTATACGATCGATACTGCTATGATCGATGTAAACGTACCTGGTGAGTATAGTGCAAAAGTTAGTATTGAAGATACCAGTAAAAACAAAACCGAAAAAGAATTTAGGGTCATTGTTGTTGCATCTGTAGCTGATCCAAATGTAGAGATAACTAGTGAAGTTCAAACAGATCCAGTTACAGGGCAGAAAAAAACAGTTGTAACAACAAAGCCAAAACAAAATACAACTACTAATAGTTCATCAAATTCTAGTAGTTCAAGTAGCAGTAATCATAGTTCTAATAAACCTTCTAGTGGAAATACAGATAATTCATCAAGTGGAAATTCAGACAGTACAAATCAACCATCAAGTGGAGGTAATTCAAGTTCTGGAGGAAGCGGTAGTTCAGGTAATTCTTCTGGAAATAGTGGCGGAACTTCAAGTGGAGCGAATTCTGATAATGCTGATAAGACAAAAAAATATGTAGAAATTTCATGGTCTTATAAAATAGGTGCTAGAACGATGAATGAATCGTGGGTAGGAAGTGAAGATAAATGGTCAGAGAGTTTAGTTAATTTACCAAAAGATGCTTATGATTATAGTGGTGTTAGTAAAAGATATATAACTTACGAAGAGTATAAATATATAATGGGATATTAGTAGAAGAACACTTCATTTTTGAAGTGTTTTTTATTTTAGGAGGAGCAAAATAATGTTTGGATGTAGAGATCCATGTTAAATGATCTATAATAATTCATATTTATTACAAAATGGGCAACTAGAAGGTTGCTTTTTTAAGTAGAAGGGCATTTAATTTGTTACAAAATTAAATGAAAGGTTGGACAAATGAAAAAAATAATACGAAATTGGAAACAGTTGATCATTGTTACGACAATGATTTTCAGTGTTATATCCACAAATTTAAGTACAGTTAGTGCGGATGGAGGTACAGTTAGTTTCACATGGGGTGAAGAGATCATGTATCCCAGCTGGCTTGGTAACTGGTCAACTAAAATGTGTTATGTTAATGGAAGTTTGGCATACTGTTTAGAAGCAAGTAAAAATACTCCGCCAGAGAATCTTAGTGCATCTTATGTAATCGATAATAATGAAGCGTTGCTTAAAGTTTTATATTATGGCTATGGTGGACCGGCTGATATTTTTAAAGATGATACAGTGTCGACAGATAAGGAAAAATATTTATTTACACATATCATGGCTAGTTATGCATATAGCGGTGATCTATATGGTGGCAATACCTGGGATTATTTGACTAGTATTGGTGTTGGTTTAAAAACGAGATATGATCAAATCCAGTCTATGCCAGTACCTTCAAATGAGCTTTATTTTAATGGTCAGGCAAACCCGATTTTTACTGCTTATTATGAAAGTGGAATTCAGCGTACTGAAAATATCACATTAAATACTAATGAATCAGCAGTTGTATATATTCCTTTGCAGGATGGAGTTGAACTGCATAATGTGACAAAAGGAACTGTTAGTGTTGGAACTGTTACTGTAAATGGCGGTGATACTTTTTATTTGAGTGCGCCAATGAAAGCATTAGATGATTATTCAAGTGGACAGTTAAGTGGTAAAGGATTATTGAAATATGCTCCTCTTGTTATTAGGGGTAATTCAACTTATCAATCAGAAGGTACGTTGTCAAGAATAGAAGACCCTGTATCTGTACAATTAAATGTAAGCTGGTTAAAAGTCGGTTCTTTAGAACTTACTAAAACTAACACTAATAAAGATTTGATCGATGGGGCTGTTTTTAATTTAAAATCAGTATCTTTTGATGGTTATGATGAAAATATTACAGTCACTGATGGTAAGATCAAAGTTGATAATCTGCTTGCCGGTACTTATAAATTGAAGGAAGTTTTGGCTCCTGATGGTTATCTCTTTGATGAAACAGAATATGAAGTTACTATCAATGTCGGTGAAACTACTTCTAAAGTAGTGGAAAATAACGAACCTACTGGTTCTGTTTCACTGACAAAAGAGATCAATACCGCTTTAACTGACGGCAAGTCTGGTGATGCTTATTTACAGGGCAATGAGTATAAACTTATCGCAAGAGAAGATATTACCAATAAGGCTGATACAGTTACTTATTTTAATAAAGGTGATGTTGTCGATACTCAGACAACTGATAATGCCGGTAAATTAGTATTTGATGATCTGCATATCGGTAAATATTATATCGAAGAAAGCAAGAGCAATGAATCATTAGTGTTGAATTCTAAAGATATCAATATCGATATTGAATATGAAGGACAGACTGTTTCTAAAGTTCTACGCTCTACCAATACTGATAATCGTGTCAATATGCAAAAGATTCAGATCCATAAATCAGGTGAAAAAGACGGTATAAGCGGTCTTGTTAAAGGACTGCAGGGGGCTGAATTTACTTTCAAATTAAAAAGTGAAGTAGACCATGTAGGCTGGGATAACGCTGAAGTATACGATGTCATTATTACTGATGAAAATGGTCAAGCTAATACTAAGTATCTGCCTTATGGTGAATATTTAGTTCGTGAAACAAAAACACCTAAGGATTATATCACGGCACCTGATTTTACAGTATCAGTGACTAAAGATTACAGTGAATATCCTGATATCGCTCAAATCAAGATCATTGATATCAATAATCGCCCTTATACAACCCAGTTAAAACTTGTTAAAAAGGATCTCGACAGCAATAAGACTGTTACTTTGAATAGTGCAACGTTTAAAGTAAAAGCCAGAGAAGATATTGTTTCTAATGGTAAGATCATTTATAAAGCCGGAGAGACGATCAAACAAAAAGTTGGCGGTAAGACTTATGATAGTTTTACGACATCTGCAGATAATGTAGTGATCCCATCAGGGTCTTACAATGTTAATGACAGTGATAAAGGTACAATAGTTTTACCGTTACAGTTAGATGCCGGTAAATACTATATCGATGAAATAAAGACACCGACTGGTTATTTATCATTAGAAGATAGAGTTGAATTTGATGTCGAAAACATCAGAGACTATGATAAAGATTCTGATGGTGATCCAATTCTTGAAGTAGTCATTAAAAATGATAAGCCGGTAGGAGAATTGGAAGTATATAAAGATGTATCATATGGAATATTGGCAGTACCTAATTCTTTAGAAAGAGCGCATTTAGGTGATGGATATGATTTTGTTGACAGATCTGATCTAAGTAAGATCAAGTTTAGATTGACAGCTAAAGAAGATATCTTAGATATGGCTGATGGCAGTATCGTTTATGCCAAAGGAGCTCTTGTAGGAGAATATAATTTAGATCGTAGTGGATACTTGAAGGTATCTGATTTGCCGATGGGAACATATGAACTACAGGAGATCGAAACATTAGATGGTGTAGTATTAGATGAAACTAAATATGAAGTCAAATTTGAACAGACAAATCTAACTACTAAAGTTTATAATGTTACTAAAGAACTTGTGAATGAACCAACGATCGTTGAAATAAGTAAAACTGATGTTACTGGTGAAGCTGAATTACCAGGAGCCAAGATGAGTGTTAGTGACGATGAAGGAAATATCATTGCAGAGTGGATTTCAGGTGAAAATGCGATGGTCATTCAGGGACTTAGTGTAGGGAAAACTTATACATTGAAAGAAGATCTTGCACCACTGGGATATGTTCAGGCTAAAGAAATTAAATTTACTGTAGCCAGTACCACAGATATTCAAAAAGTCCAGATGATCGATAAAGTTGTAACGGTAAGAAAAGCTGAAACAAATGGAAAAGCAGTAGAAGGAGCCGTGTTACAGGTCGTATCGAATAAAACGAAAAATGTTGTCGATCAGTGGAAAGTTGATGCAGGTGGAAATCATAATGTAAGAGGACTGCTTGCAGGTGAAACATATATTTTAAAAGAAATCAATGTACCAAAAGGATATGTAAAAGCAGATGATATGATGTTTACAGTTGTAGATGATAATAAAGATCAAATGATTGAAATGACAGATAATCAGGTTCAGGTCATTAAAGAAGATGAGGAAGGTAGTTTATTAAAAGGGGCTAGACTTCAAGTCATCAATAATAAGACGGATGAAATTATTGATGAATGGATCAGCGGCGGACATATTATTGATATAAGTAAAGAAATGAAGTCACTTTTACAAAAGGGAGAGACCATAAATGATATGTATATTGATGAAGAAGATTCATCAGTATTATACAGAATCACACCAAATAAAGATGCCAAAGATTATACATTGATGCTGCAGTCTAATGGTGAAACAGAATATTATCGTATCGATATTGAAGGGAATGAAACCAGTCATTTAGTAAGAGGATTAAATCAAAATGATGAGTACTTACTTAAAGAAGTGGAAGCACCAAAAGGCTATGCAACTGCAGATACTCAGGAGCTAAAAGTTGATAATAAAGATATTGTATTGAAGATGGTAGATGAAATAACGAAAATCGAGATTTCTAAATTAGATATCACAACATCAAAAGAATTACCGGGAGCGCATTTACAGGTGAGTGATGAAGAAGGGAATATCGTAGACAGCTGGATTTCTGGTGAAGAGGCACATATGATCAAAGGGTTATATGTAGGAAAGACTTATACTTTGACAGAAACGATTGCGCCTGATGGTTATCAAGTAGCTCAAAGTATTGAATTTACTGTTGATGATACAGGAGATATTCAAAGAGTTGAAATGTATGATGATTTACTAATACTACCTGAAACGGGAGATAATATGAGTATTGATTCAATTATTCAAATGTGTTTATTATCAGGAATAGTATTTTTAGGTATTTATATCTATTTGAAAAGAGAAAGTGTTTAAAAAAATGGAGCTTTTTGGGCTCCATTTTTTTGATTAGAATAATGTTATTTAAGAATAAGATTATAAGGATTGATAATACCAGGTGCTACTTCTAAATATTCATTTTTTAAAAATTCATTGATGATACTACATAGTTCATTGATATCAGCATCGTTGCCTATACATTGTAAGAAAAGACTTTGACTGCCGCAAGTATCTTTAAGTTTTAAAATATAATCATAATTTTTTTGTTTTAATAAGTTATTAATATCTTGTACTTGAAAAATAGAAATAGTTTTCATGTTTTTGACTCCTTTTATTAAAATAATGATATAATTTCGATATAGAAATGTCAAGGAGGATGAATATGACAAATTCAGAAATAGAGAAGGCAACTAAATTAGCTCATAAATTAGTTGCTTATGAAGAAAGTGAACAAAGTGATATTAAGGCTAGTGATAATAAATTTGATGCTTTATGGCAAAGTATTTATGATGTTTGCTCACTAGTACATTTTGGAATTTTAGATGAAGTTTTAAGTGAAGAAGAATATTTAGAAGGAGTAAATTGGTTAAAAAAGTATCAATCTTTAACAAAAGATTATCAAGAAAAAAAATTAGAATTATAAGATGGGTTAAAAATATAAAATTAATGATGATGAATAGCATGATATTATGCGCATAAGATGAAGTAGGTGAGAAAATGAAAATAGTTGATATGCATTGTGATACCATTTTAAAAATATATGATGATGGTGGTAGTTTATTAGAAAATGATTTTAACATTGATTTAAAAAAAATGTTGGCGGGAGATTATTTGTTGCAGAATTTTGCGATGTTTGTAGATCTTAAAGATTCGCTGGATCCTTTAACAAAAGCTCAAAGATTGATAGATTTATATTATCGTGAAATTGATAAGTATAAAGATTTAATTAGACCCGTATTTAGTTATGATGATATTATTAGTAATTATGATAAAGGAATAATGTCAGCGATGTTAACCCTTGAAGAAGGTGCAGTAGTAAATAATGATTTAGCGATACTTCGAAACTATTATCGTTTAGGAGTTAGGATGATTACTTTAACTTGGAATTATCCTAATGGGATAGGATATCCTAATTTGGCAGGTACAAAAGAATATCAAGATTTGTATCGTATCAATGACCATGATGGGTTAACTGATTTTGGAATTGAATATATTAAAGAAATGGAACGTCTAGGGATAATTATTGATGTTTCTCATTTAGGTGATGCTGGTTTTTATGATGTTCTAAAATATACAACTAAACCATTTGTAGCATCACATAGTAATGCTCGTAGTGTTTGTGGTGTTGCTCGAAATATGTCGGATGACATGATTAGACAGTTAGCTAAACGTAATGGGGTTATGGGAATAAATTTTTGTGGCGATTTTTTAAGACCTTCATCTAGTGGTGGAGCACGTTCGTGTATAGAAGATATGGTAAAACATATTTTGTATATTAAAGATCTAGTAGGGATCGATTATATTGGTTTAGGAAGTGATTTTGATGGAATTAGTCAAAATCTTGAGATAAAGGATGCTTCAATGATGCCATTGTTAGAAAAAGCATTATTAGAAGCAGGCTTGACGGTTGAAGAAGTTGAAAAAGTATTTTATAAAAATGTATTACGATTATATAAAGAGGTTTTACGTTAACATGACGATTCGTCATGTTTTTTCTATTGAGTTAATGTGTAATTTATTACATATTAACTAATTTTTTTACTGTATTTGCTGTGCGAATCGTAATTTTATCACTTATATTTGAAGTGGCGGTTTTTGACCATCAATTTGTTTTTTGATAATTTTTACGACTAAAAGACCAAAAAATAGAATTTTTATAATTATATACTCTTTCATATTCTTCTTTAGGATTTCCGATTTCATTTAAAAGTTCATTATAAGATAAAGAAGGAAACATAAAAATAAGATTATCATATATCTCTTTATTCTTATTTCCCCACCAGTCGGGAGCATTATCTAAGATATTTTTTATTTCTTTTTGTAAAAAAATAAGAACAGGTATATCCAATTTGAATTTATTTTTTATCATTGATTCTATTGTATTTGTAAGAACATTTAGATCATCTATATCACTTAAAAAGATAACATTACCACTATTAAGATATGTTGATACTTCTATAAATCCTAGTTCTATAAAATTTGCTTTTAATTCAGACATAGATATCTTATTTTTCCCGCTTACGTTTATTCCCCTTAATAATGCAATATATTTTTTCATATAACAATTTCACCTCTAATAATTTTTATTTATATTTTCTGTTTTTACATTAGTTATGATAAAGATCTTTTTACTTTTCAGAATTTTATTGCTATCATCATATTTTCTTATTTGATTTTCAAATCTTGTTTGTAAAAAACATAATAAAGAATATTAATATGATAACATATTTATTTTATCGATACATAAATATATTGATAACAATTTAAATACTGGTTACTTGTTATTAGTATATTTTATTGCATTAGGATCTAATTGTTAGATAATATTTTAAAATATACGACCAAACTATTTTAATTAGATATTCAAAAGTTGTTTGTTTAATAAAAAATATTTTTTATTGAATATGTAAACATGCTTACATATTTTGATTTTATATATAGCTTTTAATCGATATAAATTCAATATTTTTTTAATTCGTCTTTTTTATATAAAAATAGTAGGTTACAAAATTTGGAAAAAATAATTACGAAAGCTACAAATTGTAAGAAATTATGAATGATATTATACTAAAATTAGATAATAATTAAGGAGAGAGAATATGGAAAGAATGGAAAAGAGATTATTTAAGATTTTTATTAGTGCTGTATTGGGATATTCAACAATTATTACTAGTTTTCCAGGATTATATGCTCAGAGTCAAACTACTAATAGTGATGAAGAAATTACTTTATGGCAGGAAAGTTTTGAAGGTTCACAGGATGAGTTTATAAATTCATTAGTGGATGAAGACAAGGGAAGTAAAAATGTAAATCGAATTCAAGATGAAACAACACTTGAAGGTGATATTATGAGGTTTTTGGATTTGGGATCAATAGAAGCTTCAAAGCCACATAATTCAACCGAAATTGTTGATAATCTATTTGATGGAACGACGGTGTCAAAGTTTTTAACAAATGCAAATGTGCCTAGCTTAGATAATCCGATTTGGGTAAAATTTGCTTTAAGTCAGGGAATATCTATTAGTCGTTATCAGATAGCTAGTGCAAATGATTTTGAAAGTAGAGATCCAGCGTCATGGAAATTATATGGTTCAATAGATGGGATAACATATGATCTTATTGACGAGCAAAATGACATTATTTTTAATGATAGATATGAAAGAAAGACTTTCGATTTAGCTGGGGTTACAAATAAATATCAATATTATCGACTTGATATTACAAAAAATCGTGGAAATGGGGAAATGACCCAGTTTTCAGAAATTGTTTTAGGTAGTGATGAAGAATTTTTGGAAGAAAATGAACAAGAAGGTATGACGACAAAGATCGTTGGAGGTCCAATTTCAGCCTGGGTCGGAGCCCAGGGTGTAGGCTGGAGTGGTGATAAATCATTAGAAGTTAGTGGAATTCATTATGGAAAAGAACGTGGATATTCATATAATAAACTTTATGATTTAAGTAATCAAAATATTGTTGTCACAAAAGATACAAAGCTGGAATATATGATTTTTCCAGATTTGATTGATGAAGCTGATTATGATTATAACTATACTCAGATGCATATGGCAGTAGATATAAAATTCACAGATGGTACATATTTGAGTGATTTAAAGGCTTTAGATGATCACGAAAATGTACTTGCTCCAATGGAACAAGGTGATAGTCGAACTTTGGTAACTAGACAATGGAACCATGTAAGTGGAAATATTGGCAGTGTTGCTTTAGGTAAGAAAGTTGATAGTGTTTTAATTGGTTATGATAATGATAAAAATGATCAGTTCCCAGAAGATCGTGATTATCGAGCATTTCGTAGTTATTTAGATGATATACGTATTTATCAAGCAAGTGATCCTGTGTATGAGCATTTAGCTGATTATGTAAATATATTACGAGGAACTAATGATTCACCTGATTTCTCTCGGGGATTAAATGTTCCAGCTGTTACTTTACCACATAGCTTTAATTTTTGGGTACCGGCAAATACTCAGGTGAATGGTCGCGGATATGCAGAACAAAGAAAGATATATACTTATCAAGAAAATGATAATTATTTTAAACATATGACCGTTAGTCATGAAGCGAGCTATTGGGTTGGTGATCGTGGTACATGGCAATTTATGGTCAATACTTCGATTGATCCAAAAACGGGGACATTTGGAGTAGATGAAAGAAAAGTTCCTTTTTCACATGATAATGAAATTGCAAGAGCATATTATTATGGAATTACATTTGATGAAGGTTCTAATGCATCTAACACTAAGATGGAGCTTTCACCAACTGATCATGGGGCAGTAGTTAGATTTACGTTTCCGCAGGATGCTAAATATAAAAATGTAATTTTTGATTCTTTATATGGAAATAGTAACGAACCAAATACAGAAATTTTAGAATATGATGAAGAAACAAACAGTTTTAAAGCATTTACTAATGATACAAGTAATGGCATTGGAATGAAAGGAATGTATATTTATGGTACTTTTGATAAACCAATGACTTATTCTAGAGCTGTAGATGGAAAGCAGGGCGTGGCTTCTTTTGAAGATGATGTAGTAGAAATGAAAGTAGCAACATCTTTTATAAGTTTTGATCAAGCTAAACATAATTTAGAATTAGAAATAGCAAGTGATGATACATTTGATACGATTTATGATCGAGCATTAAAAACTTGGGATGATAAATTAGATGTTATTGAAGTTGAGGGTGGAACATTTGATCAAAAAGTATCATTATATTCTAATATGTATAGAATGTTTATGTATCCAAATTTATTAAGTGAAAATGTTGGAACGAACGAAGATCCAGAATGGCAATATTCAAGTCCATATGGTGGAAGTAATACTGAACCAGAAATCAAAGATGGTAAAATGTATTACAATAATGGATTTTGGGATACTTTTAGAGCAGCATGGCCAGCATATAATATTTTTTCAACAGATATGAGCAGTGAGCTAGTAAATGGTTTAGTACAACATTATAAAGATGTTGAATGGGTACCTAGATGGTCAGCACCTGGAGGTACATACTTTATGTCAGGTACTAGTAGTGATATTGTCTTTGCTGATGCAATGGAAAAAGGAATTGAATTTGACAAAGAAGATGCATTTAAATCAATGATTAAAAATGGTGCAGTTGTATCAAAAGATGATAATTATGGAAGAAAACAACTAACAACATCAATATTTAGAGGTTATACTTCAAAAGAACAAGATTGTGGTTTTTCATGGTCGATGGAAGGTTATATCAATGATTTTGGAATTGCTAAAATGGCAGAAGATCTAGGTTATGAAGATGAAGCGGCATATTATGCTAATCGTTCTTTAAATTACGTTAATTTATTTGATAAACAAGGTGATGATGTTGATGAAATGTGGTTTAAAGGTAAAGATGCTTCAGGTAACTGGTATGGACCAAGTCTTTATGGAAGCGATATTTTTGATCCGTTATATTGGGGTGAAAATTATGATGAGACAAATGCCTATAACATGGCGGTTACAGTTCAACATGATGGTCAGGGATTAGCTAATCTTTATGGAGGTCGTGATAAACTTGCTGAAAAATTAGATTCTATTTTTGAAACAAAAGGTGAAATAAACGGATGGGGCAGTGATATTAATGGTGTTGGTTATGGACATAAAGAGTTAAAAGAAGCTCGAGAAGTGAAAATGGGTCAATACCATCAATCAAATCAACCAGCAAATCATATTATTTATATGTATAACTATGCTGGACAACCTTGGAAAACTCAAAAATATATTCGTGATTCATTACAACGTTGTTTTATTGGAAGTGAAGTAGGTCAAGGAATGATTGGCGATGAAGATAATGGTGGAATGGGAGCATGGTATGTATTTAGTGCTCTAGGTTTCTATCCAGTAACTGTAGGTAGTGATGAATATGCGATTGGTTCGCCACTGTTTGATAAAACAACGATTCATTTAGATAATGGTAATGATATTACAATTCGCGCTAATGGTAATAGTAAAGAAAATGTTTATATTCAATCTATGACTTTAAATGGTGAAACTTATAATAAAAACTATTTACGTCACGAAGATTTGATGAATGGTGCGGATATTGTAATGGAAATGTCTAATACACCTTCTAAATGGGGAAGCGCTGAAGATAGTGTTCCAACATCAATTACTAAAGGAAATGAGGTAGCTGATCCTGAAGAAGATGTGACCTCAAAAGATGTGCATGTGACAGATAGAATTACTGGTGATGTATATTTAAATAGTGCAAGTGCTCAAAATATCGAAGATGTTAAAAATTTATTTGATAACACATCTGATACTAGTGCAAAATTAACAAAAGATGGTTCTGAACTGATTTACAGTTTTACTAAACCACAATACGTTGATATGATTACGCTTACTTCTGCAAAAGAAGGTAAAGCTCCTGATAGTTTTAAAGTATATGGTTCTAATGATGCAAATGAGTGGCAATTGATAGAAACGAGAAGTGATTTAGAATTTACCTGGTCACAATATACAAGACCATTCATCATTCATCAGGCTGATAAATATAAGCATTATAAAATAGAATTAACTGGTGGTGAAAATTTAGCTGAAATTGAGTTATTTTCACAATTAGAAGATTTAAATGAAGTAACTTTGGATGATTTAAAAGGACTAGTAGCACACAGTGAAAACGTTGATTTATCAAATAGTCATGAAGAAGTAGTCAAATTAATTCATCAAAGAATTGATGAAGCTAAGGAAGTAATAAATCAAGAAGGGGTTGAAGCAGAAAAAATGAGACAAGTTTATCAAGCTTTACAAAAAGCATTGCAAGCTATATCTTCAACTAGTTTAGCTTATGAAAAACAAGAAGCTGAAAATTATAATAGTCATTCTGGAATAGTTAATGATGGACCAAATATTGGAAGTTTAAATCCTGGTGATTGGGTTTGTTATTACGATATGATTTTTGAATCAAACGCTAACTTTTTTGAATTATATTATTCTGTTGAAGACTTCACTCAATGTGATAATCCTTTGATTGAGGTTCGTTTAGATAGTCGAGATAATGATCCAATCGTAACATTTGTACCACAAAAAACAGGAACTTGGAAAGATTATATATATGGTAGTACAATGTTTGATTCATCACAGAATATTCAAGGTGTTCATGATGTTTATTTAACATTTAGCGGTGATGTAAAAGCTGGTGAAAATGGTGGACTAGCAAGACAAAATGTAGCTAATATCGATTGGTTTAGCTTTAAAGAATTAATATCACTTGATGTAAAAGAAATGGAACACGGAAAAGTTTTAAATGAGGATCTGACAGTTGAATATGGAAAAGATTATACAATTAACTTTGTTCCTGATGAAGGTTATGTTTACGATCAGATCTTAATTGATGGTAAATCATTTGAAGGTAAAGTAGAAAATAATAGTTTTACTTTAGAAAATATTAAAAAGGCTCATGAAATCGTTATTACATTTAAATTAAAAGATGAACAACCAGTTAATAAAAGTGACTTGAAGATTGCTGTAGAATTAGCCAATAATATAACCGAAGAAGATTTAGAAAAAGTTGTTCCAGTAGTGGTAGCTGAATTTAAGATTGCTTTACAAGAAGCAAATAACGTTTTAGCAGATGAAGCAGCTAGTCAAGAAACAGTCGATTTAGCGTTTAGTCGTTTAGCCAATGCAATGCATATGCTGGAATTCTATAAAGGTGATAAAACAGAATTACAAAATTTGATCAATCAAATAGAAAAATTAGATGTAAATAATTATACAGTGGATTCTTGGATGGCATTAACAGAAGCATTACAAGAAGCTAAAGATGTAATTGATAATGAAAATGCTTTAGAAAGTGATGTTGAAGAGGCTTATAAAAATTTAAGTAATGCATTTACAAGTTTGCAATTACGAGTAGATAAAACAAGATTACAAAATTTTGTTGATAGTGTAGAAGATTTGGATAAAAACAAATATACAGATACATCATGGGCTCGATATGAATTAGTATTACAAAAAGCAAAAGATGTTTTAACAAAAGAAGATGCAACACAGTCAGAAGTAGACAGTGTATATAATGAAATCATTAAAGCATACTTGGATTTAAGACTAAAACCAAATAAAGATGCTTTAAATGAATTAATTAATAAAGCTAGTTTATTGAATAAAGCAAATTATAGTGAAGCATCATGGAAAGTAATGCAATCAGCATTAGAAGAAGCTAAAAATGTTTTAGCTGATCCAGAAGCAAATGAACAAGAAGTAAAAGCAGCTGTAGAAATATTAGAAGCAAGTATCGAAAAATTAGAAATGAAAACAAGTATAAAAAAAGAAGCTGTGAAAACTGGTGATACAACAAGCATGTTTAGTGCATTAGGATTGATGGCATCATTGAGTGCGGTTGCATATCTTTCAAAAAGAAGAAGAAAATAGTTTTTAAATTATTGGAGGGGTAGGTCTAAAATTTATAAATAAGTTAGACCAAACAAAAAGTACCATTTGATATCAAATGGTACTTTTTTGTCTTATAGAAAATAAGATTCTTTTTGAAAGAAAAATTTAATTATATGGATGTAGATACAGGTTAGATTTTTTGGGGTTATAAAATACATCTTAATTTTTAAATAAAGAAATATGTAAAATTTTAATTTAAGAAATCATGTTAGTAGAATATTACGATATGATGTTTCAATTAACTTAGGAAGGGGTTATCCTATATGTTGTTTTATTTAGATTAAGTTATTGTATTAGATAATAATTTGCTTTAAATATTTTTATTTTATAAATGAAAAATGACAAGCCGGGAAATTACTTGCCATTTTTCTTTATTAGTTATCAGGGAAAGGATACTAATAATTACATGATATCAAAGAAGGATATCTTTATGATTTTGTAGTCAATATTATATTGAAGGGAAAATCGAATATTTCTTTTGACTACATTGTTAGTATAGAATTAAAGAATGGTAATAATATATCAAAAATATCTTAAAATATGTGATAATAATTTTTAGTGATAGTAATGGTACTATTTTAAATTGTCGAAATTTAGTGTATAATACAGCTGATGGAGAGTAGCATCAGTTCGCTTGATATTAAAGAACGACTATTTTTTAAGAATTGTTTGGTATTCCTTCAGGTTATATTATAAGAAAACAATTCTGTAGTACTCGGGGTTGTTTTGATTAAGAAATTGTAATATTTAAAGAATGCAAAATGTAGAATTGATAATGAAATATGTTATTAAAAATTTTACTTTTTTTGTGAAAGGAAAAATTATGCGAGAAATAAAATGTATAGATATTATTGAAAAGGTTAAGCAGTTGTGTATTGAAGCAGCGTGTGATTTACCTGACGATGTTTTAAATGCACTTATTAATAAAAAAAATGAAGAAGATTATTCTTTGGCTAAAAAAACACTCGATGTTTTGATAGATAATGCTGATCTAGCCCGTGAAAATATGATGCCGATTTGTCAAGATACAGGGATGGCATTTGTTTATGTGACGATGGGCCAAGAGGTACATATTGATGGTGATTTAAAAGAAGCTATTAATGAAGGGGTTCGCCAAGGATATCAAGAAGGATATTTACGGAAATCGGTTGTTGACGATCCACTATTTGATCGTATCAATACTAAGGATAATACACCAGCGATTATTTATTTTGATATCGTAACAGGTGATGAATTTAAAATTGTTGTTGCTCCAAAAGGTTTTGGTTCAGAAAATATGTCACAGATAAAGATGTTAAAACCAAGTGATGGAGTACAAGGGGTTAAAGATTTTGTTTTAAAAGTCGTTAATGATGCGGGACCAAATGCTTGTCCGCCAATGGTAATTGGTGTTGGAATAGGAGGATCATTTGATAAAGTAACGTTGCTTTCAAAGCAGGCGATGATGCGTGAAATAGGGAGTCATCATCCCGATTCACGTTATGCTGATTTAGAAACAGAACTTTTAGAAATGATAAATGCGACAGGAATTGGACCAGCTGGATATGGTGGTAAGACAACAGCTTTATCACTTAATATTGAAACTCATCCAACACATATTGCAGGGATGCCGGTTGCTGTTAGTATTTGTTGTCATGTGGCACGTCATAAGGAGGCTAGTTTATGATAAAGTTAACAACACCACTTACAGTTGAAAAAATAAAACAATTGCATGCTGGTGATGAGGTGATGCTTAGCGGTATTGTTTATACTGGTCGCGATGCGGCTCATAAGCGATTAATGAGTCTAATCGAAGAAGGAAAAGAATTGCCATTTCCACTTATGGATCAAGTCATTTTTTATGTTGGACCTACTCCGAGTAAACCAGGAAAGGTCTTTGGTAGTGGGGGACCTACGACATCAGGAAGAATGGATGCTTATGCGCCAACATTGATCAAACTTGGTTTACGTTCAATGATTGGAAAAGGTTATCGTCTTCAAAGTGTTAAAGATGCAATTGTTGAAAATAATGGTGTTTATTTTGGAGCGATTGGTGGTGCTGGAGCACTAATGTCAAATTGTATCAAGAAATGTGAAATAATTGCATTTGATGATTTAGGTCCTGAAGCAATTCGGAGATTAGAAGTAGAAGATATGCCATTAGTAGTTATTATTGATAGTTATGGTAATGATCAGTACATTTTAGGTAGAAATGATTATTTAAATATGAGTAAATAAGTTAGGAGTAATGTTATAATGTTTAAAAAAAGAAGAGATTATTCATATTATAGTTCATATAACAGCGGTCATAGAAGTCGTTTAAAAGTAGGACGAGTTGCAATCGTTGCAGTGATTGCTGTAATTTTGATTGTAGGGGTAACAACTTTTTTAAATTTAAATCGAATTAAATTGTTAGTGAAAGGATATTCTTTTTCTCAAACAAGTGAAATTTTATCTTTACCAAAAGAAGATGAAGAAGAAATCATATCTCATGATAAGATGGATCATATCACTAATTGGATCAACGAGTCATCTAAAGTTACATTATATGATGAATACGAAAAGTATTTAGGAATGAATAAGAAGATGGAATATGCTGATGTAGTAGCATATGTTGATAACTTATTTGAAAGTCAGGTACCAAAGTTAAAAAGTATGGGCTATACTGAAAAATTGATTTGGAATTTAATCGATGAAGGAGCTCTACAAGACGATTTTCAATATTTGATCGATCATAAATACACAGCTAGTGATCTAGCACCATATCGTAAGGTAAAGGGTTATAAACTTCAAAATTTAGAAGCTTATATGAATGCATATAGTATCTATAATAATTATAATTATGCAGTTTGTATTACTAATTATCCATTTATTATTTCAAACAACGGGGAACCAGCAGATAAATATACAATTACTAATCCAGATAATTTATTAACATTAGTAAAGAAAGGATTTTATTTACCAGAAGATTATGAACCTGAATTAGTTGATCCAGAAATTCCAGTTGCGCCTGATTGTCAAAATTCAAAAATGACCAAAGAAACATCTGCAGCTTTAACGAAGATGTATGAGGCAGCTAAAAAAGAAGGACTCGAATTAGTCTTAAATAGTGCTTATCGTTCATATCAAACTCAAGTTGAGACAATGGCTGATTTTGTAAAACGCTACAATACCCAATATGCCAATGAATATGTTGCTCAGCCTGGAGCAAGTGAGCATCAAACAGGATTAGGAATTGATTTAACAGCCCAAAGTGTTGTTGAAGGTAAACGAATTACTTTTGGTGATACTGATGAATATAAATGGGTAATCAAAAACTGTTCTAAGTATGGATTTATCATTCGTTTTGAAGATGGAACTGACGGGATTACGGGAATTGCTCACGAACCTTGGCACTTACGATATGTTGGTGAAGATGTAGCAAAAGAAATCGTAGAAAAAGGCTGGACTTTTGAAGAATATTGTTTATATAATAATGTTATGCCAGAAGTGAAGAAACAATAATCTAGAGAATTTCTCTAGATTATTTTAATGAGGTAAATAAATGAAAATATTGATTACAACTTTAAACTCAAAATATATTCATAAGTCGCTGGCGTTACGGCTTTTATATGTAGCCACTAAAGATTATCATGATGTGGACTTTAAAGAATATACGATCAAAGAGGATCTTGAAAAAATCGTAGATGATATTATTTCTATGGAGATCCAGGTATTAGCTATCAGTGTCTATATTTGGAATGTTGATTTAATTAAAGAATTATGTGTTAAGTTGAAAAAAAGAAATAAGCATTTGATTATTGTTTTAGGTGGGCCTGAAGTTAGTTATGAAATAGATTATTTTTTAGATAATTTTGAAATAGATTATGTTATTAGTGGTGAAGGTGAAGTTGCTTTTAAACAATTATTGGATTGTTTAAAGAACCAGCAGGAAATTGCTGTACAAGGCATTAGTAGAAAAGATAAACGTGATTATCGACAAACGCACCCGGTTGATCTGCAATATTTACAGACACTTGATTCCCCCTATTTATTAACACGGGATTTGGCTGATATGTCAAAAAGAGTTTTATATTTTGAAACTAGTCGTGGCTGTCCGTATCAGTGTCAGTACTGTTTATCATCATTAGAAAAAGGATTACGCTTTTTTAGTCTCGATTATTTAAAAGAGCAGTTAGATTTATTGATGGCAACTGATGTAAAAATAATTAAGCTGTTAGACCGAAGTTTCAATGCTAAAACTGAGCATGCTCTTGCGATATTGGAACATATATTCAAACATTATCGTCCAGGAATACAATTCCAGTTTGAAATCAATGGTGATGTTTTGGATCAAAGAATTATTGATTATATTAATGAATATGCCCCAGATGGTCTGCTTAGGTTTGAAATAGGGATTCAATCGACTTATGAACCTACTAATGAAATAGTTAAAAGATATCAGAATTTTGAACGCTTAAGTGAAGTTATCAGACAGTTGCAAACTAATGATAAAATAGATTTTCATTTAGATTTAATTGCCGGTTTACCGCTGGAAAATTTAGAAAGATTTGCTAAATCATTTGATGATGTATTTAGCTTTTATCCTAAAGAATTACAACTCGGATTTTTGAAGCTTCTTCGTGGTACTAGTTTGCGAAAAGAAGCCAAAAAATATGGTTATGTATATGATGAAAATCCCCCTTATGAATTGCTTTACAGTAACGATCTATCAAAAGAGGATATTGTTAAAATCCATTTAGCAGAAGATATGTTAGAAAAATATTGGAATAGTGGTAAGATGAAGATCACGATGAATAAAGTGATGAGAAAAGCTGCTTCACCGTTTTATTTCTTTTTAGATCTGGGAAATTATTATCAGCTTCATCATTTTAAAAGAATCGGTTATCAAAATGATGAATTATTTAAATACTTAAATGAGTATTTAAAAGGTGAGTATTTAGATGAATTGATTGAAGATTATTTGCTTTTAACAAAAATCAAACCTAAAAGATGGTGGAAAACTACTCTTAATAAAGAAAGAAGTCGAATAATAATGCATAAATTAATTGAAAAATATAATTTAAATCAAGAAGATTTATTTAGATATAGTATTATTGAGGAACTTAGAGACTGTTATATAGTAGCGACATATAAAAACTATCAGCCAGTAATCAAAAAATACCCTAAGATATAATTTTTATCTTAGGGTTAAATCTTGCTAGTGATAGTGTATTTTAAATGATTTTTTGTTTCAGGTAAGTTATACTGAATATGCGTGGAGGAAAAAATATGATAGAAAATATAAGAAAAAGAGATGGCCGTTTAGTATCTTTTGAAACAGATAAAATAGCCGGAGCTATTTATAAGGCTTTTGAGGCTTGTGGTGGTAAATATGAATTAAAAACTGCAATTGATATTGCAAAAATGGTGGAAAATAAGTTAGAAAAAAAGAAAAGTGCGTTGCCAACTGTTGAACTTGTTCAAGATACGGTTGAAGAAGTGCTGATTGAACAAGGATATGTTCGCGTAGCTAAGGCGTATATTTTATATCGAGCTAATCGTACGCGAGAAAGAGATATGCGATCACGATTAATGAAAACGTTTGAAGAAATAACATTTGCCGATAGTAAAGATAGTGATTTAAAAAGAGAAAATGCTAATGTTAATGCTGATGCACCGATGGGAACGATGCTAAAATATGGGGCTGAAGCGGCAAAACAGTTTAATGAAATGTTTGTGTTAAACCCTAAACATGCGCGTGCTCATATTAATGGTGATATTCATATTCATGATATGGATTTTTTGACTTTGACAACAACTTGTTGTCAAATTGATATTGTTAAATTGTTTGAAAAAGGATTTTCTACAGGACATGGAGTTTTAAGGGAACCTAATAGCATTAGTGTTTATGCAGCTCTTGCTTGTATTGCAATCCAGTCAAATCAAAATGATCAACATGGCGGGCAAGCTATTCCTAATTTTGATTATGGGATGGCACCAGGAGTTAAAAAGTCTTATATAAAACATTTTTATGATAATCTTGCTAAAGCCATAACTTTGCTTGCAAAATTGGATGGTGATAAAATCGTTGTTTCTGTTAAGGAACAAATACAGTTACAGCCGACTTTAGATGTTGATCTAAAATTTAATCAAATGCTAAAAGAAATTTTAATTGCGAATAATATTGATGAATCGATACTTGATGAAATCATTGATTTTACAATTTCAAGTGCTTATAAAGAAACAGATAAAGAAACTTATCAGGCAATGGAAGCCTTTATTCATAATTTGAACACGATGCATTCAAGGGCTGGGGCGCAAGTACCATTTAGTTCCATAAATTATGGTATGGATACATCAAGTGAAGGTAGAATGGTAATGCGTAATATTTTATTAGCTACAGAAGCGGGCTTAGGGCATGGTGAAACACCGATCTTCCCAATTCAAATTTTTAGAGTTAAAGAAGGGATTAATTATAATGAAGGAGAGCCAAATTATGATTTGTTTAAATTAGCATGTAAAACCTCTGCAAAACGGTTATTTCCTAATTTTTCGTTTATTGATGCGCCTTTCAATCGACAATATTATAAAGGTACGCCAGAAACGGAAATTGCCTATATGGGATGTAGAACAAGAGTTATGGGAAATGTTTATGATAAAGAGAAAGAAATTAGTTTTGGGCGTGGTAATTTAAGCTTTACATCAATCAATTTACCAAGACTGGCAATTTATGCTAATGGCGATGTTAATAAATTTTTTGATAAATTAGATGAGATGTTAGAGTTGTGTATTCAACAGCTTCTAGAACGTTTTGAAATTCAATGCCGTCGTAAAGTTAGAAACTATCCTTTTTTAATGGGGCAAGGTGTTTGGCTAGATAGTGATAAATTGAAAGCGGATGATGAAGTTCGTGAAGTTTTAAAGCATGGGACATTGACGGTAGGTTTTATCGGGCTTGCTGAAACTTTAAAATCTTTAATTGGTGTTCACCATGGTGAAAGTGAGCAAGCTCAAGTTTTAGGACTGCAGATAGTTGGACATATGTCTAAAGCAATGGAAGCGGCGACAAAGAAATATAATTTGAACTTTAGTTTGATTGCAACACCAGCCGAAGGATTGTCAGGTCGTTTTGTGAGAATGGATAGAAAACTGTTTGGAAAATTAGAAGGAATTACAGACCGAGATTACTATACTAATAGTTTTCATATTCCGGTGTATTATCCTATTAGTGCTTTTAAGAAAATAAAATTAGAAGGACCATATCATGCTTTAACTAATGGTGGACATATAAGTTATGTAGAAATGGATGGTGATCCAACTAAAAATTTAGCGGCGTTTGAAAAAATAGTTAGAGCGATGCATGATAATGGAATTGGATATGGAGCAATAAACCATCCTGTAGATCGTGATCCTGTTTGTGGCTATAATGGAATTATTGATGATATTTGTCCGTTATGTGGAAGAAGTGAAGAAGAACATCATGGTTTTGAAAGAATTCGTCGTATTACCGGTTATTTAGTTGGAACTTTGGAACGATTTAATGATGGAAAAAAAGCTGAAGAACAAGAGCGCGTTAAACACGGTATTGAATAATGAAGATTCGTTTATTTGGAACTGTTGATGATTCAATCGTTGATGGGCCAGGACTTAGATATACAATTTTTACTCAGGGTTGTTTTCATAATTGCAGCGGTTGTCATAATCCTAAAAGTCATGATATAAATGGTGGCTATTTAAAAGATATTCAAGATATTTTATCAGAAATAACTGCTAATCCACTATTGGACGGAATAACTTTATCTGGTGGAGAACCGATGTTGCAGGTAAAGCCATTAATTGAGATATGTAAAGAGGTTAAAGCAATGGGATTAAATATCGTTGTTTATAGTGGTTTTACTTATGAAGAAATACTTAAAGATGCTAAAAAGAAAGAGCTATTACAGTTATGCGATATGTTGATCGATGGTAAATTTGAACAGGATAAAAAAAGTTTAGCTTTATTGTATAGAGGTTCAGCTAATCAGCGTTTGATCAATGTACAGGAGTCATTAAAACAAGGAAAAGTGATTGAATATCAAATCATTGATAATGAAGTTAAAATATAGGGGCAATATTATTACTTTTAATAATATTGCTTTTTTATAATAAAAGAAGCCAGTTATTTGGCTTCAAAATAATTAGTTTTTAATTAATAAGTTTGCTTGTAACCAGGTTCTTTCTTCATTAGATAGATATGGTGCAACATGATCAAAAACTAGCTGTTGATAGTCGTTGATTTGTTTAATTTCATGATCTGATAATAATTTAAGATCCAAACCATCTAAATCAAAAGGAACCATCGTAATTGGCTCAAATTTTAAAAATTGTCCATATTCATTGTTAGTGACTTCAACACATAATAATTCATTTTCGTGGCGAACGCCATGACTTCCTTCAATATAAATACCTGGTTCATCAGTAGTGATCATCCCTGGTTCAAAAGCACACATTGGTGCCCAGCCAGGACGATCATGCGGTCTAAATCCGTTTGGTCCTTCATGAACGTTTAGGTAATGACCAACGCCATGACCAGTTCCACAGCGATAATCTAAATTATATTCGTAAACAATTCCTCTAGCTAAAATATCTAAATTTGGGCCTGTTGTACCAGCTACAAAATGAGCAGCTTGTAAGCGCATCATAGCTTTTAAAGCAATCGTAAAATCACGTCTTTCCTGGTCACTGATAGGTCCTAAAACAAAAGTTCTTGTCGTATCGATCGTACCGTCTAAATATTGACCACCAGAGTCAATCAATAACATTCCTTCATTTGTTACTTTTGCACATTTACCAGGCTGAGCTTTATAATGCATTAAAGCAGCATTAGCTTTATAACCACAAATTGTATCAAAGCTTAAATCACGAAAATCATTTTGAACTTTTCTAAAAGCAGTTAATTTATCACTAATTGAAATTTCATCTAATTCGATTTTTCCAACATTTGTTTTTAGCCAGTACATAAATTTTGTCATGGCAACACCATCTTTAATATGCGCATTTTTAGTAGCTTTGATCTCGGTTTCGTTTTTTATAGCTTTAAAGCGCTGGGTTGGATTAATCATATTTTTAATTTCACAATTTAAATTACTGCAGATTTGATAATTAACGATTTGCTTATCTAATAATACTTTACCAGTTAATTTTTTAACATCTTCATAAATGTCATTATATGCTTTGATATTAATGCCATCTCTTTTTAAAATAGCTGCCATTTTAATATCAACAACATTGTTTTGAACATATAATATAGCATCATCTTTATTGATAAGGGCATAAGCTAAGACAACGGGATTACATTCAACATCATTACCGCGGATATTAAATAACCAGACGATATCATCGAGGCTCGTGATAATATGATGTTGGCAATCACCCATTGCTTCACGTAGACGCTGTAGTTTTGAAGCTCTTGATTCGCCGCAATATTTTTCATCATATAAGTAAGCTGGTTCTTGTGAAATATTAGGACGATCATGCCAAACTTCATCAACTAAATCGATATCAGTAATCAATTTGTTATTTAGGTGTTCAGCTTCTTGAGCAGACATCACGCGACCGTCAAAGCCTACCGTTTTATCGATGTTTTGATCAAGATATTCTTTAATAGTAGGGATACCTGGCATTGCCATTTTCATTAAAATGATACCACTGCCTTCTAATTGCTGTTTAGCTTGGATAAAATAACGACCATCAGTCCATAGACGAGCTTCGTTTGAGCTGATGACTAAAGTACCTGCAGAACCAGTAAATCCTGATAAGAATTTACGGCCATTAAAGTATTCACCGACATATTCGCTTTGGTGAAAATCACTAGTGGGAACGATATAAATATCAATTCCTTTTTCTTTCATTAAATTTTGTAATTTTTTTATATTTTCTTTTATCATCTTTACAACCTCACTAGTTATACTTTATCACAAGTAGTTGGGGCTCTCAATGGATATGAAGACTTTTATTTAAATTTATTTACAAAAGTAATGATGGTAAAAGCAGGGACAAAATTATAAATCTCTTGATAAAAGAGCTAGGTATTTTTGATTAGACAAAACTAAAGAATTGTCTAATGAATTTTTTTAGTTAAAAGTTATAATAAAACATGTTAAAAATGTATATTTGCTTATTTAAAATGTAAAGATAATATTAAGAAATCTCTTGTAACCCCTGATATGACTAGGGTTACAGCAGAAATGATAAAATTTTTAAAATGATAGATTATTATCATTGCATTTTTTTTAGATAGGAGTATACTTATCTCAAGCAAAGGGGGTTGTACTGTGGATGATGTAATTCAAAGATTAGTAGAAATAGACCGTAAGTGTGTTGAGCGCGTTGAACTTGCAAAAGCAAAGAAATTAGATGCGCAAACAAACATGAATGAGAAAAGAAAAGAGATATATGAAGGTTTTGTTGCAGAGCAAAACAAAAAGATTGAGGAACATAAGACAGAATTAATGAATAAGAATCAAGAAGATGCTAAACAGCTTGATCAAGATTATAAAGATACGTTAGCAAATTTAGAGAATCTTTATAATCAAAACAAAGACAAATGGATAGATGAAATTGTTAAAAGATGTTTAAAGTAAGAAGGTGAAGGAATGGCTTTATCGTCAAATGCACTATGTGCTAAGGCAAAAGCGATGTATGGTTATCGAATCGGTGAAGAAGGTTATAGTGATTTATGCCGGAAACAAACACTTGGTGAAATGGTAACGTATTTAAAATCGCAAACAAAGTATAATGGTGTTTTACAAGATATTAATGTTAGAAATGTTCATCGCCGTCAATTAGAAGCTTCTTTAAATAAAGAGTATTTTGAACGGTGTGCTAGATTAATGAAGTATGCACCAAAAAAGAATCAAGATTTTTATAATCAGGAAGTTGTAGGAATTGAGGTTCAATTAATTGTTGATAAGGTTGTCAGTATTAAGGAAAAGGATCAGGCGAGTTTTTCCTTAGAGATACCGGATTATTTAGCGGGTAAAATGAGTTTTAATATTTATGGTTTGATCAATGTTGATAATTATAAGGATTTAGTAGTTTATTTAAGAGGTACCAGGTATTATAAAATTTTAGCTAATTTTGATTTTACTGCTCCGATTGATATCAATGCATTAGAAAGACAGTTAAAATCTTTGTATTATAATACTTATGTAGATGCTATTAAAAGTAATTTTAAGGGTAAGGAGCAAAAAGAACTATTAGATGTTTTATCAACATCGATTGAGTTAGCTAACATTACTAAAATTTATCGATTTAAAAAATATTTTAAAGAATCGAATGAAACAATCAGAAATTCATTATGTTTAGAACATTGTAGAATGTCTAAAACAATGTTAGATTCATTGATTGAAGCACGGAGTGCTAAAGAATTGTTGGAACTGCTGGCTAATTCAAAATATAAGTTATATCTTGGAGATAAGGAGTATGCTTATATTGAATACTATGTAGAGGAGATTAAGTATAATATTGCAAAACGATATATGCGCTTTTCTGGTGATGCACCACTAGTTTATTTAACTTATTCAATCTTACAAAAGGTTGAAATCGATAATTTGAAACATATTATTGAAGGGATTAGATATAAAAGAGATGCATCAAGTATTGAAGAGATGCTGATCTTTGCATAGGAGGGATTATTAATGGCTATTATAAAAACACATTTCTTTAATATTTCTTTTGAACATAAAGATTTAATGAAAGTGTTGATCAAAATGAGTGAGCATCAAGATGAAATGTTTCCACAAGATTCTAAAAAGATAGCGAATAATGTTAAAGGGGTGTCAATTATGGATGAAGTCAATCCTTATAATGAACCACTTGATAACATTTATCATATATTAAGTCGTTTAAATCTTAATAGTGATATTCAAGATAAAGAATTTAAGGAAATTAATTTGTATAATGTAAATAAATTAATTGATGATATTAATAGTCAAATTGATAATATTGTTAATATCAAAGAAGGAATCATTAAAGAAAAAGATGAAAATGATGAGGCTGTTATATTATTAAGAAATCTTGAAGAATCGAAAATAAGTGTAGATGATGTTCAAAATACAAAATATATTACTTGCCGCTTTGGGAAAATTCCTGTAGGTGAGTTTACTAAGATTCAATATTATCGAGATTATGAATTTGTTTTTAAAGAATTAAATCGCTCAAAACAATATGTATGGATCGTTTATGCGGGACTTACTAATAACATTTCAGAAATTGATAATGCATTTTCTTCAATGTCATTTGAACTTATTAATTTACCTGATTTTGCACATGGTAAAATTCATGATGCAATCAATGAATTAGTTGAAGAAGCAGCAGCAATGGAAGAATATATAAAAAGAATGGATACAAAATTAGAAGAAGTAAAAAATAAGTATCAAAAAGAATTATTAGAAGTATTTACTAGATTATATAATTTGAAACGATTATATGATAAATGTCGTTATGTTGTTGATTTTTCACAAAAAGCATCAGTTTATACTTTCAGCAGTCTTGATTTAAAAGAAGTTGAAACTAAATTTAATGATATCGACAGCATTAAAATAATTGAATTACCAGTTGATATTTATGAAAAAAGAAATATTATTGCTCCAGTTATTGTAAAGAATAATACGTTGTTTCAACCATTTGAAAATGTTTTAAGTGTTACCCTTGGAGATGTTTTCGATCCAACAGCGTTAGTTGCGATACTTACGATGATAATTAGTGCTGTATGTGTTGGAGATATTGGTGTTGGTATTTTATTGTTAGTATTAGGATTATTAGTAAATATTAAGAAAACTAATAATTTTGGTGGCATGTTAAAGCGAATCGGAGCTGCAATTTTAGTTGGCGGATTATTTTATGGAACATTGTTTTATCAAATTGAGTTATATAAACCGCTTTTCAATTTACCAATGCATATAATTCATACATTTTTATTTGGATTTGGTATTTGGATCATTACAATGATTATTTTGATAATTGCAAAAAAAGTTACACGGAAGTCGATAAGGATATAGGAGGGATATAATGGCAATTTCAAGATTAAACTTAGTCAGTATTAATTTTGATAAGTATTGTTACAATGAAGTTTTATTAAAACTTTTTAACCATGATGATTTTCATCCTGAGTTAGCCTCTAAGTTTATTGATAGTGTAACAGGGCTTAGTGTTTATAATCAAGATAATCTTTATGAAGAAATCTTGGTACGTTTAAATGATGCCTCTAACAAATATCATTTTAAACTTGAAGAAATACCAGTTGAAAGTAATCAAATAAATGTATTAGGGGTTAAAGAATATTTAGATGATTTGTTACTTGATGTTGAACGTATTGATGCGGTAAAAGTCCAACTTGATCAAATGGTGATCGAGAATCAAGAAGCAATCATTCAGTTACAGCATGTTGCGGATATCGATGTTGATTTTGATGATTTGTTTAGCTGTAAATATCTTCAAGTAAGGTTTGGTAAGATTCCAGCAAACAATGTTGCAAAATTAGATTATTATGAATCACTACCGTTTGTATTTAAACCGTTTCATAATGATAGTCAATTTGTTTGGTGTATGTATATCACAACACCTGGAGATGCACCGGAAGTTGACAATATTTTTTCGTCACTGTATTTTGAAAGAATTCATATTCCTACGTTTGTTCATGGTTCACCAGAACTAGCGATCAGCGAAATTCAAGAAGAGGCAAATGTAGCTATTGAACATAGTAAGAAGCTGGAAATGCGCATTAATAAGATGTTTGCAAATAATCAGGATAAACTAAATGAAATTTATACGATTGCTAAACACTTAAATGACGTATATATCATGCAAAAATACGTAGTTGTTATTGGTGATAAACTTACTGTAAATGGTTTTGTTCCAACTAAAAATACAAAGAAATTTAAAGAAGATTTTGAAAGTATTGAAGCAGTAACTGTTGATGTAAAACCAGCTAATAGCGATGTTAGGTTGTCACCGCCAACATTACTTAAAAGTAATTGGTTTTCTCGACCATTTCGAATGTTTGTCGAAATGTATGGTGTACCGAAGTATAGCGATGCGGACCCAACGTTACTAGTTTCGTTGTCGTATACTTTATTATTTGGAATCATGTTTGGTGATGTCGGGCAGGGAATCATTCTTTCCCTAGTTGGATTAATTGCTTATAAAAAGTTTGGTTTGCAATTAGGTGCAGTAGGAATTCGTTTAGGAATTTCGAGTACTTTATTCGGGATTGTTTTTGGATCGGTTTTTGGAAATGAAGAAATTTTAATTCCGATGTTTAATGCTATGTCACCAGATAACACAATGACATTATTGATAGCAGCAATCTGCTTAGGAATTATTTTAATTATTATTTCAATGTCATTTAATGTTGTTTTGAATTTGAAAAAGAAGAATATTGGTGAAGCTGTTTTAAGCCAAAATGGAGTGTGTGGATTAGTATTCTATGTTTCTATTTTAGGTTTAGTGTTGAATATATTTTTAGGATTAGGTTTTGTTAATATGATTTATGTAATTATATTAATTATTATTCCGTTATTATTTATATTCCTAAAAGAACCGCTAATTAGAAAATTTGAAGAACATGAAGCAATGTTTCCAAATGGATTTGGGGCTTTCTTTGTAGAAGGGTTCTTTGAATTGTTTGAAGTAGTTTTATCTTTTATCACTAACACAATGTCATTTTTAAGGGTTGGTGGATTTGTTTTGTCACATGCCGGGATGATGTTGGTTGTATATACTCTAGCCGAAATGGTTGGAGGCGTTGGTGAATTAGCCGTTATTATATTTGGTAACGTTTTTGTAATGTGCTTGGAAGGATTGATTGTAGGAATTCAAGTTTTACGTTTAGAGTTTTACGAAATGTTTAGCCGATATTATGAAGGAAACGGTATCCCATTTAAAACTATTAAAGAGGATTAAAAATCGAGGAGGAAATTATTATGACAGTTTTAGAATTTATTTTACCAGCATTAGTAGTTATTTTATTATCATTACCTTTAATTAAAGTATTTACAGGAAAAGTAAGTGTAAAAAGTGCAAAAATTAGATTAGCATCACATGTTGCTGGTTTTGCTGGCGCTGTATGTTTAGCTTTATATTTAGCAGCAATTACTAACGGGGTATATGCAGAAGAAGCAGCAGTTATTACAGGAACGATTGCTCAAGGTTTAGGATTTGTTGCCGCTGCTTTAGCTACAGGTTTATCTGCATTAGGAGCTGGGATTGCGGTAGCTGCTGCAGCACCTGCAGCAATTGGAGCATTCTCTGAAAATGAAAAGAACTTTGGTAAGTCATTGATTTTTGTAGCCTTAGGTGAAGGGGTTGCAATCTACGGGTTATTGATCTCAATTTTGATTATCAACAAAATCTAATCGAAAGAATGTGATTATTGTGCGATTTTATTGTATAAGTGATAATGTCGATACTCAGATTGGACTTAGGCTAGTAGGAATCGAAGGACAGGTAGTTCATAAAAGAAGAGAGTTTCTAGAACTATTGGAAACAAAATTAAAAGATGATTCAATTGGAATCATCTTGATTACTACTAATCTGATTGAACTTGCTCCTGATATTATTTCAGAAATTAAATTAAAACAACAAAAACCGTTGCTTGTAGAAATTCCTGATCGTCATGGTGAATCAAAGATTGGTGAGACTATTGATAAATATGTTTCTGAAGCAATTGGTGTGAAGTTATAGAGAGGGAATGCTATGGAAAAGAAAGAACAAGTATTTCTTTATATGAAAGAAGAGATTGAAAGGCTAGCTAATCTAGAAGAAGAAAAGATTTTGGCTGAAGCTAAAGAACTTGAAGAAGAGGCTTATAATCAAATTAAAGCTGAAGCTAAAAAAGATGCTGAGGCATTATTAGCTAAAGAACTAGTAGAGATTTCTTCTAGTGCTAGTGTCGAGGCTTCTTTATCTCAAGAGGAAAAAACTAAAAAATTAGTTGTTAAAAGAGATGAGTATGTAGCAAATATTTTTAAAGAAGCTAAAGAAAAATTAGTTGCATTTGTAGCTAGTAAGGATTATCAAAAGTATCTTATTGAGCATATCGAAAAGATTGGTAAATTATATCAAATGGAAGATTCAACTCTTGAACTTAGAGAAGAAGATATGAGATATAAAGATGAATTAGTAAAAGCTTATGGTGTGGATTTGGAAGTTGAAGTAAGCGATAAAATTAAGATAGGTGGTTTTATTATTGAAAATAAAGCTACTAATGTCGTTGTTGACGAATCATTAGACTCTGCTTTAGAAAACCAAAAAGACTGGTTTTATAAAACATCAGGATTAATGATTAAATAGACAGGGGGTTAACATATGAAAAATGATGTAATTTATTCAATTAATGGGCCCGTTGTAAAAGTAAAAGATACAGTTTCTTTTTCAATGTTAGAAATGGTATATGTAGGTAATGATTCATTAATGGGGGAAGTAATTTCTGTTTCTAAAGAATTTACTACTATTCAGGTATATGAAACTACTACTGGTCTTAAACCTGGTGAACCAGTTGTTTCAACCGGATCACCAATTTGCGCAACGTTAGGTCCTGGGATCTTAAGAAATATTTTCGATGGAATCGAACGTCCTTTAAAAGCTCTTGAAAAAGAATCTGGAGCATTTATTAGAGCAGGAAGTAATGTTGATTCTTTGGATGTAAATAAAAAATGGGATGTAACAATGACAGTTAAAGCTGGTGACCAAGTTAAAGGTGGCGATATCTACGCAACAACTCCAGAAACTGATTTAATTGTTCATAAATGTATGGTTAGCCCGTTGATTAGTGGTAAAGTTATTGAAGTGGCTAAAGATGGTCAATATACGATCAATGATGTAATTATGAAAATTGAAGATGAAAATGGAAAAATCATTGAATGTACATTATGTCAAAAATGGCCAATCAAACAAGCTCGCCCAGTAACAAAAAGATTACCGATAGGAATTCCTTTAGTAACAGGACAACGAGTTATTGATACGTTATTCCCAATTGCTAAAGGGGGTACCGCAGCTATCCCAGGTGGTTTTGGAACTGGTAAAACAATGACGCAGCATCAAATTGCAAAATGGTGTGATGCCGATATTATTGTTTATGTAGGATGTGGAGAACGTGGTAACGAGATGACACAAGTTCTTGAAGAATTTAGTGAATTGATCGACCCTAAAAGCGGTAAACCACTTACTGATAGAACAGTGCTGATTGCTAATACTTCAAACATGCCGGTAGCAGCTCGTGAAGCCAGTATTTATACAGGAATCACTTTAGCTGAGTATTATCGTGATATGGGATATCATGTTGCTATCATGGCGGATTCAACTTCACGTTGGGCTGAAGCACTTCGTGAAATTTCGGGACGTCTTGAAGAAATGCCAGCTGAAGAAGGTTTTCCAGCATATCTGCCATCACGTTTATCACAATTCTATGAACGCGCTGGTTACATGGAAACATTGAATGGAAAAGAAGGATCAGTATCGATCATTGGTGCAGTTTCACCTCAAGGGGCCGATTTTTCAGAACCAGTTACTCAAAATACTAAACGATTCGTTCGTTGTTTCTGGGCTCTTGATAAAGCATTAGCTTATGCTCGTCACTATTTTGCAATCAACTGGACGCAAAGTTATAGTGATTATGTTTATGATCTAGAAAAATGGTATAGTAAAAATGTTGGTCCAAAATTTGTAAGTGATCGTCAGGAAATTGCTTATATCTTAGCTGAAGAAGCGAAGTTAAATGAAATTGTTCAATTGATGGGACCAGATGTGTTACCAGAAGATCAAAAATTAATTATTGAAGTTGCTAAGGTAGTTAGAGTAGGATATCTACAACAAAATGCTTTCCATAAAGATGATACTTATGTTCCAATGGAAAAACAATTGAAAATGATGGAAGTAATTTTATACTTAAATAAGCGTTGTAAAGAAGCTGTTAGTCAAGGTAAGGTTGTCAGACGAATCGTCGATACAGGTATCTTTGATCAAGTTATTAAGATGAAATATGATATTCCTAATGATAATATCGATAAATTAGATACTTACTATCAGGATATTGATGAAGCAATTAAATCAGTAGCGTAGGAGGAAAATGATTATGTCACTACAATATGTAGGATTAAATGAAATTAATGGACCATTAGTTGTTTTAGACCACGTTAAAGGTGCTTCATACGATGAGATGGTTGAAATACAATTAAAAGATGGAACAACTCGAGCTGGTCGAATTGTTCAAATTGAAGGTGAAAAAGTTGTTATTCAAGTATTTGAAGGAACGAACGGCTTATCACTTGAAAATACTAAAACAAAATTATTAGGTAAACCAATGGAGTTACCAGTTTCAAAAGAAATTTTAGGACGAATTTTTTCTGGAGCTGGTCGTCCAATCGATGGTTTAGGTGAAGTTTATGCTGAAGCTGAGATGGATATTAATGGATTACCATTAAATCCCGTATCACGTGTTTATCCACGTAACTATATCAATACAGGAATATCTTCAATCGATTGTTTAGCCACTTTGATTCGTGGTCAAAAATTACCGATTTTCTCAGTGTCTGGGTTACCTCATGATCGTTTAGCAGTTCAAATCGTTAAACAGGCAAAAATTGCTGATGAATCTGGAAAAGGATTTGCTGTTGTTTTTGCGGCTATGGGGGTTACTAATGATGTTGCTGAATACTTTAAACGCAGTTTTAAAGAAGCTGGAGTTATGGAAAGAGTAGTAATGTTCTTGAATCTATCAAATGATCCAATTATCGAACGTATCTTAACGCCGCGTTGTGCTTTAACTGCTGCTGAATATTTAGCGTTTAAACAGGATATGCATGTGCTAGTAATTTATAGTGATGTTACTTCTTATTGTGAAGCTTTACGTGAATTCTCTTCTAGTAAAGGTGAAATTCCAGGACGTAAAGGATACCCAGGATATTTATATTCCGATTTGGCTTCATTATATGAAAGAGCAGGAATCATTAAAGATGCTAAAGGATCAGTAACTCAAATTCCGATCTTAACAATGCCGAATAATGATATTACTCACCCTGTTCCCGATTTAACAGGTTATATTACTGAAGGACAGATTACCTTGGATGTTGATCTAAATTCAGCAGGTATTTATCCTCCAGTTGGAGTTTTACCATCACTTAGTCGTTTGATGAAAGATGGTATTGGTGAAGGGTATACCCGATCTGATCATCAAGATATCGCAAACCAGTTATTTGCGTGCTATGCCCATGTTCAGGATGTACGTTCTTTGACATCGGTTATTGGTGAAGATGAATTATCAGACATAGATAAAAAATACATTAGTTTTGGTCGTTTATTTGAAGAATATTTTATTAATCAAGGATTTAATGCTAACCGTAGTATTGAAGAGACATTGGATCTAGGTTGGGATTTAGTATCCGTTCTACCTCGTGAGGCATTAGATCGTTTGGATAATGCGTTGTTAGATCAATACTATAATCATGAAAAAGCATTAGAACGTTTTAATATTAAAGAAAAGAAGATTATTAAAGAATTACAAGAAGCAGGTGATTAGTTATGGCTTTGAAAGTAGTTCCGACTAAGGGTAATTTAATTGCAATGAAAAAATCATTGCAGCTTGCAAACTTAGGATATAATCTAATGGATAAAAAACGTAATGTTTTAATTAAGGAAATGATGACTTTATTGGATGATGTTAAAATTATTCGTGATCAAATTACTTCATCATATCAAGAAGCTTATGATGCTTTGCAGGAAGCTAATATTTCAATGGGATTAATTACGGATATTGTCAATAGTACACCAGAAGATTATGGGATTTCGATTGCATATCGTAGTGTTATGGGGGTAGAAATTCCTAAGATTTCATATGATAAACAGCCTTTAAAGATGGCTTATGATATTGAACGTTCTAATTCAAAGGTAGATTATGCATATAATTGCTTCTACAATGTAAAACAATTAACTGTTTTATTAGCTGAAGTAGAAAATAGTGTTTATCGTTTGGCGAATACTATTCGTAAAACCCAAAAACGTGCTAATGCTTTAAAGAATATTTCAATTCCACGTTTTGAATCAACAATTAAAGTTATTACAGAAGCATTAGAAGAAAAAGATCGAGAAGAATTTACACGTCAAAAAGTTATTAAGGAAATGAAAAAATAAGAATATATCAATTTAAGTTATAAATAAAAGATGGTTTGATTAATAATAATTAAACCATCTTTTATTTTTGATAATACTATTATTGAAATTAAATTATTAAGAAAGATTTTATTTTTGAATAAATTTTATG